>QRVH01000112.1 GCA_003458705.1 Eubacterium sp. AF22-9 | reverse complement strand
GATTAAAATAGTTTATTTATAAATTTATATAATGGAGAAAATAAAAATGAAAAATGCATTAATCACAGGAATAACAGGTCAGGATGGTTCATATTTAGCTGAACTGCTTCTTGAAAAGGGCTATAATGTATATGGTCTTATGAGAAGAAAGAGTGTTGTAGATTATGGTAATGTTGACCATATTAAGGACAAGATTAAGTTCATCTATGCAGATATGCAGGATATTGTTTCACTTATAACAGCAATGAGAATATCACAGGCTGATGAAGTATATAACCTTGCAGCACAGTCATTTGTTGCAACATCATGGGATACACCATGTACAACAGCAGATATTGATGCCATCGGTGTAACTAACATGCTTGAAGCTATAAGAACTGTTAAGCCAGAGTGCAGATTCTATCAGGCCTCAACATCAGAGATGTTTGGTAAGGTACAGGCAATTCCACAGACAGAGGAGACACCATTCTACCCAAGAAGCCCATATGGTGTAGCTAAGCTTTACGGACACTGGATTACTAAGAATTACAGAGAAAGCTATGACATGTATGCATGTTCAGGTATTCTTTTCAACCATGAAAGTGAGAGAAGAGGACTTGAGTTCGTAACAAGAAAGATTACTAATGCAGTAGCAAGAATCAAGCTTGGTGTACAGGATCATGTAGAACTTGGTAACTTAGATGCAAAGCGTGACTGGGGACATTCAAAGGATTATGTAAGAGCCATGTGGTTATTATTACAGCAGGATAAGCCGGACGATTATGTAATTGCAACAAATGAGACAAGAACAGTAAGAGAATTTGCACAGACAGCATTTGCAGCAGCAGGAATTGAAGTTGAATTTGAAGGCGAAGGCGTTAATGAGGTAGCAAAGGATAAGAAGACAGGCAAGGTAGTTCTTAGGGTCAACCCTGATTTCTTCAGACCGGCAGAAGTAGAACTTCTTATCGGAAACCCTGCAAAGGCAGAAAAGGAACTTGGATGGGAAAGAGAAATATCATTCCAGGAATTAGTGGAAAGAATGGTAAAGAATGATTTAGCAATCGTAGAAATAAAGGCAGCTAATTGAATAATCTGCACCCCAATGAGCCACTTGTTTTATAATAGAATAATACACAATCGTTGTGTAAATCTATTATGAAGGAGGTCACCATTATGACCAAATATCGTGAAATCCCAAGTTGGATAATCTTAGGATTTCACGATATTTGGTAAGCGCTACATAACCCACCGTAGAGAAATCCTTCAAATTTAGGCGTAAGATTAGGACAGTTGGAGCATTATACTCTAAATCCTGATCTGGATTGCAAAAGTTGTAGCATTTCACTTCAAATTATCATAAGACTTTTGTATCATTTTACTCCAAATAAATTTATGGAGGATTCGGATATGAATAAATCTGAGAGTGACAAATATTGGACTGAAATTATACAGACCTGCAGAGTAAGCGGTCTGTCAGATTATGAATGGTGCAGAATGAACCATATCTCAACAAGTTCTTTTTATTATAATGTTAAGAGATTAAGAATGGCAGCATGCAATAATGTAGCTGTTGCAGTTCCTGTACATGAAAAACAGGAAGTTGTACCAATTCACTACAATGAATTAAAAGATAATAACTACTCTATTCCTAATTGTTCTGATGATAAATCAGATATTAGGATTGAATTCAATGGGTATTTAATTGCTATAAATAATTCTGCTGTCAGCAGAATTATTGCAGCAACGCTTAATGTGCTGCAACAGATATGTTAGGCGAGTTGTCCGGAGTGGCAAAGATTTATCTTGTTTCATGATATACCGATATGAGGCGTAGCATAGATGGTCTGATGGCAATAGTAAGAGATGCATATGAGCTTGATCCTTATAGCAATTCTTTGTTCCTGTTTTGTGGGAAACGGTGTGACAGACTGAAGGGTTACAGATCATTACACATGTGCTTTCTTAGAAGCTATAGATTATACAGAGAATTATTATGAATTCGAGTTTGCGTCATTAGAGAGAGCATCTGATATGACATTAGGTGATTCTTGGGGAAGTGAGTAAGCTTGCAGATGCCATTGAACAGGATGTGGATACAACTGTTAAGATAGTACACAATCTTATGGATAAATATGAATCAGAGGACAGGGGAATAAGAATTATTGAGCTTG
>QRVH01000111.1 GCA_003458705.1 Eubacterium sp. AF22-9 | reverse complement strand
TTTACCATATAATTAAAGAAATAATAAAATGCTATGATTATCCAAAATGTATATATTGTGTTGATTTTTACCATATAATTAAAGAAATAATAAAATGCTATGATTATCCAAAATGTATATATTGTGTTGATTAAAATTCTGCATAAAATTAATTAATGTATACTTAAAAATTTTTACCTTCTAACAGCTCCAGACATATGGTTTCGTCCCAAGGCAATTCTTTAGTCTTCATAGACTACTATATAATAGTCAAGCATGGATGTGTATCCCAGCTTGACTATTATTTTATTATTTATTCTTCTGTGTACGAAGAAGATGTTCAACATATTCCATTATATAGTAGTTATCCTCTGGCATCTGGCAGCCTACTATGTAGACGCCGTCATTATCAGAGCATCTTATAATCTGACCTTCTAATACAGAATGTGCAGGCAAATCAAAATTATCAATTGAAACAGTAACGATTTTGCCTTTGTTATTTGAGAAAAATCTGTCTTTCGAGAGGAATGCAAAACCATTGGCACTCAGATTATCAAGTTTTCCTTCAAATGTTTCATCTGTACCCTTTACTGTAATTGTACAGTGATTGTTCATATCAATTCTAGGATATTTGCGGCGGTTAAGAATCTGCGGTCTTGTCATGATTGTAACAACACCTGTTGTTGCAGAGTCTTTTTTGTCAGCTGCAATCTTAGCGTTTTCCCAACGGTATATTACATTGCCAACTGTTACTAACATGTCACATTCAATTACTGAATTAACTGCAGGCAGTGCCTTCTCAAGTTCAAGAGTTATACAGTTGTCATTATGAGTCTTAATGGTTCCGTGATATTCAACATTTTCACCATGAGTGCCTTTGAGTATGGCAGAAGCCTTCATGCCTGTCTTGATATCCTCAATACCCATGAATCCGCCAACACCAAGCTCACACATAAGAGCCTGTATTGTATTCTCCATATTGTTGATGTTGGTAGCACTTTCATCGTATTTACTAACGATTCTGCTACTTATATCTTTTGAACTTGTGATACATTCTGTCATTGTATTAACGATGTCTGATACCTGGGACATGTTGCTTACAAGCTGCTTGTTAGCGGATTCAACATCTTTAATGGCTGTATCAATTATATGTATATGGTCTTCAATCTGAGTAGAATCAGATGTGATAAGACTGATACTTTCGCTTGTCTGTGTAATCTTGTCAAGAGTAACCTGGATAAGTGATAAAGTTTCACCAATAGAAGAAAGCATTTTATCAGAGATTACAGCAAGACGGTCTAATGCACTCTGTATTTCACTGGAAGAAGTCTTGGTTTCTGTGCTTAATGCACGAATCTGTTCAGCTACAACAGCAAAGCCTTTACCTGCATCTCCGGCTCTTGCAGCTTCAATAGAAGCATTGAGGGCAAGAAGATTGGTCTGGCTGGATATGTTGTCAATAGCACTTGTCTGGTCTTTAACAGTCTTGAATTCTGATTCAAAATCATGCAGGATATGCTCAACCTCTGAAGAAAGCTCAGACATTGTAGTTGCTGTTGTAATAAGGTTTTCAAGGTCGCTTGAGCTTGTGTATGCATGCTCCTGTGATTCAGAAGTAAGGCTTACCATATCGTCAATAAGCTGGGCAACATGTTCAACCTGTGAGCTTATGTCAGTTGTCATATCAGTGGAAGAAGCAGTATGGCTTCTTAAATCTTCATTATTGCTTGAAAGTTCATTCATGCCAAGCATGATAACATCAGAACCATGCTTATTCTCTGAAGCCAGTTCGCGTACAACAGTAATTCCACTCATAATAGAATTACTGGAAGTCTTAACCTTCTCAACGGTTGAAACAACTCTGTCAAGATCAGCTTTAATACTTCCATTCAAAGCACCATCGGATTCATTAAGGTGTCTGATAGACATAACATAGCAGATGTAGCATAAAAGAAGACATGCAACCTGTAACTGGTAATTCTTCATATCTGCATCAGACCTGCATCCGAGAACAACATATCTGTACACATCACTGACAATAACAGAGAGTACATTAGCAATACCGCAGTTAATCATGAATTTCTTGTTCTTATATAGAACGAGAAGACTCATAACCGGGAGAATGTATGTGAATGAAATCGGAGAATCAGTTGTGCATATTACAAATGTATAGAAAATACCATAACCAATAACAAGACATAATCTGTACGCATCAGTTGCTTTTCCCTTGATTCTGAAAAATAATTCTCCAATAAAGAAAGGTATCCAGCAAAGTGCAACAAATATTATGTAGCTGCTTTTTGGATAGATTCCATTAGCTGCATCAGTACCATAATTGGCGGTCAAAAGGAGTGAGAAAACAAGCCATATCCGACGGGCTTTAATATTAGCCTTGGCTTTAAAAACATTAGCATCGTAGTTCATAGAATAATCTCCTATAAAATATAAAATTGTTAAGTTAGTGAAGTATTTTATCACGAAAATAAACTATCTCTATTTTATAGCAAATATTTACTATTTTCAACAAGAATATCTTAAATATGGGGGAAAAT
>QRVH01000110.1 GCA_003458705.1 Eubacterium sp. AF22-9 | reverse complement strand
AGATGGAGCAGAAGAAATATCAGGAGGTGATTAATAAACCATCAGTGACATGTATATTAATAGATAAAGAATTGTGCTTTCAGGGAGAAACTAATCACAGAGATATAGTAAAATAAAGGCAGACTGTGAGCAGGATTTATGGTATGCATTAAGTATATTTATTATGATGAACAAACCAAGTACTATATGTATGGTTCATTTGGATATATGTTTGATCCAAGTGATTATTCAGGGGTTTTAATAGAATTGAATGACATTAAGGATGAAGGCTGATTTTTTAAGAGTAATATGAGAAGGTAGAGTAATTATGAAGAGTAATAAGGTCACAATTATTTCCAGCTTATTCTTAATGACTGCGTTGTGCGGGTGCACAACGCAGTCTGTTGATAAAGCAAAGGAAATAGAAGAAAGTAATACATATGTGTATAAATATGAATATGAGACAAATACCGAGGGACAGGCAGAGACGCAGTATCATGAAGAAAAACCTTCATTTGATGATTTTGAAACAGTAACTGGACAAACAGCAGTGGCATTAAAGAATAATAATGGAAGTCTTAAATTTATTAAAATGAATGAGGTGTATAATTGGGGAGGAATGGAGTGTTCGGTTACAGAAGCACACATGACTACGAATGTGGATTATGCTGATAAAGTATTAGATGATGATGTATTAGAGTCATGTAAAGCAGAATTAAAGAGCATATATCCAGAGGGAAAAGTTGAAGATAGCAGAGAAAAGATATTATGGATTAAAGTTCATATAAAAAATGATGGAAATAAAGATAAAGATTTGAATATGAGTACATGCTTTGTATATGGAAAGCCAGATGAGGGAATAAGACCAGGTGCAACGAGCTTGCATTTGATAGATAAAGAATTGTGCTTTCAGGGAGAAACTAATCACAGAGATATAGTAAGAATAAAGGCAAATTGTGAGCAGGATTTATGGTATGTAGCTGGAACGGGATATTTTAAACCTGAATTAAATTATTATATGTTTGGATCATTTGGATATATATTTGATCCAAGTGATTATTCAGGAATTTTAATAGAATTGAATGACATTCAAGATGAAGGATAACTTTATAAAGGAGGCAGGTATTTAGATATGCATGATTTAAGAATTTTATTACGGATTGAATTTAAGAGAGCATTTAAAAGCAAAGCATTTTATATATGTCTCGCAATTGGTATAGCATTAGCTGCTGGTTCTTTTATTAATAAAGCCGTACCGCATATGGATGTATTAAAAGGATTCACTGGAAATGCAGCTTCATATCCGTTTTCAGTATATAATTCATGGATGGGTAATTTTGTTGGATATGAGCCATTTGCAACAGCATATTTATATGTATGCATGCTTTATTCGGCATTGCCTTATTGTGGATTTTTTGTAAGAGACAACAAGAATCAGTACATTTTACAGTATTACAGCCGTATGTCTAAAAATAAAGTGCATGCAGCTAAATTTATAACAACATTTGTTATCGGAGGAATGCTTGTATTTTTACCTGTCTTAATTAATCTGATTGCAACAATGATGTTTATTCCAGCACTGCCGCCAGTCGAAAATGGGTTATTCATTGGAACAGGAAAATCAATAATGTCTAATCTCTTTTGCGACCACACAATGATTTATGTGCTTATATATATAGTGCAGTTCTTTATATATGGCGGTGCTTTTTCAGTTGTTTCGCTTGCGGTTTCATTTACATTTAATAATGTTTTTCTTGTTATTGTGTCGCCATTTGTTGCTTATTATGGTGTCGGAGTTATTTCAACACTTAGTAAGAATTATCTTGGCATAACAAGTTTTAATCCTATGGTATATCTTAGTCCTTCATATCTCCTTCCTAACAAGGCACTTATAGGATTCATACTGGAACCGTTAATTATTATTGGAGTGAGTATGTTGATATTCTTTAGGAAAGGAGCAGAAAATGAAGCGTTGTAAAGTAATTGCATTAATAATATGCAGTGTTGTTGTAGTTATATGTACAGCAATGATTATAAGAATTAATATTCAATTTCCTAAAGCGGAAGATAAGAGTTATACGATTGATAATCCTGCAGATATTGACGGAGTTATTGTTAAACCGCTTAGCTATCAGGTATGTACAATAGATGAATATTCACAAATTTCATCAGAATATTCTAAGGTTAAAGATGAAAAGAAAGATAAATGCAGAATAGTTGTGCTTACAATATCAATAGAGAATACAACTGAAGAAGTGGCAGACTATACTCCAAGTTTTATATTCGTATCAGAGGAACTGAATGCATTTAATGGTGCAATACCGATTGGTTCAGGATCAAGACATTGTACATTGCTGCCTCATGAGACAAAAGAGATGAAACTACGGGCTTATATCGGGGCATCACAGTTAGATCAAAATAATCTTGATAAGCTCGATTCTTCGACAATAACATTAGTATATTCTTTTTATCCATATAGAAGGAAGCTTGTTTTCAGCAGATAGAAACGGGGGATTATTATGAAAAAGCTTTTAAAAATCCATTGTTTTATGTGATGTATTTTATTCCGCAATTAATAATGACACATGCTGTTTCAACATTTAATAAGACTTTTTCCAATGGCCAGACATGTTTTGCAGATTATTATTTACATTTTTATGATTGGGATTCGTATGATATGCCTGAAGATGTTGTATATGTTGCAGGTGATGAAAAGCTTGAAAATACA
>QRVH01000011.1 GCA_003458705.1 Eubacterium sp. AF22-9 | reverse complement strand
TAATTGTTAATAAATTATAAATATATAAAACAACATATTGTAGGGGCGGATATATGCACAAATATATAAAACAACATATTGTAGGGGCGGATATATGCACAACACAATATAAAGGAATTCTTTTATGAAAACGGGTAAATGTACTGGTAAATACTGGGATTGTAATGTTGATAAAAGAAAAAAGGGGTTGTTTTTTATAGGGTTTAAGTATAAAATTGACCTTAAAGTGGTGGAAAGTGGAGCCTAATGGTAGAAAGTGGGGTGCGGCGGTTATGTTGATGGGCGAATACAACCATACAATAGATGCTAAAGGCAGACTGATCGTACCAGCTAAATTCCGTGAGGTTCTGGGAGACGAATTCGTAGTTACCAAAGGTCTTGATAACTGCCTATTTGTATATCCTAATGACGAATGGCAGAAATTCGAAGAGAAATTACAGACATTACCACTTACCAATAAGAATGCAAGACAGTTTACAAGATTCTTTCTTGCAGGAGCAGCTTCCGTAGAGGTGGATAAGCAGGGCAGAATACTTCTTCCATCAGTGTTACGCGAGTTTGCAGGTTTGGAAAAAGACGTAGTTTTAGTTGGTGTTGCAAGCAGAATTGAAATCTGGAGCAAAGACCGCTGGACTGAGAGTATCAGTACATATGATGATGATATGGATGAGGTTGCAGCTAATATGGAGAGTCTTGGTTTCTCAATATAATAGTATGCGGATAAGAGGTTTATTATGGAGTTTAAGCACAAATCAGTTCTTTTGAATGAGACAATTGAAAATCTGAATATTAAACCTGATGGCGTATATGTTGATGGAACTTTAGGCGGCGCAGGACATTCATATGAAATAGTAAAGAGACTATCCGGTGGAGGCAGACTAATCGGCATAGATCAGGATGCTGATGCTATTGCAGCAGCAACAGAGAGACTTAAAGATTACTCAGACAGAGTTACTATTGTAAGAAATAATTACTGTAATATGGACAAGGTCCTTGATGAACTTGGGATTGATAAAGTTGATGGCATTCTTCTTGATATAGGAGTTTCATCATATCAGCTGGATACAGCAAGCAGAGGTTTTACATATAATGTAGATACTGCTCTTGATATGAGAATGGATCAGAGACAGGAGATGACAGCTAAGGATCTTGTTAATACATATAGTGAGATGGAACTTTTCAGAATCATAAGAGATTATGGAGAGGACAGATTTGCAAAGAATATAGCAAAGCACATAGTTGCGGCAAGGAAAGAAAAGCCGATAGAGACAACATTTGAACTGAATGAAATTATTAAGGCTTCTATTCCAGCCAAGGTGAGGGCAACAGGCGGACATCCTTCAAAAAGAACATATCAGGCTATAAGAATTGAACTTAACAGGGAACTTGATGTTCTGGAGAATTCTATTGATATGATGATAGACAGGCTTAATCCACAGGGGCGTCTGTGTATTATAACATTTCATTCGCTTGAAGACAGAATAGTGAAAGCAAGATTCAGAAACAACGAGAATCCATGTACATGCCCACCGGATTTTCCGGTATGTGTGTGCGGAAAGAAATCCAAGGGAAAGGTTATTACAAGAAAACCTATTGTTCCGGGGGATGAGGAACTGAACGAGAATCAGAGATCAAAAAGCTCTAAGCTGAGGGTATTTGAAAGAATATAAATAATATATGGAGGGGAAAATTTTGGAGAGTAGAAGAACAGTAAACAACAGAATAAACAGATATACCGGATATCAGTATGGAAGTGCCGTGAGAAAACTTGAAACAGCAGCTCCAGAAGTACGTCCATATAATCCTGCAAGACATGAAGAACAGGAGCAGGAGAGAAGACTAAGAAGGAGAGAGATAAGAAGAAATAACAGAATAAATCTTATCTATACAACTGTTCTTGCATTATGTGCAACAGCAGTATTTGCAATATGCTACCAGTATCTTAATCTTCAGGCAGATATTAAAGCTAATAATGCAACAGTAGTTGAACTTCAGAACCAGCTTAATTCAATCAAAGCTGAAAATAACAGTCATGAAGCAGAAATTAACGCAAGCATAGATTACAATGCAATATATGATACTGCTGTTAATGAACTTGGTATGGTATACCCTAACAGAAGCCAGGTTATTAATTATGATTCTAAAGAAAGTGAATATGTAAAACAGTATAAAGATATTGCAGATTAACAGAAAAATGTGTGGAAAGTGTATATAAAGGACAGATAAATATATGGACAATACCAGTGAAGCAAAAAGAAAGAAAATGATGCGCAGAAAACGCGCTGTGCTTAAGAGGACACACAGAAGAATAAATGTAGCGTTTATAATAGTATTTGTATTATTACTGGCATTAGGTATAAGAATATTTATGATTAATTATACTCATGGAGAGGAATATTCCCAGGCTGTGCTTAACCATCAGACATATACATCAACAACGATTCCGTATATGAGAGGTAACATAACTGCCAGTGATGGAACAGTTCTTGCATATAGTGAGAAGGTATACAATCTTATACTTGATGTGAAAAGTGTTACATCCGAAGATGGTAAATATCTTGACAGTACAATAAATGCACTTGTTAAATGTTTTGGATTAGATAAAGATAATGTAAAAAAGATAATAAATGACAATCCAACAAGCCAGTATCAGAAATTATTAAAAGAACTGACATCTAATGAGATAGCAGAATTTAATGAACTTAAGTCAGATAAGAGCAATAATATAAATGGTGTGTGGTTTGAGGAAAGCTATGTAAGAAAATACCCGTTCAGTACACTGGCCTGTGATATAATAGGCTTTGCCTCTAATGTCAATGGCGGTGAACTGGGACTTGAAAGCCAGTATGATGATGAACTTACGGGAACAGATGGTGTTACTTACAGTTATGTTGATGAAGATCTTAATGCTGTAGAGACAACAAAAGCAGCTGTCAATGGTAATAATATTGTAACAACTATTGACTACATATTCAGTCTTTATATAGAAAAGCATATTATTGCCTATAATGAAGAAAAGCCTTCAAAGAATACGGCAGTAATTGTAATGAATCCTAAGAATGGAGAAATTCTTGGAATGGCAAGCTATCCACAGTTTGATCTTAATAATCCAAGAAGTTTATCAGAAATTTATACAGATGAAGAGCTTGCAGCTATGTCTGATACTGAAAAGACAAATGCATTATACAAATTATGGACTAATTTTTGCGTGTCAGAATCATATGAACCAGGTTCGACATTTAAGCCATTTACTGTAGCAGCCGGATTAGAAGAGGGCGTAGTGCATGATGGTGATACATATGAGTGCAAAGGCTTTGAAATGGTTGGACCAGATAAGATTAAATGTCATTCATATAGTACAACCGGAAGCCATGGTGTACTGACATTATCGGAGGCTTTGGAAAATTCATGTAATCCATACATGATTAATATTGCAATAAAACTTGGAAATGTAAGATTTGCGCAGTATGAAAAATTGTTTGGATTTGGTGCAAGAACAGGAATTGATCTTCCGGGAGAGACAACCGGTATTACATATACGGAAGATAATATGACTACAATTGATGCAGCATGTAATTCATTTGGACAGACAATTAATGTTAATATGATTCAGATGATATCGGCATATTGTTCAATTATTAATGATGGTAAATACTATATGCCACATATTGTTAAACGAATAGAGTCTGCCAATGGAGAAGTTGTAAAGGATAATTCAGCGATTCTTGTAAAGCAGACAGTTACTGCATCTACATCAAAATATTTAAGAAAATATCTTGAAAACACAGTTTCTAAGGGAACAGCCCACCGTGCAGCTATAGATGGATATTCTATAGCTGGTAAGACAGGAACTGCGCAGAAGGGTAACAGAGATGACCTTAAATGGATTATTTCATTTATAGGACATGCTCCAGCGGATGATCCTAAGTTTGCAATATATGTCGTTCTGGATGAACCAGATGGAACTACAGGAACTTCAGGTACAACTTATGATGAACTTTATCTTGCAAGAGATATAATGGAAGAACTGTTACCATATATGAATATATATAAGGATACAGATGCACCTTATGTAGATCCCGGCTCAATGCCTGATGAATCAGGGGTTACAGATATACCGGCATCTACATTATCACAGGATAACAACAACTAAAATTTAAGTAATAATAAGTAGAATAACCCTGCTTTGCTTCTCATAAAATGTAGAAGACTAAAGCGGGGTTATTTAATAATGAAAGCAGATGACACATTTGGCTGGCTTGGTACCGGTCATAGAAAAAAGCTTGTATTTATGATAGCGGCTGTATTACTTGTGTGTATTCTTGAGAGTGTAAGACTTGGGGTTATTATGACAACAAAGTCAGAATATTATATGCAGAAGGCTGATGAGCTTCATCAACGGGAGAGAAGAATTAAGGCAAAGAGGGGAAGGATTCTTGACAGAAATGGCGAAATACTTGCAGCAAATGAAGTGGTATGTACAGTTTCTGTAATACATAGTCAGATAGAGGACGAAGACAAGGTTATAAAAGTGCTTGCAGGAGAACTTGATATGGATGTGGAGGAAGTAACTAAGAAAGTAAAGAAAGTATCCTCTATGGAATATATTAAGACAAATGTGGCAAAGGATATCGGAGATGCAATAAGGGAATACGACCTGCCGGGTGTCAAGATTGACGAGGATTATAAGCGTGTATATCCGTATAATGAACTGGCTTCCAAAGTGCTTGGCTTTACTGGTGCTGATAATCAGGGAATACTTGGACTGGAAGCTAAGTATGACACATATCTGTCAGGTACTAACGGTCAGATTCTTACACTGTCTGATGCAGGTGGGATTGAGATAAAGGGCAGCCGTGAAGACCGTGTTCTACCGGTTGACGGACAGGACCTGTATACAACGCTTGATGTCAATATACAGGAATATGCCATGCAGCTTGCATGGGAGACTATGGTTAAGAAGGAAGCAAAACGGGTAAGCATAATTGTAATGCGTCCGGATAATGGCGAGATGCTTGCTATGGCAAATGTTCCTGAATATAACCTTAATTCTCCATATGAGCTTAATTATGAGCCTGATGAGGAAGAGGCGCAGAAGGATAAGATGGATCTTCTTAATAATATGTGGCGGAATTTCTGCATTAATGATACATACGAGCCGGGTTCGATATTTAAGACTGTTACAGCAACAGCGGCACTTGAGACGGGCGTGGTGGGGTTAAATGATTCTTTCACATGTTCAGGTGCAACTGTTGTATCAGACAGAAGAATAAGATGCCACAAGACAACAGGACATGGAACACAGGATTTTACGCATACGGTGTATAACTCGTGTAATCCGGCATTTGTTGAATGGGGCAGAAGAGTCGGTACTGATAATATGTATCTGTACATGGGTAAGCTTGGACTTCTTGCAAAGACAGGAATAGATCTTTCAGGAGAGGCGGGAACGATTATCCATAAGAAGGAAAATGTAGGTGCAGTTGAGCTTGCAACAATGTCATTCGGACAGTCATTCCAGATAACGCCGGTGCAGATGTTAAGAGCTGTTGCTGCGATTGTTAATGGAGGAAAGCTTGTAACACCACATTTTGGCTTATATACAAGTTCATCTGATGGCTCAGTGGTTAATGAGTTCGCATATTCAACAGAAGAGGAGGCAATATCATCACAGACAAGTGAGATGATGAAACAGATTCTTGAAGGAGTTGTCTCTGAAGGCGGTGGAACAAAGGCATATATTGAGGGGTATTCAATCGGAGGAAAGACAGCAACATCACAGAAGCTGCCAAGAGGTTCAGGAAAGTATATTTCATCATTCATAGGCTTTGCTCCTGCTGATAATCCACAGGTTATAGCGATGTGCTTAATTGATGAACCGACAGGCGTATATTATGGAGGAACAATTGCAGCTCCTGTTGTTAAGACACTGTATGAAAATATATTGCCGTATCTTGGCATAGAGAGGTCAGTTCAGCTTGAAAAAAACAGTGATTGATAGTAATATATTTTTGTATACATTTTGTATGAAAGGAAGTAAACGACAATGGATTTAAAGAATAAGACAGTGATGGTCGTAGGAACAGGTATCAGCGGTATTGGAGCTGTAGACCTTTTGAATAAAGTTGGTGCTGACTGCATACTGTATGATGGCAATGAAAAGCTTGACAGACAGAAGGTGCAGGAGAAGTTAGGAGATAACAAGGCAGAGATTATCATCGGAGCATTTGATGAGGCACTTCTTTCCAGAATTGACCTGCTTGTAATAAGCCCGGGTGTTCCTATTGACAGTCCGATAGTGCTTACATTTAAGAATGCGGGAATACCTGTATGGGGCGAGATTGAACTTGCTTATAATTATGACAAGGGTAAGATTATTGCAATCACAGGAACTAACGGAAAGACTACAACTACAGCACTTGTTGGACAGATAGTTGCTGCTTATAATGAGAAAACTTTTGTCGTTGGAAATATAGGTAATTCTTATACAGGTGAAGTGTTAAAGACAAGTGAGGAATCATATACAGTTGCTGAGATAAGCAGCTTCCAGTTAGAGACAGTACATGAATTCCATCCGATTGTATCTGCAATTCTTAATATTACTCCTGACCATCTTAACAGACACCATACAATGGAGTGTTATGCATGGACTAAGGAAAGAATAAGCGAGAACCAGACTAAGGCAGATACATGTGTACTTAATCTTGAGGATAAGTATCTTACAGACTTTGCGCCTGAGTGCAAGGCCAATGTTGTATGGTTTTCAAGTGAAAGAAAGCCGTCAGTCGGAGCGTATGTTGATGGTGAAATGATTAAGTATACAGACGGAACTAACGATTATGATATGTTAAATGTACATGACATGAATCTTTTAGGAAAGCATAACTATGAAAATGTATGCGCAGCGATTGCCATGACTAAGGCTGCTGGTATTCCTGATGATATCATAATTGAGCAGGTTAAGAAGTTTAAGGCTGTTGAACATAGAATTGAGTACGTTGCAACCAAGAATGGTGTTGATTATTATAACGATTCCAAGGGAACTAATCCTGAAGCAGCAGTTAAGGCTATTGAGGCTATGGTTAAGCCTACAATTCTTATTGGAGGAGGCTATGATAAAGGCTCTGAATTCGACCTTTATGTAAAGGCATTCAAGGATAAGGTTAAGCTTCTTGTACTTATAGGACAGACAAGTGTCAAGATTGCTGATACATGTAAGAAATATGGCTTTGAGAATATCGAGTATGCTGACTCAATGGAACAGGTAGTAGATATATGTGCCAAGAATGCAGTGAGCGGTGATGCTGTTCTTTTATCTCCGGCATGTGCAAGCTGGGGAATGTTTGATAACTACGAACAGAGAGGAAGAATATTCAAAGACCTTGTAAATAATCTATAAAAAAGGCGGTGCTTTATGCCGGGGAATAGAAATAGCAGGAATAACAGAAACAGAAAAAAGAGAAAACAATATGGATTTTACTTTGATTACACGCTTCTTTTTGTACTTGTATTCATAGTTGGCTTCGGACTTACTATGATTTACAGCACAAGCTCTTACACAGCACAGATTGAAGAAGGTGATCCGGAGTTTTATTTCAGAAAACAGCTTATATTCACTATAATAGGCTTTGTTTTAATGGTGGTTGAAACCAAGATATTTGATTATCATTATCTTAAAAAGTTTGCAGTTGTGATATACATAGGCGGACTTCTCTGCATGTTCCTTTTAAAGACTCCGCTTGGAATTACAAGAAACGGAGCTACAAGATGGATAAGGGTTCCGGGACTTGGACAGTTCCAGCCGGCAGAGCTTGTAAAGATTGGAACGATTGCCATGACGGCCCTTCTTATAGTCAGAGCCGGTCAGAACATAAAGAAATTCAAGACTGTTATAGTGATATGTATAATAGCTGGTTTTGCTCCTGCACTGCTTGTTTATGTGTTGTCTTCTAATATGAGTAGCGCACTTATTGTGGCACTTATTTCGGTTGTCATGACATTTGTTGCATATCCTGGATATAAGATATATGTTGCACTGACGGGACTGGCAACAGTTGCTTTTGGTGCGTTTTATTCATGGATAAAGAAGATGGCAGTGTCAGGAAACCTGACAGGGAAGTTCAGATTAAACCGTGTGCTTGTATGGCTTAATCCTGAGAAGTATATTGATGATAAGGGATATCAGACGGTTCAGGCGTTGTATGCCATAGGTTCAGGAGGACTTTTTGGAAAAGGACTTGGAAAGAGTCTTCAGAAGCTTGGATATATTCCTGAGTCACAGAATGATATGATATTTTCAGTTATATGTGAAGAACTTGGACTTTTCGGTGCATTCTGCCTGATTGCACTTTTTGTGGTTATGTTATGGAGAATTAACCATATAGCACAGAATGCTCCGGATTTATTCGGTTCAATGCTGGCAACAGGTGTATTTGCACATATTGCAATACAGGTGATTCTTAATATAGCGGTAGTAACTAATACAATACCTAATACCGGAGTATCTCTGCCATTTATAAGTTATGGTGGTACGGCGGCAGTATTTTTACTGCTTGAACTTGGTGTTGTATTTAATATAAGCAGTCAGATCAAGTTGGAAAGATAATGGGTAGTAAGAATAGTAACAATGTAAGCCAGAAGAAAAGGCGGGGCAGAAGAAGAAAGAAAGTCCTTATTATAATTGCAGTTATTGCAGTTGCTGCCGGAACACTTTTTGGTGTTACATATAAGGTGTTTGAAGCTGATTCTATAGAGTTTGTTGGTTCAACTCATTATTCGGATGAGGAACTTAAAAAATATATATTTGGCGGAGATTATGTAAATCTGTTGTATTTCAAGCTGTTCGGGCAGAAGGATACACAGATACCGTTTATACAGAAATATGATGTTGAGACGGACTGGCCTGATAAATTATATGTAACAGTATATGAAAAGGCAATTGTAGGTTATGTCAGGTATATGGGATGCAATATGTATTTTGACAAAGATGGAATTGTTGTGGAAAGTTCTACAGATTTATATGAGAATGTTCCAGAGATAGATGGTCTTAATTTTAATTCTATTGTTATTAATACAAAACTGGATGCCGGAAATTCTGAGATATATAATACAATTCTGGAACTTACGCAGAGTTTTGATAAATATGACATCAATGTTGATAAGGTATATTTTGACTCGTCATATAATATTACCCTGTATATGGGAGACGTGAAGGTAAGCCTTGGCAGCAGCAAGGATTTTACGGACAGGCTTTTTGAGTTAAAGCAGTTATCAGTCAAGTTTGGAACGCTTAAGGGAACGCTGTATCTTGATGATTATAATGGGGATGAAAGCTCTATAATTTTTAAGCGTGAAAAGTGAAAAAACGGTTGATATTTTAAGGAAAAGATTATAATATATTATGTAGTGCAATTTTTAGAGATTGAAGGAGGCAACAACCTTGTTAGAGATAATGACTAATGACCAGGAGTCATCAGCAAAGATTATAGTTGTTGGTGTAGGTGGAGCAGGTAATAACGCTGTTAACAGAATGATAGATGAGAATATTAGTGGAGTTGAGTTTATTGGTATTAATACTGATAGCCAGGCACTTACATTATGTAAGGCTCCTACTGCTATTCAGATTGGTGAGAAGCTTACTAAGGGACTTGGTGCAGGTGCACAGCCTGAAATTGGTGAGAAGGCAGCAGAGGAAAATGTTGAGGAACTTACACAGGCAATTAAGGGCGCTGATATGGTATTCGTTACATGTGGTATGGGTGGCGGAACCGGTACAGGTGCAGCTCCTGTAGTAGCCAAGATTTCTAAGGATATGGGAATCCTTACAGTAGGTGTTGTTACAAAGCCTTTTAAGTTCGAGGCAAGAACAAGAATGGCTAACGCTGAATCAGGTATTGAGAAGCTTAAGGAGAATGTAGATACACTAATTGTTATTCCTAATGACAAGCTTTTAGAGATAGTAGACAGAAGAACAACTATGCCAGAGGCATTAAAGAAGGCTGATGAAGTATTACAGCAGGCAGTTCAGGGAATTACAGACCT
Organism: Eubacterium sp. AF22-9; assembly: GCA_003458705.1. Lineage (GTDB taxonomy): Bacteria > Bacillota > Clostridia > Lachnospirales > Lachnospiraceae > Lachnospira. The sequence goes on along the minus strand of QRVH01000011.1, from coordinate 59,887 downwards.
TATCAATGTACCTGGTCTTATCAACCTTGACTTTGCTGATGTTAAGACTGTTATGGTGGACAAGGGTGTTGCACATATCGGTATTGGTACAGCAACTGGTGATGACAAGGCTATTGAGGCTGTTAAGCAGGCTGTTACAAGCCCACTTCTTGAGACAACTATTGAGGGTGCATCACATGTTATTATCAATATCTCAGGTGATATAAGCCTTATCGAAGCTAATGAAGCAGCAAGCTATGTTCAGGAACTTGCAGGAGATAATGCCAACATTATCTTCGGTGCTATGTATGATGAAACAGTTACAGATCAGGCGACAATCACTGTTATTGCAACAGGACTTGAGGATGGTAATGTTAACAAGGCTATGGCAGGATTTGCAGGTATGGCACAGACAGCAAGACCAACTGTTAATGTTAAGCCACAGTATACATATTCACAGTCACAGACAACAAGAACATCTTCTGCATCAAGTGAAACTCCACTTCCGGGACTTAAGCAGCCATCACCTGTTACACCACAGGTTAAGGACAGAGGAATTACAATTCCTACTTTCTTACAGAAGAATAAGAAGTAATTCAATTTAATAATATGTCAGAGTAAAGCCATCAGTTTAACTGGTGGCTTTTTTTAATGCATCTCTCTTGTTTTGACAAATTTTGCATGCCCTGTCGTATATAATTTCACCTGTAACAAGGAAACAAGCAAAACAAGGAGGTGAAATCCCCTCTCCTCGCAGAGACTCGGATTTTGCTCCGCAAAACAAGGAGGTGATAACAGGTACGGTTATATATGCAGATGTTCTGTTTGGAATAAACTTCGTGGCAAACCTGTGTGCACTGCTTATAACAGACTGGATTTTTAAATTTTCTGCCAGAATATCCAGAATGATTATTTCTGCCACTTTAGGAGCTGCATGGGCTGTCATATGCGTGTGTATTCCACTAAGATTTGCACTGCTTGAAAAGTTCATAACATATGGTCCGGTAACATTAATTATGTCAATGATAATGCTTTCGGGAAATAAGAACTTTAAGCTGAAAACATCAAAACAATTAAAGCTTTATATGAGGAATCTGTTGAAAGCAGGTGCAGGAATGATTCTTACTGCACTCTTTGCAGGTGGGATAATGCATTGGTTAAAGTACACATTTGCAGGGTATTTTATTGAAAATGTAATTCTGTCTGACAGTGAACTGGTAATCTTTCTTACTGTGACGGTTATAGTTGTTGTCATTGTGCTTAAGACACTTAGAACTATCAGGATAACGGATGGTTTGAAAAGACGCATTGTGATTGGAGTAGCAGAACGGGAATTTGAAATGGACGCAATAATCGATACGGGAAACAGCCTTATTGATTATGTTGGAAGAAGACCTGTTACAGTGGTTGAAAGAACATATTTCAGCGATATTCTCAGTGACATAGATAACTTACAAAAGCTTGGGTATCATCTGATTCCATATAACAGTGTGGGAAATTCAGGTGGGATGATGGAAATCATAACAGCAGATTATATACATATATACGAGGGAGAAAATGTGGTTACAAAGAAACATGCTGCTATAGGCATGTCTCTGAGGCAGATTAATAAGAATGGGGACTACCATGCACTTTTGGGGAAGGACATGGCAGGTTAGCAGAATCGGGAGTTTGAAGAAAATAAAAAGGATGGATAGAAATATGGTAGTAAAGGTTGCGATGGCGGATCATTTTCAGTTTAAGGTGATGCCTTCTATAAAGAATTTTTGTTTATTAAAGCAGGGCGATGTACATTATATCGGAGGAACAGATATATTGCCTGCACCACTTGGGGCAAGCGAGGAGCAGGATGCAATAGAAGCACTGGGGACAGCTTCTGATGCAGAGGCAAAGCATACTCTGATAGAGCATAATTTAAGACTTGTCGTATATATTGCAAAGAAATTCGACAATACCGGGGTTGGAGTAGAGGATTTAATATCAATTGGAACAATCGGACTTATTAAGGCAATTAATTCATATGATAAGGACAAGAACATCAAACTTGCGACATATGCATCAAGATGTATAGAAAATGAAATTCTTATGTATCTTAGAAGAAACAGCAAGATAAAGGCGGAGGTTTCTATAGATGAGCCACTTAATGTTGACTGGGACGGAAATGAACTTCTTTTGTCAGATATTATAGGGACTGACGAAGATATTATATATAGGGATATTGAAACAGAGGTTGAATGCAAAATGTTAAAAAGAGCGATAAACCAGCTTCCGGAACGTGAGAGAATAATAGTTGATTTAAGATTTGGTTTAAGCTCAGAGGATGGAGAGGAAAAGACACAAAAAGAAGTGGCTGATATGTTAGGAATTTCACAATCGTATATTTCAAGGCTTGAAAAGAAAATAATGCGTCAATTAAGAAAAGAAATGGTTAAAAGTTGTTGACATTTGCCCCCTCCTTATGGACAATAGTACAAGAAATATAAATGGAGTACTATAATGAAGGGTCACAGAACATTTAGAATAGATAAGTTATTCGGTCTGGCAACACTTGTTTGTATTCTTGTAACAGCACTGATGATTTATAACGATTTCTTTAAGGGAGTTGAAATCAGTTCTGGTACAGAGAAAGAGACGCAGACAGAGACCAGAACGAACAGCGGTAGTGATAAAAAAGAAAATGTAAGTAAGTCAACAAAAAATATAACAGTATGCATAGATGCTGCTAAAGGTGGAAAAGATGCAGGACTTAGTGCCAATGGGAAAAATGAGAAAAATATAACTCTTGATATGGCTCTTGCTGTTAAAGAAAAGCTGAATCAGCAGGGAATAAATGTTGTTCTTACAAGAACCTCTGATACAGATGTAACTGATGAAGCGAGAGTGAATACATGTAATAAAGCATCAGCTAATATAATGATTTCTTTAAGAATGAATTCATATAATAACGATACTTCGGTATCAGGAGCGGAGAGTTATATTCACACTACCAAGCCGACAGAGGCAGCAGAATTATCGAGAAAGATACTTTCAAGTCTTGAAACATCAGCCGGCATAAAGAACCGTGGTGTAAAGACCGGTACTGTTGCGGATGCAAAGGAAAATTATTATATTAATGCCCATAGCAGATGTACAAGCACAATAATAGATATGGGCTTTATAACTAATGCGTCAGATCTGAAGAAAGTAACAACTGATAAAGACAAGACAGCACAAGCCATAGCAGATGGCATAACAGATTATTTAAAACAAGCGGGGTTATATTAATGGCAGGAATTAATCAGAAGAACATAAGAAATTTTTGTATTATTGCACATATTGATCATGGTAAGTCAACACTGGCTGACAGAATTATTGAAAAAACCGGACTTCTCACATCAAGAGAGATGCAGGAACAGATTCTTGATAACATGGATCTTGAGAGAGAAAGAGGTATTACAATCAAGGCACAGACAGTAAGAACTGTATATAAGGCGTCTGACGGACAGGAGTATATATTTAATCTTATTGATACTCCGGGACATGTTGACTTTAATTATGAGGTATCAAGAGCACTTGCAGCGTGTGATGGTGCGATACTTGTAGTAGATGCGGCACAGGGAATTGAAGCCCAGACACTTGCTAATGTATATCTTGCATTAGACCATGACCTTGATGTATTTCCTGTAATTAATAAAATTGACCTTCCAAGTGCAGAGCCTGAAAGAGTTATTGAAGAGATTGAAGATGTTATAGGAATTGAGGCGCATGACGCCCCACTTATATCAGCCAAGAACGGCATTAATATTGAAGAGGTTCTTGAACAGATAGTAACTAAGATTCCGTCTCCATCAGGAGACGCTTCGGCACCGCTTTCAGCACTTATATTTGATTCGTTGTATGATGCATACAAGGGTGTTATTATATTTGTAAGAATCAAAGAAGGTACTGTCAAGAAGGGTACTAAGATAAGAATGATGGCTACAGGAGCTGTAGAAGAGGTTGTCGAGGTTGGATATTTCGGTGCAGGCCGTTTTATTCCATGTGATGAGCTTACAGCCGGAATGGTTGGTTACATCACAGCAAGTATTAAGAATGTAAGAGATACAAGAGTTGGTGATACAGTTACAGATAATGACAGACCATGTGAGAAGCCGCTTCCGGGTTACAAGAAGGTTAATCCAATGGTTTACTGCGGATTATATCCGGCAGATGGTGCCAAGTATCAGGACTTAAGAGATGCACTTGAAAAGCTGCAGCTTAATGATGCAGCCCTTCAGTTTGAACCGGAGACATCTATTGCACTCGGATTTGGTTTCAGATGCGGATTCTTAGGACTTCTTCACTTAGAGATTATACAGGAGCGACTTGAAAGAGAATATAACCTTGACCTTGTAACAACTGCACCTGGTGTTATATATAAGGTTCACAAGACTAACGGTGAGGTGATTGACCTTACCAATCCGTCTAATATGCCGGATCAGTCTGAGATTGACTATATGGAAGAACCTATGGTAAGTGCTGAGATTATGGTTACAACAGAATTTGTCGGACCTATTATGAAGCTTTGTCAGGAAAGACGAGGCGTATACAATGGAATGGAATATATTGAGCAGACAAGAGCACTGCTTAAGTATGACCTTCCTCTTAATGAGATTATATATGATTTCTTTGATGCACTTAAATCACGCTCAAGAGGTTATGCATCATTTGATTATGAGATGAAGGGCTATGAGCGCTCTAAGCTTGTCAAGCTTGATATTCTTATCAACAAAGAAGAAGTTGATGCGCTTTCATTCATTGTATTTGCCGGCAATGCTGAGGAGAGAGGCCGTAAAATGTGTGAGAAGCTCAAGGAAGAGATTCCAAGACAGCAGTTCGAGATTCCTATTCAGGCAGCTATTGGAAGCAAGGTAATTGCCCGTGAGACTGTCAAGCACTCAGAAAAGATGTACTTGCAAAATGTTACGGTGGTGATATCTCAAGAAAGAAGAAACTTCTTGAGAAACAGAAGGAAGGAAAGAAGCGTATGCGCCAGATTGGTAATGTAGAGATACCACAGAAGGCGTTTATGAGCGTATTAAAGTTAGATGATGAATAGAACATATGAAAAAGGGATATATATACATATCCCTTTTTGTGTACATAAATGTATATATTGTGATTTTCTGTCCGCTCCCGCTGATGATGCAGTGAAATACGCATACACGAAAGCACTGATTAATGAGATCAGGAATACGGCAGATAAGCAGGTGATTGATAAGCAGATAAATGATAATCAGACGAGGGATAAGATAACATCCATATTCTTTGGCGGAGGAACTCCGTCTGTGCTGCCGGATGGTTGTATAGCAGACATATTAATGGCAGTCAGGGATTGCTTTGATATTGAAGATGATGCTGAGATAACAATGGAATGTAATCCCGGAACAGTTAATGAAAGCAGGCTTTCAGAATACAGGGCAGCAGGAGTGAACAGATTAAGCTTTGGCTTACAGTCTGCTGATAATAATGAATTAAAAATGCTTGGGCGAATACACACATTTGAACAGTTCGTGGAAAGCTTCAGGCTGGCAAGAAAAGCAGGATTTAATAATATTAATGTTGACCTTATGTCTGCAATTCCGGGTCAGACTGAAGCAACGCTTGAAAATACATTTGACAAGGTGATGGCTTTGCAGCCGGAGCATATATCTGTGTACAGTCTTATTCTTGAAGATGGTACTTATCTTGCTGATAATATTGATAAGTTCCCGCCGGTTCCTGATGAGGATGAGGACAGGCGTATGTATCATATGACAAATGAAAGACTTCACAGTGCAGGGTATGAGAGATACGAAATCTCTAATTACAGCAGGAAAGGTTTCGAATGTAGACATAATCTTCTGTATTGGAACAGAGGAGAGTATTATGGTTTTGGCTGTTCAGCGGCAGGCTTTATTGGAAATGAACGGTATTCTGATATAAGGGATGTTAAGAAGTATATAGAGCTTAACGGTGATATAGAGAAACTTCATGAGAATATTGAGATTCTGACTAAAGAAGATGCTATAGAAGAGTTCATGTTTCTTGGACTCAGAAAAATGGCAGGGGTTGATGTAATGGATTTTCAGCGCAGATTTGGAGTTCCGATTGAAAATGTGTATGCTAAGGAGATAGAACACAATGTTGATAAGGGACTTCTTATCAGGCAGGGAGATATGTTAAAGCTTACTGAATATGGCATTGATATATGTAATACAGTGATGAGTGATTTTATATTAACCTATGGTGATTAAGAAAAGGTGACAGTCTGATTATGCAGATTGCCACCTTTTATTATACATTAGAAATTCTTAATGAGTTTTATATACTGCTTAGGAGTGATTCCCATAAATGCCTTGAATTCTCTCTGGAAATGTGCCTGATCTGAATATCCGGCACCTTCTATGAAGAAACTATTGTCGCGGTCAGGGTCGGCAAGTAATTCTGCAAGGACATTCTGGAATCTGTACATTTTGATAAAATCCTTTGCTCCGATTCCATAGACTTCATTGTAAAGTCTTGATACATGGCGCAGGGAGTAGCCAGACTGGCTGGAAAGTTCGGCAACAGTACCGGCACCTGAATATATAAGGCTGTTAAGTTCTTCAATATTTTCAGAAACCGGACAGAAGGTTTTGCAATCTGTAACAAATGCTTTAAAAAGTGTAATTCTGTCTTTGAAAGATGAAGAATTGTGGAAATCTTTAATCAGCTGCATCTCACAGGATTCAGGAACTGGCTCATAACGGAATATGTTGTCTGTTATATTTACTGGATAAGTTTTAGCATCACAGCCTTTATTAAAATAGCAGCCTGTATTGTCGAATCTTATGCCGAAATAATGGTCGAATTCATTAAGAGAAAGCTTTACAAGCTTATTCTGGCTGCCCACGCAGATGAATTCAGCATTATCGTTATTGTCGTTGTAACATATTATCCATTCTGTAGCAGATGACGGGATAAAAGAAACCGAAAGGACAGCATTAGCTTTATCTGTTTCATAAAAGTTCATGTGTCTGGCTGATTTTGTGTCTGTAAGCACATTTTTATGCATATCAATACCAAATGGCTGTATCATATGTTTCATAAATTATCTCCTCTAAAAGTTTATTTATTAAAATAATATTAATAAAAAATTAAAAAGTCAATAAAATGTCCGATTTTTTCAATAATTATTGAAAATGGCGAGTATAATAAGCAACATAAATTGAACAGTGATGTACACAAAGGCGTGTAAGCAGTTTGGAAAAACTGCCTGCACGCCTTTTTTTGCATTCTGTTTAATCAGGTACAGAACCTGATCAACTCTGTACCGGCAATTAAATTAAAAAGAATTTCTGATTAGGGAGGAAATGGTTATGCAAGAGATTTTATCAGCGGTAGATGCCGAATTATTCGGTGTGTGGTTCCTTATAGGTGCAGCTCTTGTTTTCTGGATGCAGGCAGGTTTTGCAATGGTAGAAACAGGATTCACAAGAGCAAAGAATTCAGGTAACATTATTATGAAGAATCTGATGGACTTCTGTATTGGTACAGTAATGTTCGTTCTTATCGGATTCAGTTTCTTATTAGGTGAGGATTTACTTGGTTTTATTGGAAAGCCTGGTTTTGATATCTTCACAGCTTACAAAGATTTTAATTTTTCTAGTTTCGTATTTAACTTAGTATTCTGTGCTACAACAGCTACTATTGTTTCAGGTGCCATGGCTGAGAGAACAAAGTTCTTATCATATTGTGTATATTCAGCAGTTATCTCAGCACTTATCTATCCAATAGAAGCTCACTGGATCTGGGGCGGCGGCTGGCTTGCACAGTTAGGCTTCCATGATTTTGCAGGTTCTTGCTGTATTCACATGGTTGGTGGTATTGCAGCTCTTATTGGTGCTAAGATTCTTGGACCTCGTATTGGTAAGTTTGAAAGGGATGCTAATGGTAAGGTTATAAAGGTAAATGCTTTCCCAGGACATAATATTCCACTTGGTGCACTTGGTGTATTTATTCTGTGGTTTGGCTGGTATGGATTTAACGGTGCAGCAGCAACAACAATTGAAGATTTAGGTTCTATTTTCCTTACAACAACAGTTTCTCCTGCAGTAGCTACAGTAACATGTATGATATTCACATGGGTAAGATATGGTAAGCCTGATGTTTCAATGTGTTTAAATGCTTCGCTTGCAGGTCTTGTTGGTATAACAGCTCCTTGTGATGTAACAGATGCATTTGGTGCAACAATGATAGGTATTGTTTCTGGTCTCTTAGTAGTATTCGGTGTATGGCTTCTTGACTACAAGCTTCATATTGATGATCCTGTAGGTGCTGTAGCAGTACATATGATGAATGGTATGTGGGGTACAATTGCTGTTGGTCTTTTTGCAACAAGCTCAGCTCCTGGATATGCAATTGCCCTTGAAGGCGGAACAATTAAGGGGGAAGGTCTTTTCTATGGTGGTGGATTCACACAGTTAGGACTTCAGTTATTAGGTTTTGTATCAGTTGCAGCATGGGCAGCTGTATGCATGGTGATTGTATTCACAGTAATTAAGGCTACTATCGGACTCAGAGCTTCTAAGGAAGAAGAAATCAGAGGTCTTGATATTATGGAGCATGGTCTTTCAAGTGCTTATGCAGGATTCGAATTCGGTGGAATGGACTTTGTTGACGGAGATGTTGATGTAATTGGCTCAGAGTCAATGGAAGTTTCTGTACCTGCTCTTATTAAGACATCTGATGCAGGTGATGGCAAGAAGATTACTAAGGTTGAAATTCTTATGAAGCAGGAGAGATTCGAGAGATTCAAGAAGGCTATGAACGATATCGGAGTTACAGGTATGACAGTTACACAGGTTCTTGGATGTGGTACACAGAAGGGTGCTCCTGAATATTACAGAGGTGTTCCTATGGATATCCAGCTTCTTCCTAAGACACAGGTTGAGATGGTAATATCATCAGTTCCTGTAATGGATGTTATCAATGCTACAAGAAAGGCTCTCTATACAGGTCATATCGGTGATGGTAAGATTTTTGTATATGATGTTGAGGATGTAGTTAAGGTAAGAACCGGTGAATCAGGTTACGATGCACTTCAGGGTGAAGACGATTAAGATAATGATTTAGTAATAATAAGAATATATAAATCGTGGAACTGGACTTTTCCGATGTTTGGACATTGGAGAAGTCCAGCTTTTTAATTAAATTGTATTGATTTTAATAATGAAATAAGCATGAAATCTCACATTTATGCCTTTACTTTTGGAGATAAAGATAATAAAATATTAAGTAATATGTAGGGACGTATAATGTATATCTGATTTTATTATGTCGGGTACATTTATGCCGCCTAAATTTTCTTAAGGAGGAAATATTTATAATGGCAAGACAGAAACAGTCAATGGATGGTAATACAGCCGCAGCTCATGTAGCTTATGCTTACACAGAAGTAGCTGGTATCTATCCTATCACACCTTCAAGTCCAATGGCTGATGTAGTTGATACATGGTCAGCTCAGGGACTGAAGAACATTTTTGGTAACACTGTTAAGGTAGTAGAGATGGAGTCAGAGGCAGGTGCTGCAGGTACAGTACACGGTTCTTTAGCAACTGGTGCTTTAACTACAACATTTACAGCTTCACAGGGTCTTCTTCTTATGATTCCTAACATGTACAAGATTGCTGGTGAGCAGCTTCCATGCGTATTTGATGTATCAGCTCGTACAGTATCTACACATGCTCTTAATATCTTTGGTGATCACTCAGATGTTTACGCCTGTCGTCAGACTGGTTTCGCTATGCTTTGCGAGACTAACCCACAGGAAGTTATGGATTTAAGCCCAGTTGCACACTGTGCAGCACTTGAAGGCAAGACTCCTTTCATTAACTTCTTCGATGGATTCCGTACATCACATGAGATTCAGAAGATTGAGAAGTGGGATTATGAAGATCTTAAGGATATGTGCCCAATGGATGCAGTTGATGAATTCAGAGCACATGCACTTAATCCTAACCACCCAGCAGCCCGTGGTTCACATGAGAATGGAGATATCTTCTTCCAGCATCGTGAAGCATGTAACTCATTATATGATGAGCTTCCGGATGTTGTTGAGAAGTACATGGGTAAGGTTAATGAGAAGCTTGGTACAGACTATGATCTCTTTAACTACTACGGAGCTCCAGATGCAGACAGAGTAATCGTTGCTATGGGTTCTATCAATGATGTAGCTGAAGAAGTTATTGATTATTTAACAGCTAAGGGTGAGAAAGTCGGACTTGTTAAAGTAAGACTTTACCGTCCATGGTCATCTAAGCATCTTCTTAAGGTTATTCCTAAGACAGTTAAGAAGATGGCAGTACTTGACAGAACTAAGGAGCCAGGTTCTCTTGGTGAGCCACTTTACCTTGATGTTGCAACTACTCTTCGTGAGGCAGGACTTAACGACATCGTATTAGTAGGAGGCAGATATGGTCTTGGTTCTAAGGATACACCACCTTCATCAGTATTTGCTATTTATAAGGAACTTGAGAAGGACGAGCCTAAGAGCAGATTTACAATCGGTATTGTTGATGATGTAACTAACTTAAGCTTACCAGAAGTTAAGCCAGCTCCAATTACATCAGCTCCTGGTACAGTTGAATGTAAGTTCTGGGGTCTTGGTGGAGATGGTACAGTTGGTGCTAACAAGAACTCTACTAAGATTATCGGTGACCACACAGATAAGTACATTCAGGCATACTTCCAGTATGATTCTAAGAAGACAGGTGGTGTCACAATTTCTCATTTAAGATTTGGTGATAACCCAATTAAGAGTCCATACTATATCAATCAGGCAGACTTCGTAGCATGCCATAACCCATCATATGTTATTAAGGGTTATAAGATGGTTCAGGATGTTAAGCCAGGCGGAATCTTTATGATTAACTGCCAGTGGTCTGACGAAGAACTCAACCAGCATATGCCAGCAGAAGCTAAGCAGTATATCGCTAAGAACAATATCCAGCTTTATACTATCAATGCTATTGATAAGGCTATTGAAATCGGTATGGGTAAGAGAACTAACACAATCCTTCAGTCAGCTTTCTTCAAGCTCGCTAATGTAATGCCTATCGATGAGGCTGTTGATTACATGAAGCAGGCAGCTAAGAAGTCTTACTCTAAGAAGGGTGATGCAGTAGTAGAGATGAACTATAAGGCTATTGATGCCGGTGTTGATGCTGTACATAAGGTAGAAGTTCCAGCAGACTGGGCTACAGCTACTGATGATAAGAAGGCAGCAGACAGAACAGGTCGTCCAGCTACAGTTAAGATGGTTAACGAACTCCTTGATCCTATCGGATTAATGATGGTGACAGCCTTCCAGTATCTGCATTCAAGGATATCGCTGATGGTCAGTTTGAAACAGGTGCTTCTGCATATGAGAAGAGAGGAACAGCAGTTATGGTTCCAGAGTGGGATCCTACAGCCTGTGTTCAGTGTAACAGCTGTGCATTTGTATGTTCACATGCTACAATTCGTCCATTTATCCTTTCAACAGATGAGGTAAATGCAGCACCTTCTAATATTAAGCTTGCAGATTCTAAGCATGCAATTGATAAGACAATGAAGTACACAATGTCAGTATCTCCATTAGATTGTATGGGATGTGGCGAGTGTGTTACTGTCTGCCCTAAGGCTGGAGAAGCTATTAAGATGGTTCCACAGGAATCTCAGGCAGACGAGCAGCCAGTATTCAACTACTTAGTAGAGAATGTTGGTAAGAAGGAGATTACTCCTGCATTAGTAAATGGTCCTATCGGATCACAGTACAACCAGCCACTTCTTGAATTCTCAGGATCATGTGCAGGTTGTGCAGAGACATCTTATGCAAGATTAATTACACAGTTATTCGGTGAGCAGATGTATATTTCTAACGCAACAGGTTGTTCTTCAATCTGGGGAAATCCAGCAGCTACATCACCTTATACAGTTAATAAGGATTCTAAGAAGGGACCAGCTTGGTCTAACTCACTTTTCGAGGATAATGCAGAGCATGGTTTTGGTATGTACTTAGGACAGAAGACTTTAAGAGATCAGCTTATTGCCCAGGTTGAGGAAATGGCTGCATCTGATAAGGCATCTGATGACTTCAAGGCAGCAGCAGCTAAGTACTTAGAGACAAAGGATGATACAAAGGCTAACACACCAGCAGCTGATGCTCTTATTGCAGAGTTAGAGAAGGCAGCTAAAGATGGTTGTCCAGTAGCTCCACAGATTTTAGCTAAGAAGAATTTCCTTGCTAAGAAGTCTGTATGGATCTTCGGTGGTGATGGATGGGCTTACGATATCGGTTTCGGCGGTCTTGATCATGTACTTGCTTCAGGTGAGAATGTTAATGTATTCGTATTCGATACAGAGATGTACTCTAATACAGGTGGACAGGCTTCTAAGGCTTCTAACATCGGTGAGGTTTGCCAGTTCGCTGCAGCAGGTAAGGAAATCGGAAAGAAGAGCCTTTCAGAAATTGCTATGACATACGGTTATGTATATGTAGCACAGATTGCTCTTGGTGCTAACCCAGCTCAGGCTGTTAAGGTTATTCAGGAAGCAGAAAGCTACAATGGACCATCACTTATCATTGGTTATGCTCCTTGTGAACTTCACGGTATTGCTAAGGGTGGTATGAACCACTGCCAGGATGAGATGAAGAAGGCTGTTAAGGCTGGTTACTGGAACCTCTTCTCATTCAACCCAGCACTTAAGGCTGAAGGAAAGAATCCATTCACACTTACATCTAAGGAAGGTGATGGAACATATCAGGATTTCCTTAATAACGAGGCTCGTTACACAAGACTTGTTAAGCCATTCCCAGAAAGAGCAGAGAGACTCTTTGCTAAGTCTGAGGAAGTTGCTAAGGAAAGATATGATCACCTTACAAAACTTGTTGAACTTTACAAGTAATTAATATACAGCTTAATAAAGTGTATGATTACTCCCGCAGGGCTTGTTCCTGCGGGAGTTTTTTGTGGTGGGGAGTTGGGAATATCGCATTACATATTATAAAGATGGGGTGGCAAATACGATTGTACTTGCTGGTAAGGTTACATGGAATGGGGCAGATTATAAGGTAGATAAAGAATCGTATGATAAACTGAAAGAATATATTGATACTTTGTATAAATAACTTGATAATCAAACTAATATGTATTATAATTTGAAAATCAAAATAATTGGAGGCTCAAATTGAATACAAATGTTTTAAATAAGAAAAAATTGATTACAAGTATTATTTTTAAGGCAATATCGCTGATTGCTTCGGTGTATGGTCTTGTATTTACGATTGACAGTATTAAGTCATTCACATTTTTTACAACGCTGTCTAATGTGGCACTTGATATTGTACTTGCAGTATTTATTGTGCTTGATGTTATACTGCTCACTAAGGGAAAGGATTATAAGAACAATAGGTTGTACATACTCAAATTCCTTATGACACTTTCAATTACACTGACATGTCTGGTGTATATGATTATTCTTGGACCAACTTCCGAGGATGGACTGATTGGTGCATATCTTAATAAATATGCAGGAAGTCTTGGGGTACATTTAATTGGTCCGGTATTTGCGATTGCAGATTTCCTTGTGTTTGATAAGGGATTTTCGGCAAAGAAAATATATGCAATATATGCAGTTATTCCACCGCTTTGCTATGTTGCATTCGTATACATTCTGGCTGCATTGGGCGTAAGATGGTATGATACAATGACAGCACCTTATAACTTCCTTAATTATGCTGCACCAACAGGCTGGTTTGGCTGGGATTTAAGCAAGATGGGATCTGAATCTCTAGGAATCGGAGTTGTGTATATGATTGTGGTTCTGTTGCTTATATTTATTGGAATAGGGCTTTTATATCTTGCAATTAACGGAGCAGGCATAGGAGCTAAGGCACAGAAAGCAGAACTTGTGAGCGAGTAGCCGGATAGAGGTATTGAAAATGTGACTTAGAAGTTGCGATATAGAAGAACGTACAATTTATAATAGAATATAGAAGGTTAAAAATGTCCGGCATGTGATTTAAAATGAATTGCAAGCCGGACATTTTACATACTTTTTCATTGTCTTACTTTATGTTATAATATCGGGCAGGAATTGAAGAAGATTAAATATAGAAAACAGGAGAAGATTATGAAAGAGAATCTTAAGAAGCTGGCTAAATACTACAAGCCGTATTTAGGCACATTTATACTTGATATGATACTGGCAATGATGTCAGCAGCGGTGGCACTTGTGATACCACTTGTTGTAAGGTTCATTACATCAAAGGTTGCATATATGAGTGCCAATGAAGCACTTTCAAGGATTATGATTATTGTTGGAGTACTGTTTGTGCTGGTGCTTATACAGTGGGGCTGCAACTACTATATATCTAATTATGGACATGTAATGGGCGCAAAGATTGAGTACGATATGAGGGCAGAGATATTCAATCATTATCAGAAGCTGTCATATTCATTCTATGATGACCAGAAGGTTGGACAGTTATTGTCAAGAATAACATCAGATTTATTCGATATTACAGAGCTTTTGCATCATGGACCAGAGAATATAACTATTTCACTGATTAAGATAATTGGTGCATTATGCATATTAAGTTCGATTGACTTAAGACTTACGATTGCCGCATTTGTGCTGATTCCGTTCATGCTTGTATTCGCGTATGTGCTTAACAAGCGCATGAAGAGGGCATTTAAGAGAAACAGGGTAAGAATAGGTGAGATAAATGCACAGATAGAGGACAATCTGTCTGGAATAAGGGTTGTCAAGTCATTTGCAAATGAAGATATTGAATGTGAGAAATTTAAGAATGGCAATGACTTATTCCTTGAATCTAAGAGAGACAGCTATCATTATATGGGAATGTACAATGCGGGACTTACTGCATTTACAACAATGATAAATGTAATTGTAATCGCAGCAGGCGGTATCGGAATTGCAAACGGCTGGGTAAATATTACGGATTTCGTTACATTTTTACTGTATATAAATATATTTACGGAGCCGGTTAAGGTGCTTATTGATTTCACAGAGCAGTTCCAGAATGGCTATTCGGGTTACGAAAGATTCTTAGAGATTCTTTCAGTAGAGCCGGAAATAGCTGATAAGCCTGACGCAAAGGAGCTTACTGATGTGAAGGGTGCAATAACATTTGAAAATGTGTCCTTCAGATATAAGGACGGTGTGGACGAGGTGCTTTCCGGAGTTAATCTGTCAGTAAGACCGGGAGAATATGTTGCACTTGCAGGTCCTTCGGGAGTAGGAAAGACAACACTCTGCTCGCTTATTCCAAGATTTTATGAAGTGACGGGCGGTTCGATTAAGATTGATGGAACAGATATCAAAGATGTTACACTTAAAAGCCTGCGTGACCATATTGGAGTTGTACAGCAGGATGTGTATCTGTTTATGGGTACAATTAAAGAGAATATAAGATATGGAAAGCCAGATGCTACAGACGAAGAAGTAATTCAAGCTGCAAAGCTTGCAAATGCGCATGATTTTATTATGAGCTTTGAGAACGGATACGACACAGATATCGGACAGCGCGGAGTCAAATTGTCAGGCGGTCAGAAGCAGAGACTGTCAATTGCGAGAGTATTCTTAAAGAATCCGCCAATTCTTATATTTGATGAGGCAACATCGGCACTTGATAATGAGAGTGAGCAGATTGTACAGGAATCACTTGAGAAGCTGGCTAAGAACAGAACCACATTTGTAATAGCACACAGACTTACAACTATTGAAAATGCGGAGGAAATCCTGATGCTTACTGACGAGGGCATCAAGGAGAGAGGAACTCACGAGGAGCTTATGAAGCTTGATGGTGAGTATGCAAGAATGGTTAAGATACATAGTAGAACATAACATACCAGTTTACAATGTTTATATGCAATGCTATTATATAGGAAACGTTGGAAGGAAGATGATAATCATGGACAGAACAAGAAGATTAAGAATGAATGCGACATTAAGAGATATGGTAAGAGAGAATCATGTAAGGGTGGACGAGCTTATATACCCTGTATTTGTTACGGAGGAGAACGATGTAATACAGGAAGTACCATCAATGCCGGGAATATGTCAGTATTCGCTTGACCATGTTCTTGAAGAAATCGGACGTGCTGTAGAGGTTGGAATTAAGGGGATTCTGCTTTTTGGAATACCTGTACATAAAGATGAGGTCGGAAGTGAGGCATATGACGAGGAAGGTGTTGTGTGCAGGGCAATCCGCCTTATTAAGGATGCTTATCCAGAGCTTGTTATCATGGCTGATGTGTGCCTGTGTGAGTACACATCACATGGACACTGCGGACTTGTAAAAGATGGCGTTATATTAAATGATGAGACACTGCCGCTTCTTGCAAAGGCGTCAGTTGCTTATGCAAAAGCGGGGGCAGATATAATTGCACCAAGTGACATGATGGATAAGAGAGTTGAGGCAATCAGAAATGCACTTGATGAGGCAGGACTGGTTAATATTCCTATATGTTCATACAGTGCCAAATTTGCATCAGGATATTACGGACCGTTCAGGGATGCCGCACATTCAGCACCGGGATTTGGTGACAGAAAGACATATCAGATGGACCCGGCTAATGGAAAAGAAGCGTTAAGGGAAGTTGAAGAAGACATATTAGAAGGTGCAGACATGATTATTGCAAAGCCGGCACTCGGATATATGGACGTTATGAAAGAGATAGTGCTTAACTTCAATATTCCAATTGTCGCTTATAATGTAAGCGGTGAGTACGCGATGGTTAAGGCAGCAGCAATGAATGGCTGGATTGATGAGAAGAAGATTGTAATGGAGAATATGACAGGCTTTAAGAGAGCCGGAGCTAAGATGATAATAACATATCATGCTATAGATGTGGCAAAATGGTTAAAGGAAGAGTAACATTTTTAGCAGTATTAAATTAAGCAGGAGGAGCTGGTTTTATGAATGAAGAGATGTCAAATGATTTATATGAGAGAGCAGTAAAACATATGCCGGGTGGTGTAAACAGTCCTGTCAGGGCATACAAGGCAGTTGACAGAGTGCCAAGATTCATAGCTTCTGCCAAGGGAGACAGAATTACTGATGTAGATGGGAATGAAATGATTGACTACATATGTTCATGGGGACCGGGAATATTAGGTCATGCACATGACAGAGTAATTGCAAAGGTTAAGGAAGCTGCGGAAGCAGGTCTTACATATGGTGCACCAACCAAGAGAGAAGTTGAGATGGCAGAGCTTATATATGAGCTTATTCCTACAATGGAGGTGAGCCGTCTTGTAAGCTCAGGAACAGAAGCTGTTATGAGTGCAATCCGTGTGGCAAGAGGCTACACCGGAAGAGACAAGATAATTAAGTTCAGAGGCTGTTATCATGGACATTCGGACGGACTTTTAGTAAAAGCCGGTTCAGCAGCACTTACAACATCAGTTCCGGACAGTGCAGGAGTTCCTGCTGATTACACTAAGAATACACTTGTAGCAGAGTACAATGACTGCGATTCTGTGAAGGAGCTTTTTGATAACAATAAAGATGAAATAGCTGCGGTAATAGTTGAACCAGTTGCAGCTAACATGGGAGTTGTGCTTCCAAGACATGGATTTCTTGAATTCTTAAGAGACATAACTAAGGAGAATGGAAGCCTTCTTATATTTGATGAGGTAATAACAGGCTTCAGACTTTCAATTGGCGGAGCGCAGGAGTACTTTAACATAAAGCCAGACCTTACAACTCTTGGAAAGATTGTAGGTGGGGGTATGCCAGTCGGCGCATATGGCGGACGAGCTGACATTATGCGTATGGTAAGTCCTGACGGTCCTGTATATCAGGCAGGAACATTATCAGGTAACCCGATTGCAACAGCAGCAGGCTTAGAGACTTTGAGAATCTTAAGAGATAATAAGGACATATACGACAGACTTGAGACCAAGACAAAGCGTATTGCTGACAGTGTAAGAAAATGTGGAGCCGGAAGGGTATCGGTTAATCAGATTGGTTCACTTATGAGCATATTCTTTACACCAGATGCAGTTGAAGATTATGACAGTGCAGTAAAGTCAGACACTAAGAAGTATGCAGAATACTTTGGACATATGCTTGATAACGGAATATACATTGCACCATCACAGTTTGAGGCAATGTTCGTATCAGACGCACACACTAATGAGGATATCAACCGTACAATAGAGGTTATGGAAGAATTCTTCAGGAAATAATTCGGATAATAAGTGGGAATACAGATGCAGTTAGGATATGTAGGAATTAATTATAAGAATTCAGACCTTTCAGTAAGGGATAAGATTACATTTACAGACAGCGGGATAGCAGACTTTATGCAGCAGGCAGAGGAAGCAGGTGTGAACCAGTGCATGTGCCTTTCAACATGCAACAGATGCGAAGTGTTTTATCTGTATGAGGATGAAACATTTGTACAAGTAATGTCCGATTTATTCAATGATTATTTTGGACTTACTGATACTAAATTAGCTGGTGTCAAATGTGGTGAAGAAGCACTGGTATATCTGTTTTGCATAGCCGCCGGACTTGAAAGCATGGTGCTTGGAGAGGATCAGATACTAGGCCAGTTAAAGGATGCGGCAGACCTTTCAAGAACGCTTGGACACAGCGGGAAAGAGCTTAATTATATAGTAAGAGAAGCGGTAAGCTGTGCAAAGCGGATTAAGACAGAGTACAAGGTAAGTGAAAAACCAGTATCTGTATGCTATGTCGGTATTCAGGAGTTAGACAGAGTATGTGGCATATCAGGAAAGCACGCACTTGTTATAGGAAGTGGCAAAACCGCGGCTCTTGCCATAAGATATCTGGCAGAATATGGCGCTGATGTAACAGTGTGTTCAAGAACTTATCAGCATGCGAAGGCGTTGCTTAAGGAATTTCCAGATATTCAGGTTATTGCATATGATAAGAAAACAGAAGCACTTAAAAGTAGTGATATAGTTGTCTCAGCGACTTCATCACCTCATCTGGTGATTAAATGTGCTGAATTATCAGGGGGTAAAAAGATGACACTTCTTGATCTTGCTGCACCAAGAGATATAGAAAAATCTGCAGGTGACATTTGTGGAGTTACTCTTATTGACCTTGACAGGATAGGTGGGATTGTGAAGTCTAATCAGAACGAGAGGGCACATTTGCTAAAGGAAAGCCAGTGCGTGATTGATGAGTATATAGCGGAAACAAAGAAATGGCTCACATCAAGCAGAATGGATACAACTATCCAGTCGCTTGGCAAAAAATGTGATGAGATAGTACAGGACAGCTATGATTATCTTAATCGCAAGATTGACCTTTCAGACCATGACAGGGTAATCTTAAAGAAGATTCTTAAGTCGTCACTACACAGATTGTTAAAAGAACCGATTGAAGAATTGAAAAATGTGGAAGAAAATGAACAGCAGCAGTATAAAGATATGGTTGAGAGACTGTTTGGCTTGTAGGGAGGATTATGCATTACAGAATAGGAACGAGAGGTTCGAAGCTGGCACTTGTCCAGTCGGAATATGTTAAGAGAAGAATGGAAGAGGCGTATCCTGAGGATACATTTGAACTTGTTATAATTAAGACAACAGGCGACAAGGTTACAGATAAGCCGCTTGCTGCGATTGGAACTAAGGGGCTTTTTGTAAAGGAGATTGAGGAAGAACTTCTTTCAGGCAGCATTGATATGGCGGTTCACAGCATGAAGGATATGCCGGCTGAATGTGCGACTGGACTTACATTTGCAAAGGCGTGGAAACGAGAGGATTGCAGAGATGTACTTATATTAAAGACTGCAGGAAGTTTTTCAGAACTTCCTTCCGGTGCGGTTATAGGCACTGGGAGCCTCAGGCGTGCATGCCAGCTTGCAATGCTGCG
Organism: Eubacterium sp. AF22-9; assembly: GCA_003458705.1. Lineage (GTDB taxonomy): Bacteria > Bacillota > Clostridia > Lachnospirales > Lachnospiraceae > Lachnospira. Next base: position 40,008 of record QRVH01000011.1, on the reverse strand, counting down.
TCCTGATATCCAGTTTACTGCTATTAGGGGAAATGTTGATACGAGAATTAACAAACTTATGGACGATTCATACGGACTTGATGGAATTGTGCTTGCAGCAGCAGGACTTAACAGACTTGGCAGGTCATCTGAGATAACAGAGTACCTTGACCCGGAGGTCGTTATTCCGGCACCGGCACAGGGAGTTCTTGCGATTGAGACTGCAGAGGTGAATACAGAACTTCTTGATAAGATAAATGCTTTGTCAGATGATAATTCTGATAGAGAAGCTGTGGCTGAAAGAACATTTTTAAGATTAACAGGCGGCGGCTGTCATGCCCCGGTTGGCGCACACTGTGTGACAAAGGATAACGGTGACCTCGAATGGTTGTGTTATTTGGTAATGATGATTGCAGCAGGATTCTTAGAATTGAAGTTACAGGAACTGACAGTGAGGCGGTTGGCCACGAAGCAGCCCGTATGCTTGGATTGGAGTAGATTGTGGGTAAATACATATATACATATATTGAAAACGGACAGATGTACGATAAAAGCCCTTCCCTTGCAGAATTACTTGCAAAGGAGGGGCTTTCCTGCGAAAAAATAGTGACTGGCAGGATTGGTTATATTCGTGTGGAGAATCTTTTGGAAAAGATAAAAGATGCTCAGTGGCTTGTGTTTACAAGTAAAAATGCTGTGGCTGGGTTTGCTTATAATATGGGGAAGTGTGAACTTCCTGTTGAAGTTAAGATTGCAGTAGTTGGTAGTAAAACTAAAGAAGCTTTAAGAACGGTATGTGGTCTTGAAGCTGATTTTGTTTCTTTACAAGCTGCGGGCTTGGAGCTTGGAAAGAGTCTGATGAATATTGCAGCCGGGAAGGTTGTATATCTGTGTGCTGAGGTAACAAGCGGTTCACTTGAAGAAGCTATGAAAGATTACGGAGAACTGATTAAGATTCCAGTATACAGGAATGAATATGTTGATACATATGCAGAGTACGAAATGAAAGATTTTAGTGATGTTTCTGGAATAGCTGTTACCAGTGGCATCAGCGGTGAGAGAATAAAATGGCTGATTGACAAGCTTGGTGAATCAGGTGAAGTCCCAGTGTATAGCATTGGTCCCGCCTGCAGCAAAAAGCTTGCTGAGGCGGGCGTGAAAGAGAATAGGATAATTGAAGCTTGTGAGCATAGCTATGGTGGGCTGGTGGAAGCAATTAAAGAAACGGTGGGAATCAGGAAGTGATAATTGGACGTTGAAGCGGAGTGAGGCACGGAAGAAGTCCAAAACCGGGAAGCCGGAGGAGTGGATTGGACGTTGAAGCAGAGTGAGGCAAGGAAGAAGTCCAAAACCGGGAAGCCGGAGGAGTGGATTGGACGTTAGAGCAGCGAAAGGCACGGAAGAAGTCAAAAACCGGGAAGCCGGAGAAGTGAATTGGACGTTAGAGCAGCGGAAGGCAAGGAAGAAGTCCAAAACGAGAAGCTGGAGAGCGGAATACACATGATTTAAAAAAGAAAAATAAAAAAGTACTGTACAAATCAGAATCATTGTCCTATAATAACATATAAAAATAGTATGTTTATGTACTGCATATACATAACACCTGATTCATGAATTGATATTAGAAAATGTGGAATAATACCACAAGAAAAGAGGATTGTATGGGAAAGATATATAAATCAGCAGCAGATTTAATAGGTAACACACCGCTTGTAGAAGTCGGACATATTGAAGAGAAGTTTGGACTTAAGGCAAGAGTACTTGTTAAGCTTGAGTATTTTAATGCAACAGGAAGCGTTAAGGACAGAGTTGCAAAGGCAATGATTGAAGATGCAGAGAAGAAAGGAATTCTTAAGCCGGGCGCAACAATTATTGAGCTACATCAGGCAATACAGGAATCGGACTTGCTGCCATTGCAACAGCAAAGGGCTACAGAACAATAATAGTTCTTCCAGAGACTATGAGTGTCGAAAGAAGAAATATTATCAAGGCATATGGTGCAGAGATTGTACTTACTCCGGGTTATAAAGGAATGACAGGTGCAATTGCGAAGGCAGAAGAATTAAAGAAAGAGATTGAAGGCAGCATGATTGCAGGACAGTTTGTTAATCCTGCTAATCCGGAAGCACACAGAAGAACAACTGGTCCAGAGATATGGAATGATACGGATGGAGAAGTTGACGCATTTGTTGCAGGTGTTGGTACAGGCGGAACAATTACAGGCGTTGGTGAATATCTTAAGTCTAAGAATGACAAGATTGAGATAATTGCAGTTGAGCCTGCAACTTCACCGGTACTTTCACAGGGCAAGCCAGGACCACATAAGATTCAGGGAATTGGAGCAGGCTTTGTTCCAGAAATTCTTAACACTAAGATATATGACAGCGTAGTTCCAATCGATAATGATGACGCATTCGAGTATGCCAGATTGATATCACACACAGAGGGAATTCTGGTTGGAATATCGGCAGGTGCAGCACTTTACGCAGCAATCGAGTGGGCTAAGAAACCAGAGAACGAAGGCAAGACAATCGTTGCACTGCTTCCAGACAGCGGCGACAGATATTACTCAACATCACTTTTTGAGAACTAATAGCAGAATAAATGTGTCAAATGTGGACATTCTATAAGGGCAGGGCGTAAGTCCTGCCCTTTTCGTGCTTTGACAGGGTTAGTGAAATTGAGAGTTGATTCAGAGTGCGGTTGAAAATGTGCTGGTGAAAGGAGTAAGCATGACTGATTTTACAACTAACATAGACATGAATGTCCGCATGATGAATGAAAAGTTAAGAGTGGACAGGAATTTTGACATTCTGCAAAGAGATGTATTAATAGGTGGGAAGAGAACACATTTTTACTTTATAGATGGATTCGTACAGGAAGAAACAATTGAAAAACTGGTGCAGTTTTTTTATTCATTGAAAGAATCGGACATAAAGGATGTAGATACATTCTTAGAAGTCGGAATGCCGTATACAGAGATTGAAAAAAACGGACATTACGACGAGGTGGAGAAGGCATTTCTTTCAGGACAGACAGTCATGATAATAGATGGCTTTGATGAATGTATACTTATTGACTGCCGTACTTATCCGATGCGTTCAGTTACAGAGCCTTACAAAGACAAGGTTCTGCGTGGCTCAAGAGACGGATTTGTTGAGACACTTGTGTGCAATGCGGCACTTTTAAGAAGAAGAATAAGGGATAGCCGCTTTTCAATGGAAATGTATACTGTAGGGGAACGCTCCAGGACAGATGTTGCTGTGTGCTATATTGATGATAAGGTTGATAAGAAGCTGCTTGAAAGAATTGAGAATCTGATAGGCAGCATAGAGGTTGAGGCGCTCACTATGAATATAGAGAGCCTTGCGGAATGTATGTTTAAGGGAAAATGGATTAATCCGTTTCCTAAGTATAAATATTCCGAAAGACCCGATACCGCTGCAGCAGCACTTTTTGATGGAAATATAGTTATTATGGTAGATACATCACCTGCAGTAATGATAATTCCAACAAATGTATTTGATATAATAGAAGAAGCAGATGATTTTAATTTTTCGCCAATGATAGGAACTTATATAAGACTGTCGAGGTTCTTCTTTACATTGCTGACTGTTTTTCTTACACCTGTGTGGCTTTTGCTTGAAAGCAATCCACAGTGGGTGCCTGAATGGTTGAAATTCATAACGATAAGTGAGGATATAACGGTTCCGGTTATATTGCAGCTTTTTATTCTTGAACTTGCAGTTGACGGGCTTAAGCTGGCGGCGGTCAATACGCCAGGAATGCTGTCGACACCTTTGAGTATTCTTGCCGGTATTGTTGTGGGAGAATACGCTGTGGAGTCCGGGTGGTTTAATTCAGAATCGCTTCTTTATATGGCAGTTGTAACGGTTGGAACTTACTCACAGGCAAGTTTTGAGATGGGATATGCATTAAAATTCATAAGAATAGTTAATCTGATTCTTGTCCAGTTCTTTGGAAGAATCGGACTTCTGGCAGGAGTAATATTTGCAATAGTTCTTGTATGCTTTAACAGGACAATATCAGGAAAAAGCTATATCTATCCTGTGATACCTTTTAACAGCCAGATGTTTAAAAGAAAAATTCTGCGGGTAAGACTGCCACACAAAATAAAAAATAACTAGCAATATATGGCGTATTAAGTGCTAAAATATGGCTCAATGCGCCATATATTGCTAATTAATTATTGATATGATATAATACAAAAAACATTTGAATAAGATATATAAGATTTATGGATTAGGAGATGTTTAATTATGATTAGTGATTATGAGGAAGTTGTTATCAGGTTTAAGGCATATAGGATAAGTTATCCATTAACACAGAAAGAACTTTCAGATAAATCAGGCGTTTCATTAAGAAGTATTACACGGTTTGAAAGTGGAGAAGATATAAGCCTTGTTAATTTTATGAAATTAATGAATGCGATGGAGCTTATGAATAATTTCGTGAATGTGATACCAGATATGAACAACCGGCCATCATCTTATTGAAAATGTAAAACAAGGCAGAGAGCATCTGCAAAAAGAAAAGCAGATACTGGATTTAAATGGGGGGAAGATGAATGATAAATACAGCGGAGGTAATGCTTTGGGGTACAAGAATTGGAATAATTCATATGAATGAAGCAAATGGGGTTGTTGCATTTGAGTATGATAAAGATTTTTTAAAGAGTAACATTGAGGTATCACCTATACATATGCCATTATCAGAAAGAGTGTATGAATTTCCGGAACTTGCAAGGACATCATTTCATGGAGCACCTGGATTGGTAGCGGATTCACTTCCAGATAAATTTGGTAATAAAATTATAGACAGATGGCTGGCTGAACAGGGAAAATCAATTAGTGAATTTAATGTTATAGACAGACTGTGCTATACAGGAAAAAGAGGTATGGGTGCATTAGAATATATACCAGCAACAAGTCCGTTTGACAGTACAATAGAGGATGTTAATATATCGAAAATGGTAGAGTTTGCATCTGATGTATTATCTGATAGAAAAGATAAGCTGATTAATCTGAAAGATAATGCTGGATATAGCCAGCTTGTGCTATTGGGAACATCTGCAGGTGGTGCAAGAGCAAAGGCGCTGATTGCATGGAATGAAGATACGGGAGAAATAAAAAGTGGACAGATTAATGCTGGTGATGGATTTGAATACTGGCTTATGAAGTTTGATGGAGTATCTAAAAATGGGGATCATAATCTGGAAGATTCAGTAGAATATACAAGAATAGAATACGGATATTATCTTATGGCAAAAGCAGCGGGGGTAATTATGAATGAATGCCGTCTGCTTGAAGATGCCGGATATGCACATTTTATAACTAAACGTTTCGATAGAAACAACAATAAAAAAATTCATATGCAGACATTAGGAGCAATTTCACACATAGATTACAATACTCCGGGATTATGCAGTTATGAACAGGCAGCATATTATATGAACAGACTTGGCATACCATATTCAGATGTGGAACAATTTTATAGAAGAATGGTTTTTAATGTTATTCTGATTAATCAGGATGATCATGTAAAAAATGTCTCTTTTCTGATGGATAAGAATGGTTCATGGAGATTGTCACCCGCATACGATGTCACATTTGCATATGACAGCAGCAATATGTGGTTGAAAGCACATCAGATGCTTATAAATGGAAAAAGTTCAGATATAAGTTATGATGATTTGATAAAATGTGGAATAAACATGGGAGTAAGCAAAAGAAAATGTGATGCAATAATATCGTATATAGAAGATGTAGCAAAAAGATTTTCAGATTATATGGAAATGGCAGGTGTCAGGGAGAAAACCTGTCAGATGATGAATGACATTATAATCAGAAATAATAAATATTAGAAAAACAGGAGATTAATCATGGAAAAAACAAACGAGAAAAAAGATTTTTTACAGAAAACATGGGTGGTGTGCGCCCTTGCACTTGTGTGTACATTCCTTTGGGGAAGCGCATCACCATGTATAAAATTAGGATATGCGCTGTTTAAGATACCGTCAAGTGAAACATGGACACAGGTATTATTTGCAGGAACAAGATTTGTTTTTGCAGGAGTGCTTACAATCTTAATTGGAAGTATTCTTAACAGAAAAATGCTGCTTCCAACGAAATCAAGTGTACCAAGCATTGTAAAACTGGCAATGTTCCAGACAATTCTGCAGTACATATTCTTCTATATCGGACTTGCACACAACAGCGGAGTAAAGGCGTCAATAATTAACGGTTCTAACACATTTTTCGTAATACTTGTATCGACAATTATATTCAGACAGGAAAAGCTGAATCTGAAGAAAATTATCGGCTGTGTGATTGGTTTTGCAGGTGTTATCGTAGTCAGCATGAATGGACAGAAAATCGACATGAATTTAAGTATTATGGGTGACGGAAGTCTGTTCTTATGTGCGTTGTCATATGCATTTTCATCATGCCTTATGAAGAACTATTCAAAGAAAGACAATCCGGTTATGTTGAGCGGTTATCAGTTCATATTCGGCGGAATAGTAATGATTATATTAGGGCTTGTGATGGGAGGCAGAATTACACATGTGTCAGTATCAGCAATACTCATGTTATTTTATCTTGCATGCATATCAGCCGTAGCCTACTCAATATGGGGAATACTGTTAAAGCACAACCCGGTATCTAAGGTAGCAATCTTCGGTTTCACCAACCCGGTATTCGGCGTGCTTCTTTCAGCATGGTGGCTTGGAGAGGGAAGCAAAGAGCTTGGAATAAATGCACTTATAGCGTTAGTACTTGTTTGCATAGGAATATGTATAGTTAATGTGAAGGGGAAGAAAGCAGAGTAGAAAAAAAGACCGGTTCAGTTAATGCCTGAACCGGTCTTTTTCATCACTACCTTAAAGCCTCTCTCACCGCCTCCGCAGCTTCATGCAGGGAAGCTGCCCTTTCTTCATCAAGTTTATCAATAGGAGCTTTAGATATAAGCTTACCCAGATGTCCAATCTGAGTCTTAACATTCTTTTTCTTATCCTTTTCCCAGACCTTCTTGTTGGCAGCAAGGGCGTTGTTGGCCTCATTAAGAGTTCTTACTGCGTCTTCTCTTATATCAATGAAACTCTGGTATGCTTCGTCCTGCTTGCTGTAGATTTCAGCCTCCCAGCGGGCTTTTTCAATCTCTTCTTCGGTCATGTTAGAGCTTGAAGTGATAGTAATGCTCTGTTCCCTTCCGGTACCTAAATCCTTGGCAGATACATTGACAATACCATTAACATCAATGTCAAATGTTACCTCAATCTGTGGGACTCCTGCCATCGCACGTTTAATACCATTAAGACGGAAGTTGCCAAGCAGTTTGTTGTCCCTTGTAAACTTTCGCTCACCCTGAAAAACCTTGATATCAACGGATGTCTGGAAATTGCCGGCAGTAGTAAATATCTGGCTGTGTCTTGTAGGAATGGTAGTGTTTCTTTCAATAAGCCTGCTTGCAATTCCACCCATAGTCTCAATAGAAAGAGACATAGGGGTTACATCCATAAGTATGATTTCAGAAGCAGCAGAACCGGCCTGAAGCTGGTTTCCAAGCTTGCCACCCTGAACTGCAGCACCAAGGGCTACACATTCATCAGGATTGAGATTTCTTGATGGTTCTTTTCCCATAAGCTGTCTTACCTTATCAGCGACAGCAGGGATTCTTGTAGAACCACCAACCAATAAAACCATATTAATGTCTGTCTTGGAAAGACCTGCATCATGCAGTGCATTCTCAACAGGGGTGATTGTTCTGTCCACAAGGTCAGCAGTAAGTTCATTAAATGTATGTCTTGATAGAGTGATATCAATATGGTGCGGTCCGTCCTTGGCCATGGCGATAAAAGGAAGATTAATATTAGTTGTCACAGAAGAAGACAGCTCCTTCTTTGCTTTTTCAGCTTCTTCCCTTAAACGCTGCATCGCAGAGGCATCCTTTGAAAGATTGATACCGTCACTTATCTTAAACTGTTCAACAAGATAATTAACGATTCTTTCATCAAAATCATCACCACCTAAGTGATTGTCACCTGAAGTCGCAAGAACTTCAATGACATTATCACCGATATCGATAACAGATACATCAAAAGTTCCACCACCTAAGTCATACACAAGAACCTTCTGTGCCGTACCATTGTCAAGTCCGTACGCGAGAGCGGCAGAAGTAGGCTCATTGATAATTCTTAATATGTTAAGCCCGGCAATCTTACCGGCATCTTTAGTAGCCTGTCTCTGTGCGTCAGTAAAATAGGCAGGCACAGTTACAACAGCGTCTGTCACAGGCTGTCCTAAGAAATCCTCAGCGTCTTCCTTTAACTTCATAAGTATAAATGCAGAGATTTCCTGAGGAGTATAATACTTTCCGTCAATCTTCATGCGATAGTCCGTACCCATGTGTCTCTTGATAGAGAATATAGTTCTGTCAGAGTTGACGGCAGCCTGCCTCTTGGCGGCATCACCAACAATCCGTTCCTTTGATTTTGTAAAGGCTACAACAGAAGGGGTTGTGCGGTAGCCTTCTTTGCTGGTGATGACGGTAGGCGTATCACCTTCAATAACAGCCACACAGCTGTTAGTTGTTCCTAAATCAATTCCTATAACAGTTCCCATAATAAACTCCATTCAAAATATTGATACATTTATTCTACCATATAAAATACATTTGACTATTAAGAAAAAATAAAAAATTAATAAATTGGGGTTTTGCTTGATGATATATATTTTAATAATGTTAAAATAAATCCTATTGAAAAGATGAGGAGAATATATTATGGCAGGTTCAGTGTTTGGAAATATATTTAAGATATCAACATGGGGAGAGTCGCATGGAGAGGGACTTGGAGTTGTAATTGACGGGTGTCCTGCAGGTCTGCCTCTTTGTGAGGAAGATATTCAGGAGCAGTTAGACAGAAGAAAACCGGGACAGTCAAAGTTTACTACACCAAGAAAGGAAGATGATGAGGTACATATTCTTTCAGGTGTATTTGAAGGCAAGACTACCGGAACTCCAATATCACTTGCAGTATATAATAAGACACAGAGGTCTGCTGACTATTCAGAGATAGCTAATTATTACAGACCGGGACATGCTGATTATACATTTGACGAGAAATTCGGATTCAGGGATTACAGAGGCGGTGGAAGAAGCTCTGGAAGAGAGACAATCGGAAGAGTTGCAGCCGGTGCAATCGCTATGAAGATTCTTAAAGAGCTTGGAATTAATATTACAGCATATGCTAAAGAAATCGGCGGAATTGGCATTGATTATGATAAGTTTGATATAGCTGAAAGAGATAATAATGCATTTAACATGCCTGATAAGGAAGCTGCAGAGAAGGTTAAGGCTTTTGCAGAGAGCAAGATGTCAGTTGGAGATTCAATCGGTGGTGTCATTGAATGCAGGGTTACAGGCATGATGACTGGAATTGGTAATCCTACATTTGAAAAGCTTGACGCTAATCTTGCCAAGGCAATAATGTCAATCGGGGCTGTCAAAGGCTTTGAGATTGGAGACGGCTTTGAAACAGCTAAAGTTACAGGAAAGTATAATAATGATGAATTCGTAATGAAGGATGGCAGGGTTAGCAAGCTGACTAATCACAGCGGCGGAGTGCTTGGCGGAATAAGCGACGGTGATGAGCTTGTGTTCAGGGCAGCGGTAAAACCGACACCTTCAATTAGTGCATTGCAGGAAACTGTTAATAAGCAGGGAGAGGATATTGAGGTTTCAATCAAAGGAAGACATGATCCTATGATAGTTCCAAGAGCAGTTGTTGTGGTTGAAGCTATGACAGCACTTACACTTGTTGACCTGATATTTGACAATATGACGGCAAGAATGGACAAAGTTAAAGAGTTTTACAGAAAATAAAAGGAGCAGATATGTATAAAGTTTTAAAGACGGATGGCAGGGCAAAAAGAGCAGAGTTCACAACAGTACATGGAACTGTGCAGACACCTGTATTTATGAATGTCGGAACAGTTGCGGCCATTAAAGGCGCGGTTGCGACAACTGATTTACAGCAGATAGGAACACAGATTGAATTATCTAATACTTACCATCTTCATGTAAGACCGGGCGATAAGATAATTAAGCAGCTTGGAGGACTTCACAAGTTTATGAATTGGGACAAGCCAATCCTTACAGATTCGGGTGGATTCCAGGTGTTCTCACTTGCAGGACTCCGTAAGATTAAGGAAGAGGGCGTTACTTTCCAGTCACATATTGACGGTCATAAGATATTTATGGGACCAGAGGAAAGTATGCAGATACAGTCTAATCTCGGTTCAACAATTGCAATGGCATTTGACGAGTGTGCGCCAGCCAAAGCAGACAGAAAGTATATCCAGAATTCTGTTGACAGAACATACCGCTGGTTAGAGCGCTGCAAGAAAGAGATGGCAAGGCTTAACTCACTTCCTGATACAGTTAATCCGGATCAGATGCTTTTCGGTATCAATCAGGGTGGTGTGTTCAATGATATAAGAATTGACCATGCTAAGAGAATATCAGAGTTAGACCTTGACGGTTATGCAGTAGGCGGACTTGCCGTAGGTGAAACACATGAGGAAATGTATGATGTACTCGATAATGTAGTGCCATATCTTCCACAGGATAAGCCAACATACCTTATGGGTGTTGGAACACCAGCCAATATTCTTGAGTCAGTAGACAGAGGAATTGATTTCTTCGACTGCGTATATCCTTCAAGAAATGGCCGTCACGGACATGTATATACTAAGTTCGGAAAGATTAACCTTTTTAATGCAAAGTATGAGACAGATACAGCACCAATCGAGGAAGGCTGTGGATGTCCTTGCTGCCAGAATTACACAAGAGCGTATGTAAGACATCTTCTTAAAGCTAAGGAAATGCTTGGTATGCGTCTGTGCGTTCTTCATAATCTTTACTACTACAACCATCTTATGACAGACATAAGAGGTGCGATTGAAGAAGGAAGATATGCAAGCTTCAAGGAAGAGACATTATATCAGATGAAGACATACGACAAGCAGTAATATTAAGCATTTGGACTGATAAGCAATGTTAATTGGCAGTACTGCCGTATGTTTATAAATATTTTGTAAAAAATACATTTTGTGGTAGACAAGTTGCCGTCAATTATGTATTATATGTTAAGTTTGAAAGAAAATCTGGAGGAATTATTATGGGTTCAATTGGTATTATTATTGTATATGTAGTTGTTATTGGTGCAATGATGTATTTCCTTGCAATCAAGCCACAGAAGAAGGAGCAGAAGAGAACACAGGCACTTATGGATTCTATGGAAATCGGTGATTATGTTCTTACAACAAGCGGTTTCTATGGTGTTCTTATCGATATATCAGATGATGATGTAATTGTTGAATTCGGTAACAACAAGAACTGCCGTATCTCAATGCAGAAGAAGGCAATTGCTCAGGTTGAGAAGCCATCAGACAGCACATCAGCAGAATAATTAAAGGCAATTAATTAAAGCAGGATTCCGGGTCAGACACATTTGTCTGGTCAGGAATCCTTTTTTTATTGAAAATGTTGTGCAAATGTTATATCATATTAAATTGAATTATCATATGAAAAAGGGGTAAAGGTTTATGGAAAGCAGAATAACTTTAATTCCAGGTGATGGAATAGGACCAGAAATCGTCAGAGAGGCTGTGAAAGTGCTTGACAGTGTGGCTGACAAATACGGTCACAAGTTCGATTATACCAAGATTCTTATGGGTGGATGTTCAATTGATGAGTATGGCGTTCCACTTACAGATGAAGCAGTAGCAACAGCTAAAGCATCTGATGCTGTACTTCTTGGAGCAGTTGGCGGCAATGTGGGTAATTCCAAGTGGTATGATGTTGCACCTAATTTAAGACCAGAAGCGGGACTTTTAAAGATTCGTAAGGAATTAGGACTTTTTGCTAATTTACGTCCGGCATATCTTTATGATGAACTTAAGGCAGCGTGTCCATTAAAGGAAGAAATAATCGGTGACGGATTTGATATGGTTATTATGAGAGAGCTTACAGGCGGCCTTTACTTTGGTGATAGATATACTAAGGAAATTGACGGATTGGAGACAGCCGTTGATACACTTACATATAATGAAGAAGAAATCAGAAGAATTGCAATTAAGGGATTTGAGATTGCAATGAAGAGAAGAAAGAAAGTAACAAGCGTTGATAAGGCAAATGTTCTTGATTCTTCAAGACTCTGGAGAAAGATTGTACATGAGGTTGCAAAGGATTATCCGGAAGTTGAAGTTTCAGACATGCTTGTAGATAACTGTGCTATGCAGCTTGTTATGAATCCTGGACAGTTCGATGTTATTCTTACTGAGAACATGTTTGGAGATATATTATCAGATGAGGCAAGTATGATAACAGGTTCAATCGGAATGTTATCAAGTGCAAGCCTTAATAAGACTAAGTTAGGGCTTTATGAGCCAAGCCATGGTTCAGCACCTGATATTGCAGGAAAGAATGTTGCTAATCCAATTGCTACAATTCTCAGTGCAGCCATGATGTTAAGATACTCACTTGATCTTGACAAGGAAGCAGATGCTATTGAAGCAGCAGTCGCAGCCGTTTTAAAGGAAGGCTACAGAACAACTGATATTATGTCAGAAGGATGCACACTTGTAGGAACTGACAAGATGGGCGACTTAATCGCAGAGAGAGTTTAATACATTTTAAATAATACATATATTAAGGAGATAAGCTATGATAAGTGATAACGCCAGAAGTGGTATGCAGCAGGCACCTGCACGAAGCCTTTTTAATGCACTTGGCTTCACAGCAGAAGAGATGAAGAAACCTATGATTGGTATTGTAAGCTCTTATAATGAGATTGTACCAGGTCATATGAATATTGATAAGATTGTCAATGCAGTTAAATTAGGAGTTGCTGAGGCAGGCGGTGTGCCTGTAGTATTCCCTGCTATTGCAGTGTGTGATGGTATTGCAATGGGACATGTCGGAATGAAATATTCTTTAGTAACAAGAGATTTAATTGCAGATTCAACAGAGTGTATGGCAATTGCACATCAGTTTGACGGACTTGTAATGGTTCCTAACTGTGATAAGAATGTTCCCGGACTTTTAATGGCAGCAGCAAGACTTAATCTTCCAACTGTATTCGTATCAGGCGGACCAATGCTTGCAGGTCATGTTAAGGGTAAGAAGAGAAGCCTTTCTTCAATGTTTGAGGCTGTTGGTTCATATGCAGCAGGAACAATGACAGAGGAAGATGTACTTGAGTTTGAGGAAAAGGTATGCCCAACATGTGGTTCATGTTCAGGCATGTACACAGCCAATTCAATGAACTGCCTTACAGAGGCACTTGGTATGGGACTTCGCGGCAATGGTACAATTCCAGCAGTATATTCAGAGAGAATCAAGCTTGCAAAGCACGCAGGCATGGCTGTTATGGATATGGTTAATAAGGGAATCACAGCAAGAGATATCATCACTAAGGATTCTATTATGAATGCCCTTACAGTAGATATGGCACTTGGATGTTCTACTAATTCAATGCTTCACCTTCCGGCTATTGCACATGAGATAGGATTTGATTTCGATATCAAATTCGCTAACCCAATAAGTGAAAAGACTCCTAATCTCTGCCACCTTGCACCAGCAGGTCCAACATACATGGAAGACCTTAATGAAGCAGGCGGTGTATATGCAGTTATGAAAGAGCTTGCAGATATCGGACTTCTTAATACAGACTGCCTGACAGTTTCAGGAAAGACAATCGGCGAGTGCATAGCAACAGCATACAACCGTAATCCTGAAGTCATAAGAACAGTTGATAATGCATACAGTAAGACAGGTGGTCTTGCAGTTCTTTCAGGAAATCTTGCACCAGACGGATCAGTAGTCAAGCGTTCAGCAGTTGTTCCAGAGATGCTTGTACACGAAGGTCCGGCAAGAGTATTTGATTCAGAAGAAGATGCAATTGCTGCTATTAAGGGTGGTAAGATAGTTGAAGGTGATGTAGTTGTTATCCGTTACGAAGGCCCTAAGGGTGGTCCTGGTATGAGAGAAATGCTTAATCCTACATCAGCTATTGCAGGTATGGGACTTGGCTCATCAGTTGCTCTTATTACAGATGGACGATTCTCAGGTGCAAGCCGTGGAGCTTCTATTGGCCATGTATCACCAGAGGCTGCTGTTGGCGGACCTATTTCATTAGTTGAAGAAGGAGATATCATCAGTATTGATATTCCGGGACTTAAACTTGAACTTAAGGTATCAGATGAAGAACTTGCTGCAAGAAAGGCTAAGTGGCAGCCAAGAGAACCTAAGGTAACAACAGGATACTTAAAGAGATATGCTTCACTCGTTACATCAGGAAACAGAGGAGCTATTCTTAAAAGTTCAGCAGAAGAGTAATATTTAATATAATTATAAAAAGACATTAAAGAGAAATCAGGAGAAGATAAATGAAGTTAAATGGTTCAGAGATAATTGTTGAATGCTTGAAAGAACAGGGCGTTGATACAATATTTGGATACCCTGGTGGAGCTATTCTTAATGTATATGATGCTCTTTATAAGCATTCAGATGAGATAACTCATATTCTTACATCACATGAGCAGGGTGCATCGCATGCTGCTGATGGATATGCAAGAGCAACAGGTAAGGTTGGTGTGTGTTTTGCAACATCAGGTCCTGGAGCAACTAACCTTGTAACAGGTATTGCTACAGCTTATATGGATTCAGTTCCTATGGTTGCAATTACATGTAATGTAACAGTTCCTCTTCTTGGAAGAGACAGCTTTCAGGAGATTGATATAGCTGGTGTTACAATGCCAATTACAAAGCACAGCTATATTGTCAAGAATGTAAAGGATCTTGCAAAGACATTAAGAAATGCTTTCAGAATCGCAAAGGAAGGCAGACCGGGTCCTGTACTGGTTGATGTTACTAAGGATGTAACAGCAGCAGAGTGTGAGTACACACCAAGAGTTCCAAAGCCTGTAGACAGAATTACAGCAAGCATTAAGGAAGAAGATATCGACAAGGCTGTGACGCTTATTAAGAAAGCTAAGAAGCCATATGTATTCGTTGGTGGCGGAGCTGTTATATCAGAGGCATCTGATGAACTTAAGAAGTTTGTTGAGAAGGTTGATGCACCGGTATGTGACTCACTTATGGGTAAGGGCGCATTTGACGGATCTAATGAAAGATATACAGGAATGCTTGGCATGCATGGTACTAAGACATCTAACTACGGAGTTTCAGAATGTGATCTTCTTATCGTAGTTGGTGCAAGATTCTCAGACCGAGTTACTGGTAATACTAAGAAATTCGCTAAGAATGCCAAGATTCTTCAGTTTGACGTTGATGCGGCTGAGATTAACAAGAATGTCAAGACAGATGCACATGTACTTGGTGATGCTAAGGAAATCCTTAAGAGAATCAATGACAAGTTAGATAAGCAGGATCACTCAGACTGGATGGAGCATATCAAGGCTTATAAGCTTGATTATCCTATGAGATATAACAGAGACATTCTTAACGGACCTCTTATCATGGAGAAGATATACGAGATTACAAATGGTGATGCAATTATCACAACAGATGTTGGACAGCATCAGATGTGGGCTGCACAGCATTATAAGTTCAAAGAGCCAAGAACACTTCTTACATCAGGAGGACTTGGAACTATGGGATATGGACTTGGTGCATGTATCGGTGCCAAGGTTGGACGCAAGGATAAGACTGTTGTCAACATTGCAGGTGATGGCTGCTTCCGTATGAATATGAATGAAGTTGCAACAGCAACCAGATATAACATTCCTGTTATTGAAGTTATATTTAATAACCATGTACTTGGAATGGTAAGACAGTGGCAGGATCTTTTCTATGGCAAGAGATATTCAGCTACAGTTCTTGATGATCAGGTAGATTTTGTTAAGGTTTCAGAAGGAATGGGAGCCAAGGCTTACAGCGTTGATACAATAGAGGAGTTTGAGAAAGCATTTAAAGAAGCAATTGAACTCAATATTCCATGTGTTATTGACTGTCATATTGACAGAGAAGACAAGGTATTCCCTATGGTTTCACCGGGGGCTGCAATCTCAGAGGCATTCGACAGAGAAGACCTTAATAACAAGAAATAATTCATATATTGACTTTAATGTGATAAAGGACTAAAATAGTTCATAATATTTTATATTTTAGGAGGAAGAAAAGGTGAGTAGAGTTTATAACTTTAGCGCTGGTCCAGCTGTTTTACCAGAGGAAGTACTCAAAGAAGCAGCAGATGAAATGTTAGATTACCAGGGAAGCGGACAGTCGGTAATGGAAATGAGCCACAGATCCAAGGTTTATGACAACATCATCAAAGAAGCAGAGAAGGACTTAAGAGACCTTCTTAACATCCCAGATAACTATAAGGTGTTATTTTTACAGGGTGGTGCATCGCAGTTCTTCGCTGAAGTACCTATGAACCTTATGAAGAATAAAAAGGCAGGTTATATCCTTACAGGACAGTGGGCTAAGAAAGCATTTGCAGAAGCTAAAATATACGGCGAGGCTGTAGAACTTGCTTCTTCAGCAGATAAGACATTTACATATATTCCAGACTGCTCAGATCTTGATATTCCAGAGGATCTTGACTATGTATATATCTGCGAGAACAACACAATTTACGGAACAAAGTATAAGACATTACCTAATACTAAGGGACACATTCTTGTATCTGATGTTTCATCATGCTTCTTATCAGAGCCTATGGATGTAACTAAGTACGGCGTTGTATACGGCGGTGTTCAGAAGAACATCGGACCAGCAGGCGTTGTAATTGCAATTATCAGAGAAGATCTTATAACAGATGATGTTCTTCCAGGAACTCCTACAATGCTTAAGTGGAAGACACAGGCAGATGCAGATTCTCTTTACAATACACCACCATGCTACAATATCTATATCTGTGGCAAGGTATTCAAGTGGATTAAGAAGATGGGTGGACTTTCAGCAATGAAGGAACACAACGAGAAGAAGGCTAAGATTCTTTATGATTTCCTTGACGAGAGCAAGTTATTCATGGGAACAGTTGTTAAGGAAGACCGTTCACTTATGAATGTACCTTTCGTATGCAACATTGAAGATAAGGAAGCTAAGGATGCTATGGAAGCCAAGTTCATTAAGGAAGCTGCAGCTGCAGGATTTGTTAACCTTAAGGGACACAGAACTGTTGGCGGTATGAGAGCATCTATCTACAATGCTATGCCAATCGAAGGTGTAGAGAAGCTTGTTGAATTCATGAAGAAGTTCGAGAAGGAGAATGCATAATGATTAATGTTAATTGTCTTAATAATATAGCAGCCTGCGGATTAAAGCTTTTCTCAGATGACTATAATACAGAGAGCTCATTTGAAGACGCACAGGCTGTACTTGTAAGAAGTGCCAAGATGCATGATATGGAGCTTAGTGATAATCTTCTTGCAATTGCAAGAGCTGGTGCAGGTGTTAATAATATTCCTCTTGACAAATGTGCAGAGGAAGGTATTGTTGTTTTCAACACACCAGGAGCTAATGCTAACGCAGTTAAGGAGCAGGTTATTGCAGCTATGCTTTTAGCATCAAGAGATTTAATCGGTGGTAACAAGTGGGTTGCTGATAATGCAGAAGACCCTGATATTGCTAAAGCAACTGAGAAGGCTAAGAAAGCATTTGCAGGACAGGAAATCAAGGGTAAGAAGCTCGGTGTTATCGGTCTTGGAGCAATCGGTCAGTTAGTTGCCAATGCAGCAGTTGCACTTGGAATGGAAGTATACGGATATGATCCATATGTTTCAGTTAAGGCAGCATGGAATCTTTCAAGTGAAGTTAAGTATATATCTGATGTTAAGGATATCTATAAGGAATGTAACTATATTACAGTTCATGTTCCAGCACTTGACAGCACTAAGGGAATGATTAACAAGGAAGCATTCGACTTAATGCAGGACGGAACAGTAATTATCAACTGTGCAAGAGATGTACTTGTTGATGAAGCTGCTATCGGAGAGGCACTTAAGTCTGGAAGAGTTAAGACTTATGTTTCAGATTTCCCTAACCCAACAACAGCTAAGATGGAAGGTGCAATTGTTCTTCCTCATCTTGGAGCTTCAACAGCAGAAGCTGAAGACAACTGTGCAGTTATGGCAGTTAAGGAACTTAGAAACTTTATCGAGAATGGTAATATCGTTAATTCAGTTAACTATCCTAACTGTGATTGCGGAGTATGCGCAACTGAAGGAAGAATTACAGTATGCCACAAGAATGTACCAGCAGTTATCAGCAAGATAACAACGGTTCTTGGTGCAGCAGGCATCAACATTGCATCTATGGCTAACCAGTCAAGAGGTGATTATGCATATTCTCTCTTAGATATTGAATCATCAGCATCAGATGCAGTAGTTGAAGAACTTTCAGCAATTGAAGGTGTTATCAAGGTAAGAGTTATTAAGTAATTATATTTAATGTGAATAGTATTAAAGACCAGTCATTTGTTGTAACATTTGGCTGGTCTTTCTTGTATTAAGGTTGTCTGAATGTTAAAATATATCTAATATATGAAAGTATAGTACTTAAGTTAAATAGTGCGGATGGAGGTTAGTATGGCAGTAATAAGACCATTTGAATGTGTCAGACCAGCTGAGAAAGTGGCAGACAGAGTAGCAGCGCTTCCCTATGATGTGTATGATTCAAAGGAAGCAAGGGCAGAGGTAGAAAGAGAGCCATTATCATTTCTTAAGATTGACAGGGCAGAGACACAGTTTGATGAATCTGTTGATATGTATAGTGAGCAGGTATATAAGAAGGCTCACGATATGCTTATGGAAGCTATAGATGATGGAACATTTATAACAGATAAGGACAAGGCATATTATGTGTACGAGCTTACAATGGATGGAAGAACACAGACAGGAATTGTAGCATGTGCGTCTATTGATGATTATCTTAATAATGTTATTAAGAAGCAT
This sequence comes from Eubacterium sp. AF22-9, assembly GCA_003458705.1. Lineage (GTDB taxonomy): Bacteria > Bacillota > Clostridia > Lachnospirales > Lachnospiraceae > Lachnospira. The sequence goes on along the minus strand of QRVH01000011.1, from coordinate 21,025 downwards.
GAGAACACAAGAGCAGACAAGGAATTAGACAGAATCAACCATGTTGATACATGCAGCGCCCAGACAGGTCCTATATTCTTAGCATACAGAGCTAATGCAGTAATAAGTGCAGAGGTTGCCAAAGCCAAGCAGGAAAAGCCTGTATACAGTTTTACAGCGGTTGATGGAATAAGACATAAGGTATGGAAAATAAGCAGTAAAGAATCCGTAGAGGCTATAGAGAATGCATTTGCAGGAATTAACCAGATATATATTGCGGACGGACACCACAGGGCAGCTTCTGCTGTAAAGGTGGGGTTACGCAGAAGAGAAGCTAATCCGGGATATACAGGCAATGAAGAGTTCAATTATTTCCTGTCAGTATTATTCCCGGATGAAGAACTCATGATAATGCCATACAACAGGGTAGTAAAGGACCTGAATGGTTTAAGCGAAGAAGAGTTCATAACAAAGATTAAAGAAAAATTCACTGTAAGCGGGAGCAGCACACAGGTTGCTCCTTCAAAGAAGGGTGAATTCGGAATGTATCTTGGCAAAAAGTGGTACATACTCACAGCCAAAGAAGAAATCTTAAGCAGTGACCCGGTAGACGGCTTGGATGTAGCAGTCCTCCAGAACAACGTCTTAGAACCACTCTTAGGAATCCACGACCCTAAGACAGATAAGAGAATAGATTTCGTAGGCGGAATCCGTGGTTTAGGCGAGCTTGAGAGAAGATGTGACAATGATTGCGTCTTAGCCTTCTCAATGTATGCAACATCAATAGGAGAATTATTCGCAGTAGCGGACGCAGGCTTGTTAATGCCACCTAAATCAACATGGTTTGAGCCTAAATTAAGAAGCGGATTATTCATACATAGATTCTAAGTAGATATTAATCTGCTTTTTGTAGAAGTGTAGATGTGATGGATGGTGCTGTGTATGTTATTAAGTACATGGTCTCATGATTCCTGCGCTTAGTGGGAGTAAATGCCGTTATCTGCAAAGTTTTTTACTGTGAACGAAAGCAAACGCGCTTCGCTTGAACGAGCTTTCATTCACAGCACTTATGCATCTAACGGCATTAACTCCCACACAGCTCGTCATAAATCGACCAAGTACTTAATAACACACACAGCACCACCACTACACTACAGACATAATATACAGAATAAATTGGCTAGAAGGAGAACATTATGTTACATGAAACAATTACAATAGATTTACCATATAAAGAGTTGGGGATAGAACAACAGGGGAGTGCCACTATAACAACTTATATAAAGGATGTATTTCCAAACGATCAGGATCCGTTTAAGAGACCTCTTATTGTTATCTGTCCGGGTGGCGGATATAACCACCATTCTCCAAGAGAGGGAGAAGCTATAGCTATTAAGATGCTTGATATGGGGTATAATGCTGTTGTATTAAGATACAGTCTTACACCTGTTACGTATCCAGCACAGCTTTTTGAGGCAGCCTATACAATGAAGTATGTAAGAGATAATGCAGCAGAGTGGGATGTTGATCCTGATAAGATTATTATTGCGGGATTCTCGGCAGGAGGACATGTCGCAGGACTTCTTGGAACAGGATGGAATTCTGAAAGACTTGATTATCTTCTGGAAAATGTACTTCACTGCAGTCATGAGTATGTTAAGCCTGATGGCATGCTGTTAGGTTATCCTGTAATTACATCAGGAATTGATGCACACAGGGCATCATTTGAGAGAAGTCTTGGGGAAAAGTATGACGAGTTTATAGATGAAGTGTCTATAGAAAAGAGAGTGGATAAGGACACACCACCTGCATTCATATGGCATACATGTGAAGATAAGACAGTTCCGCTTGAAAATTCACTACTTATGGTAGAGGCGTTAAGAAAACAGGAGATTCCGTTTGATTATCATGTATATGCTAAAGGTACTCATGGTCTTGGACTTGGTACAAGAGAGACTGCGACTAAGAATATGGGACATTATGAGCCACAGGTGTCAACATGGACGGAATGCTTTAAACAGTGGATGGGGGTAATGTATGAATAAAAACTTATACGGCCTGATGAACTGGCCGGAGATAGAGGGAATTGTATATGCAGAGTGTGACAAGCCAAAGGAGCTGCTTGGGGCACATGTTACCGGTAAGGGACTTCTTATACAGATTATGCGCCCTGATGCGGTAGCGGTTAAACTGCATATAGAAGGTAGAAAGACTGCTATTAATATGGAAAAGGTTGATGAAGCGGGATTTTTTGCAGTACTTGTTTCATCAAAGAAAAAGCTTTCATACACATATTCAGTTGAAAAGGTTAATGGAGAGGTTATAGAATATTCCGACCCGTATGCATTTGAAAATGTTACGAAAGCAGACAGCTATAAAGCATTTCTTGCAGGGGAAGAAATGAATGCGGCTGGTATATTTGGTGCGCATGAAACAATTGTCAATGGAGTAAGTGGCGTGCTTTTTACAGTATGGGCGCCTAAAGCACTCAGTGTAAGCGTAGTTGGTGAATTTAACAAATATGATGGCAGAGTCCACATAATGCAAAGAATTGATGATACAGGCGTATTTGAACTGTTTATACCGGGGCTGGAAGCAGGCTGTGAATATATGTATGAAATTAAGAAACAGGGCAGGGGAACGGTAAGAAAGTTAGATCCTGTTTCAAGGACGATTAATACTATACCTGTAACAGCTTCTGTTGTAAGTGATGAAAAGGCGCTTGGTTCATATGTATGGAATGACAGTGCATGGATGTTAAAGCGCAAGAGAGAGGCGGCTAAAAAGACACCTGTCACTGTATATGAGGTTTCACTTGATAACTGGAGCAAGGCAGAGAAAAAGGAATATATTGTTGATTATGTAAAAGAGCAGGGATATACACATGTATGTCTGCTTCCTGTATCGGAATACCTTAATGAGGATATGGATGGATATTCGACTATCGGATATTTTGCACCTTCCCACAGAGCAGGAGGCTGTGATGGCTTTAAGAAGCTTGTTGATAATTTCCATAATGCCGGAATTGGCGTAATAATGGACTGGAATGGTGCTTATTTTGGCACAGAATCAAAGGGCTTGTATGATTTTGACGGAGCAGATGCTTACGGATATCTTAAGCCTTCACTTGAGAAGCATCCTGATTGGAATGTTGTTACATTTGACTATAAGAAAGGGGCTGTCAGAAGCTTTCTTATGTCGAGTGTTTTAATGTGGCTGAATGACTACCATATTGACGGTATCAGGATTGATGGAGTGGCTTCAATGCTTTATCTTGATTATGGCAAGCAGCCGGGCACATGGACACCTAATATATATGGCGGCAATGAAAATCTTGATGCAATTGAATTTATTAAGACTATGAACAAATGTATTGCGAAAAGAAAAGATGGATGCTTTACAATAGCTGAGGAATCGAGCGGCTGGTTTGGTGTTACGGCGGCAGATAATGATGACCCGCTTGGATTTTCTTATAAGCAGAATAACTGTTGGACTAAGGATTTTCTTGAATTCATGGGAACTGACCCACTGTTTAGAAAAGGTGAGTATGATAAGCTGACATATGGGATGCTTTACAATTATGGTGAGGATTTCATATTGTCGCTTAATCATGATGATTTCAGGGAGAAGGCATTTGTGGATATGGTGTCAGGCAGTGATGAAAAGACACATTTGTCAGATATAAAGGCGGCACTTGGATTCATGTATGCGCATCCGGGATGCAAGATGTTTACTGCAGGACAGGATGCCGGAATTGAAAAGTTCATGGCAGAGCTTAATAAGTTCTACGCTAAAAATGCGGCTATGTACGAGCTTGACAATGACCCGGAAGGCTTTATGTGGCTTGAAAATTCTAATCCGGACGAGACAGTTATTGCAATGCAGAGAATGGACAGCAAGGGTAATAAGTTAGTTGTTGCAGTTAATTTCACACCTGTTAAGAGAGAAGGGTACAGACTTCATGTTGATGTACGTGGTAAATATAAAGAAGTGCTTAACAGTGAGTGGAAGAAATTCGGTGGTGATGAGAAGGTCAATGGACAGATTATCAGGTCAGATAATGATGGTGATGATATGGAATATATTGATGTTACATTGCCGGGACTTTCAGTTGTCATATATAACTGTGAACCATATACACAGCTTGAACTTGAAGAGATTGCTGTGTTAAAGAGAGCTGCTGTTGCAAAGCAGGAGGCTATGAAAAAGGCAGCAGAGGCAGAAAGACTTGAGCTTGCTGCGGCTGAGGAAGCAAAGCGCGCGGTTGAAGCAAGACAGCAGGCTGAGAAAGCGTGCAGGGAAGCACTTGAAGCAAAGGAAGAGGCTGTAAGAAAGGCGGAGGAAGCTGCACGCGCAAGCGAAGAGATTGATATTGAAACTAAGAAGCAGTTAGAACAGCTTAAGAAGAAAATGAAATAATACGAAAGGGGATTGCTATGGGATTCATAGGGCTTGTGGCAGATGCAGCCACAACAATTCAGCAGGAAACAGGTGAGATAACTAAATTCTTTTCGATTGCTCATTTAAAGCAGTTACTCAATGACTTGGGAAACTGGTCGGTTTCACTTATTGGGAAACTGGTTATTGCAGTAATAATATGGGTTATCGGTAAGAAGATAATTAAGGTTCTTGATAAGATTGTCAAGAAGATGCTTGACAGAAGTTCTCTTGATAAGGGTGTTGTTAATTTTGTGGTATCAGTGCTTAAGTTTGCAATGTATGCAATACTTATCATGATAGTTGTGGATAAGCTGGGATTCCAGACGACATCACTGCTGACGCTTTTTGGTTCTGCAGCACTTGCGATTGGTATGTCCCTGCAGGGAAGCCTTTCAAACTTTGCAGGAGGAATTCTTATTCTTATATTCAAGCCTTTTAAGGTTGGTGATTATATTATAGTCGGAACTAATGAAGGAACTGTAAAGTCTATAGAGATTCTTTACACAAGGCTTGTTACTATTGATAATAAAGTAGTAATGCTTCCGAACGGTTCACTTTCTAATTCAAGTATTGTTAACGTAGGCGCAGAGAATACAAGAAGAATCGATATTCAGATAGGAATTGGTTATTCATCGGATATTCCTAAAGCCAAGAAGCTTCTTGAACAGGTTATTAACAGCGAAAAGGGAATACTTAAGGACAAGGATATTCTGGTAGTTGTCAAGAGTCTTGATGAAAGCTGTGTAACACTTGAAACAAGAGCCTGGGTTAATACAGCAGACTACTGGAATGTAAGATTTAACCTGCTTGAAAGATATAAGAATATATTTGATGAGAATGGAATTGAGATTCCGTTCAACCAGCTTGATGTACATATGAAGTAGTTTTTTTAAGGATGCCGCGAATGTGGCATCCTTTTTTAGTGCCTTTAAATGTGTTCACAAAACTACACTGATTTTACTTATTTTTTACATGATTTGGTCACATTTTCCAATTAATATCTTACTTGTAAGAACAAAAGAGACAGAAAGGAGTGCCTGATATGGCAATTGAAGTTTTTAACCGTTATGAGAAGAAATACATTATAGATGAAGATACTTTTCATAAGCTGACTTACCAGATAGCTGATTATATGAATCCGGATGCATATAACAGAAATGGTGAGGCGTACAGAATCAGTAACATATATTATGATACTGAGAATGACCAGCTTATAAGAGCATCTATTGAAAAACCGGTCTACAAGGAAAAGTTAAGACTGAGAGCTTATGGGACGCCAGAGCTTACAGATACCGTCTTTGTAGAAATAAAGAAAAAATATAACGGTATTGTCAACAAAAGAAGAACTTCAATGACGCTTAAAGAGGCATATGATTATCTTGATTCGGGTGTGCAGCCTGATTTTGAACAAAATAAAATAAACAGACAGGTACTTAAAGAGATTGACTATTTTAAAGATTTCTATAAGTTACAGCCGAAGCTTTATCTTTCATATGACAGATTTGCGTACTTTGAAAAAGATGATGGAGATTTCAGAATTACATTTGATAAAAATATCACGACCAGAAGGGAAGATGTGAGACTTGAACATGGAAGCTATGGAAATAAGCTCCTTCCGGATGGTCAGTATTTAATGGAAGTTAAGATAAGCGGCGCTGTTCCGCTGTGGTTTACTAAAATTATATCAGGACTTAATATTTATCCTGTATCGTTTTCCAAGTATGGTACGGAGTATAAACAGTATGTTCTGTCAAATTACACAAGTTTAATGTATAAAGGAGAAAATTTATGTTTGAATCAATATTTACATCAACAACAGATAATGCAATCAGCATTAGTCAGTCAATAACAGGGATATTAACAGCAGTTGTTATTGGTCTTGTGATAGCATTTGTATACACACTTGTATCCAAGAGGGATGGATACAATAAGAGCTTTATAATCGGACTTGCCCTGCTCCCGGCAATTGTGGCAGCAGTCATCCTTCTTGTAGGAAGCAATGTGGCAAGAGCATTCTCAATGGCAGGTGCTTTCGCACTGGTTAGATTCCGTTCAGCACCGGGAAGCGCCAAGGATATATCAGTAGTATTCTTTGCAATGGCATCAGGTCTTGCATGCGGACTTGGTTTTGTAACATTTGCAGTATGCTTTACAGTAATAATTCTTGCAGTACTTATAGTACTTTCACTTACAGGCTTTGGCTCAAGAGGTGAGAACAGAAAGCAGTTAAGAATCACAATTCCTGAGAATCTTAACTATATGGCAGTATTTGATGATATATTCGCTAAGTATCTTAGTGAAAATGAACTCAGAAAAGTAAAGACAACTAATATGGGTACAATGTTTGAACTTACCTATGAATGCAGGATGAAAGACGAGAGCGAGCAGAAGCAGTTCATAGATGAGTTAAGAGTAAGAAATGGTAATCTTAATATTACTATGGGTACGATGCCGAATTCAGATGGCGGAAATCTTAATTAATTATATAACAGCATATGGTGATAAGATAACTGTCCGGACAAATACATGCCGTCCGGGCAGTTTTTTTACATTTTTTTTACAATCTTTTTTATGTCAGGCACTTGTATAATTCGCATATTTATTATATTATAAACAATATACGAAAGGGCGTGGTAGATATGGTAGATAACAACACTCAATTTTTTAAAACTCAACCAGAGAAGACAATTTCAGTAGAAGGAATACTTGAGCAGGTATATCTTGCACTTAAGGAGAAGGGGTACAATCCGGTTAATCAGATAGTAGGTTACATTATGTCTGGAGACCCAACATATATTACAAGCCATAATAATGCAAGAAGTCTTATTATGAAGGCTGAAAGAGATGAACTTGTAGAAGAGGTTGTAAGATACTTTATTGAAGGTAAAGGCTTATAATATGAGAATTATAGGCTTAGATGTCGGAACGAAGACTGTTGGAGTTGCCTTAAGTGATCCGCTTGGGATAACTGCACAGCCTTTCGAGACGATAACAAGAAAAGAGAATAATAAGTTACGAAGAACTTATGCCAGGATAGAACAGATCATATCCGAATATGATGTAACTGAAATCGTGGTTGGTTATCCTAAGAATATGGATGATACTATTGGGGAACGGGCTAAGGCCTGTGAAGAATTTGCAGCAGCACTGGAGAGACGCACAGGATTACCTGTAACACTGTGGGATGAGAGACTTACTACAGTTGAAGCAGATGAAGTCCTTGAAGAATGCGGGATGAGGCGAGAGAACCGCAAGACAGTTATTGATCAGCTTGCGGCTGTTTTTATTTTGCGTGGATATATGGAATCTAAGCAGAAGTAATATTTGGAGGATTTGTTTTTAATGGAAAAGCTTGAATTTATTGATGAGAATGGCGAAAAGATTGAATTTTTTATAGTTGATGAGACAAGAATTAACGGAATTAATTATCTGCTTGTATCTGAGTCTGACAGTGAGGACGAGGAAGCAGAAGCGTATATTTTAAAGGATGTATCTGAAGCAGTGAGCGAAGAGGCAGTGTATGAATTCGTAGAGGACGACAGTGAGCTTGAAGCAGTTGGCAAGGTGTTCTCAGACTGATGGATGATGATGTTGAACTTAAATAAGGTGTGAGCCTTATTCATATTTATATTTTTATTTTATTATGAGGTGTTTATGAAAAAAGAAGAGAATGCATCTGTCAAGATTATACCTTTGGGTGGTCTTGAACAGATAGGAATGAACATTACTGCCATTGAGTACGATGACAGTATTGTTGTTGTGGATTGCGGTTTATCTTTCCCAGAGGAAGATATGCTTGGTATTGATCTGGTTATACCAGATGTTACTTATCTTAAAGAGAATCTTAATAAGGTTAAGGGATTCGTTATAACTCATGGACATGAGGATCATATTGGTGCAATTCCATATGTTTTAAAGGATGTCAATGTTCCTATATACGCTACTAAGCTTACTATGGGACTTATAGAGTCAAAGCTTAAGGAACATAATATGTTAAAGTCAGTCAAGAGAAAGGTTGTTAAGTATGGACAGTCTGTAACTCTTGGAGATTTCAGGGTTGAATTCATAAGAACTAACCACAGTATTGCAGATGCGGCAGCACTTGCCATATATTCACCGGCAGGAATTATTGTCCACACAGGAGACTTTAAGGTTGATTACACTCCTGTATATGGTGATCCTATTGATCTTCAGAGACTTGGTGAACTTGGAAAGAAGGGTGTACTTGCCCTTATGTGTGACAGTACCAATGCTTTAAGACCTGGATTTACCATGTCAGAAAAGACAGTTGGTGCTACATTTGAAAAGATTTTCAATGATAATAAGAACAGCAGAATTATTATTGCTACATTTGCATCTAATGTTGACCGAGTGCAGCAGATTATTAATTCAGCGGTTAAGTATGGAAGAAAAGTCTGCGTCGAAGGACGAAGCATGGTTAATATCATCGAGGTTGCAGAAGACCTTGATTATTTAAAGATACCTGACGGAACTCTTATTGAAACAGATGAGATGAAGAATTATACTCCTGAGCAGATTGTTCTTATTACAACTGGCAGTCAGGGTGAATCAATGGCGGCACTTTCAAGAATGGCAGCCAACCTTCACAGAAAGGTATCTATCCAGCCAGGAGATTGTGTTGTATTTTCTTCAACACCTATTCCGGGTAATGAGAAGTCAGTTGCCAAGGTTATTAATGAACTTGGAATGAAGGGCGCTAAGGTTATATTCCAGGATACACATGTATCAGGACATGCATGTCAGGAAGAGATTAAGCTTATATATTCACTTGTAAAGCCTAAGTATTCTATTCCTGTCCATGGTGAATACAGACATCTTGTTGCACAGAGAGATGTTGTAATGTCACTTGGATATGACAAGGATCATGTTATTATTGCCAAGTCTGGTGATGTACTTGAACTTAATGATGAGCATGCACAGATTGTTGACCATGTACAGACAGGAGCTATCCTTGTCGATGGTCTTGGTGTAGGTGATGTAGGTAATATCGTATTAAGAGACAGACAGAACTTAGCAGAGAATGGTATTATCATTGTTGTTCTTACGCTTGAAAAGTACACAGGACAGCTTATTGCAGGACCGGATATTGTAACAAGAGGTTTTGTATATGTAAGAGAAGCAGAAGAGCTTCTTGATGAGGCAAGAGCTATTGTATCTGATTCAGTTGAAAGATGCCTTGATAAGAATATTACTGACTGGAGTAAGATTAAGAATATTATTAAGGATGACTTAAGTGAGTATCTCTGGAAGAAGATGAAGAGAAATCCTGTTATACTTCCAATTATTATGGAGGCACAGGTTTAATGTTGCAGGATATTGTTGCAGGCATACAAAGAGGTGTTTTTCATGCGTAGAATTGATGAGCTTAAGAAAGAAATTATACATGAGATTCTTAACAGTGAAGAATATAAGGAATACAGAAGACTTCAGGCTGAAATGGACAGAACACCTGACCTTAAAAGACAGGTGGATGAATTCCGCATGAAGAATTTTGAATTGCAGAATTCGCAGGATGTACCAGATATGTTTGCGGCGATGGAAAATCTTAATAATGAATATGCTGATATGCGTAATCAGGATATTGTAAACCGATATCTTATGACGGAAATTACATTTTGCAGATTTGTAAGGGACATATATAAGGATATAGCGGAGGCAATAGACATAGACCTTGATTTTTTTGGGTGAATCATATATAGTGTAGCTTATTAAGGAAGAGGAGAATCAGGTTTTATGAGCAATAAATCAATCAGAATGCTGATATCGGTATCGCTGAATGTGCTGATAATTGTTTTAGGTATATATATTGTTTTTGTTTTTGGAAGCAAGGCATATACATTTGGTGAGAAAATATTTAATGAGCAGTCAGTTGATTCACAGGATAATGCCCGTACAGTTGAGGTTACCATAACATCAGATATACAGGCCAAGAAACTTGCTGGTATGCTTTATGATAAAGGGCTTGTGTCTGATAAGACCATAGCATATTTTCAGATTCAGTTTTCGGATTATAAGGATAAATTCGTAGGCGGAACATATGAACTTAATACAGGAATGACGCCTACAGAGATTATGGAAGTGCTGTCGCAGGCGGACAGTGAAGAAGAATAGTTGATTGATAAGGGGATTATATGATAGTCAATGAAAGAGTAGTTGCCTATATTAATTCTCTCGATTGTGGTAATTCTGATATATGTAATACAATTGAAAAAGAAGCGATTGCGGATGAAGTCCCAATCATTAGAAAAGAGATGGGTAATTTGCTGAAGGTACTGTTACAGCTTGTACAGCCTGAAAGAATTCTGGAAGTTGGAACGGCAGTAGGTTACTCATCTATTCTTATGAGTGAGAATATGCCGGAAAACTGCACGATTACTACAATAGAGAATTATGATAAGAGAATACCTGTGGCAAAGAATAACTTCAAAAGGGCAGGCAAGGAGGATGTTATAACACTGATAGAGGGAGATGCGCTTGAGGTGTTAAAGACTCTTGAAGGTCCGTATGATTTTATATTCATGGATGCTGCCAAGGGACAGTATATTAATTATCTTCCTGATGTTAAGAGGGTGCTTAGAAAAGGCGGGCTTCTTATATCAGATAATATTCTGCAGGAGGGAGAGATAGTAGAATCCCGTTATGCAGTTACAAGAAGGAACAGAACAATCCATACAAGAATAAGGGAATATGTGTATGAGCTTACTCATTCAAAGGATTTTGTGACATCAATTGTTCCTATTGGAGATGGAATTACACTTAGTGTAAAGCAGTAAAGGAGAATGATATGGCAGGACATATGTATAATGGCAGAGAAACAGAACTTCTTATACCAGCAAGCAGTCTTGAAGTTTTAAAGATAGCAGTAATATTCGGTGCAGATGCCGTATATATCGGTGGTGAAGCATTTGGATTAAGAGCTAAGGCTAAGAATTTTTCAATAGAAGATATGAAAGAGGGCGTTAAGTTTGCCCATGAAAGAAATGTCAAGGTATACGTTACAGCTAATATTCTGGCACATAACTATGACCTTGAGGGTGCAAGGGCTTACTTTGAGGAACTTAAGGAAGTTGGACCGGACGCACTTATTATATCTGATCCGGGAATGTTTACAATAGCAAAGGAAGTGCTTCCGGACACAGATATCCATATAAGCACACAGGCTAATAATACTAACTATATGACATATAATTTCTGGTGGAATCAGGGTGCTAAGAGAGTTGTTTCAGCGAGAGAATTATCTCTTGAGGAGATTAAGGAGATAAGGGCGCATATTCCTGACGAGATGGAGATTGAAACATTTATGCATGGCGCAATGTGTATCTCTTATTCGGGAAGATGCCTGTTATCAAGCTTCCTTGCAGGAAGAGATGCCAACAGGGGTGCATGTACTCATCCATGCCGCTGGAAATATGCTGTTGTTGAGGAGAATAGACCGGGACAGTATATGCCTGTATATGAGAATGAGAGAGGAACATATATATTCAACTCTAAGGATCTGTGCATGATTGAGCATATTCCTGAGATGGTAAGTTCCGGTATTGATTCATTTAAGATTGAAGGACGTATGAAGACAGCACTGTACGTTGCTACTGTTGCAAGAACATACAGACTTGCCATTGATGATTTTATAGAAGATCCTGAGAAGTATAAGGCAAGAATTCCATTTTATAAGAGTGAGATAAGCAAATGTACCTACAGACAGTACACAACAGGCTTCTTCTTTGGAAAGCCTGACGAGAACACACAAATATATGACAGCAACACATATATCAGGGAATACACTTATCTCGGAATAGTCGGAGATACTAACGAGCAGGGACTTTACCATATTGAGCAGCGTAACAAGTTCTCAGTTGGCGAGACAATTGAGGTTATGAAGCCGGATGGACAGAATATTGAAGTGACAGTTAAGCGTATTGTTGACGAGAACGGCAAAGATATGGAAAGCTGTCCACATCCTAAGCAGAATCTCTATATTGATTTGGGAATCAGGCTTGATAAGTATGATATCTTAAGACGACAGGAAGAAGAAACAGAAGTTAACAGTTAAATTAAAGAGACAGTTGGATAGGCAATTAAAGGCACCTTTACACATATGATATATAAAAATGTGTAGGGGTGCCTTTTTGAAAACATTTGAAAAACCATTATCGGCACAGGAAGAGAAAGAATTGCTGATAAACCTGCGTGAAGGCGACAGTGCGGCAAGAAATGTTCTTATAGAAAAGAACATGCGCCTTGTTGCACATATAGTAAAAAAATATACCTCTACGGAACGTGATTATATTAATGAGGACCTTATTTCAGTGGGAACAATAGGTCTTATAAAGGCTGTTGATTCATTTGACATAGAAAGAAATGTGAGATTCTCAACATATGCTGCCAAATGTATAGACAACGAAATTCTTATGCTTTTTCGGCAGGATAAAAAGAAGGAGCGGGAAGTGTCCTTAAATGAGCCGATAGGCAAGGATAAAGAGGGAAATGAAATAAGTCTAAAAGACATTATCGGTGAGGATTCGGAGAAGAAACAGCCGGATGTAGTGGAAGATTATATGTTTTATGAGCAGATTAAGTGTATATATGGTAATATAGAAAAGGTGCTTGCGCCAAGGGAGATAGAGATATTAAAATACAGGTACGGGCTTTTTGGCGCGAAGGAATGTACACAAAACGAGCTTGCTGACAGGCTTGGCATAAGCAGGAGCTATGTGAGCAGAATTGAGAAGAAAGCACTTGGTAAGTTAAGGCAGGTGCTTATTGAACGTAAATTAATGTAACAGCAGAATTTTTATATTACAATATAGTCAGGAGGACAGGTCATGGAGATTACAGATGCGAAGGTAATAGCAGGCAGATTATCTAAGGTAAGAGATATTATGAAAGCAGAAGGTGTAGATATATACGTAGTCGTAACAGGGGATTATCATATATCAGAGTATGCCGGAGATTACTTTAAAGAAAGAGAATTCATAACAGGATTTACGGGTTCAGCCGGAACTGCAGTAATAACACAGGATGATGCAAGGCTTTTCACTGACGGAAGGTATTTCGTGCAGGCTGAAAAGCAGATTGAGGGGACAGGCTTTTCGCTTATGAAGGTCGGTGCTCCGGGTGTTATGAATGTGGCACAGTACTGTGAAAGCATCATTAAAGACGGCATGTGTATGGGATTTGATGGAAGAACGATGCCGGCAGAAGAAGGAATTGAATTCACTGATATATGTAAGAAGGCAGGAGCAGGCTGCCTGTATGATTTTGATGCGATTGAGAGAATCTATGAGAACAGGGCAGAATTCCCACACACAAAGGCGTTCTGTCTTGATAAAGAGTACTCAGGAGAAAGCATAATAAGCAAGCTTTCAAGAATAAGAAAATATATGCACAATAAAAATGCTGATATTCATATTATGGCAACTCTTGACGACATATGCTGGACTTTCAACATAAGGGGACGCGATGTGGAGTGCAACCCGGTTATTATGGCGTATTCAGTGATAACTAAGGATAAAGCATACATTTATACGGATAAGGACAGGTTTGACGATAAGACACTTGCTAAATTCAGCGAGGCAGGAGTGGAAGTCCTGCCATATGAAAAACTGTATGATGATATTGCAGACATGGATGGTACAGTACTTATTGATAAAAAACGCGTCAATATGCGTATTTACAAAGAGGTTATATCTGCAGGTAATGCAGGTGTGGTGCTGGCTGACAATCCGGCAATGCTTTTTAAGGCGGTAAAGAATGAGACAGAGATTAAAAACCTGTACAGTGCGCATGTTGATGACGGTGTTGCTGTGACTAAGTTCATATTCTGGCTTAAGAAAAATGTGGCATCAGGCAGCATAACAGAAGCAAGTGCAGCAGCATATCTTGATAATTTAAGAAGCAATATAAAAGATTACATAGAACTTAGTTTTGACACAATCAGCGCGTATAATGCAAATGCAGCGATGATGCATTACCATGCAGATGAAACTAATGCGGCTGTGTTAAAGCCGGAGGGCATGCTGCTTGTGGATTCAGGTGGACAGTATCTGAGAGGAACAACAGACATAACAAGAACGATTGCACTAGGCCCTGTGACCGATAAGATGAAGATGTATTACACACTTACGCTTAAAGGAATGTTAAGCCTTGCAAATGCAAAGTTTTTAAAGGGCTGCAACGGATTCAGTCTTGATATTCTTGCGAGAGCGCCATTGTGGAATGTTGGAATGGATTACCGCTGCGGAACAGGCCACGGTATAGGATATCTTCTTAATGTGCATGAGAGTCCTAACGGCTTCAGATGGAAGCATAATCCGGGAAAGAATGATCTTGCAGTTATTGAAGAAGGCATGGTTACATCTGATGAGCCGGGTGTATATATTGAAGGAGAGTTTGGCATAAGAATTGAAAATGAGATTGTATGCCAGAAAGACTTTGATAATGAATATGGCACATTTTTAAAGTTCGACATGCTTACTGTTGTTCCGATAGACTTAGAACTTGTTGATGTTAATTACCTTGATTCTGTGGATATTGAGAGACTCAATAAGTATCAGGAAAGAGTATACCAGACGCTTGAACCGTATTTTGATGGAGAAGAAAAATCTATGTTAAGAGAGGCGACAAGACCAATAGGAGTATAATATGGAGTTAAAAGAATTTTCACATAAGGGTGAAGCAATTGAAAAGGAGATTAAGAAGGAGTTCCGGTTCATGGGACGTACGATTAAGAAACGCCGCGTAGGGTTGATTATTGCAGCTGCCGGTGTGATTGCTGTAATTGTTGTGGCACTTTTTATACGATCACAGAAATTTGATGTATGGGATTATGTAACGATAAGCTATGAGGGTGCTAATGGCTATGCGAGTCCTGATTTTACACTTAATAAGGACAAGCTGTATAAGGGACTTATGGGAAAAAGTACAGATTCTGATAAGTCATACAATGTCAAAATGCTTATTGCTTCAATAGACATAACAACAGAGGCAGAGGATGTTTCCAATGGGGATAAGTACAAGGTTACCATTGGTTTTGACAAGAAATATGAGGATGCAGTTGGAATCAGCATGGGAAGCGGAAGCAGAAAGATAAAAGCATCCGGAATCCAGAAGGGTACTGCAATTTCACTGTTTGATAATGTTGATGTTATGTTTGCGGGAATCAGCCCGGAGGCGACAGTCAATATATCAAATAACTGGGAGGATGAATATCTTTCAGGATTGACATTTACGGCTGATAAGACAACAGGAATCAAATTCGGGGATTCTGTAAATGTTACATGCGATGTGACATATGAAGATATTGCAAGACACGGATACCTTGCAGAAAAGCTGGAGCAGTCATATGATGCGGATAAGCTTCCAAGCTTTGCAACAAATGTATCACAGATTGACAGTAAAGTGATTGAACAGGTAAAAAAGGAGGTCCTGGAGACAATTGCTTCAGAGACATCTGTAAATACTTTCCATATGCTTTACAAAGCTACAAAGGATGTGTCATTTCTTTATCATGTAAATAATGAGACATGTACGGACAGCAAAGTAACCGGTGTTTATTTTCTTTCAGGTAATGGACAGCAGACTGATGCCAATAATTACATTTATGTGTTTGCATCAGCAGTTATATCGGATTCAGAAGACAGCAGGACGGTATATTTTGCATTTTCATACAGCAATACATATCTTAATGTTGATGGGACATTTGACATGAACCACGATAACGAGAATAAGAGATATATATGCAGTGATGATTATGAGGCGCTATACGAGGAATGTGTTGGCAGCAGGAGCAGCAGTTATTCGATTAATGAGATAAAATAAAAATACTATTTTGTAAATATCTGTTAATGTGATATAATTTAATAAAATTGGTCAAAGCAGGGGGAGGAGCTGACCTGCGGAAAGAGGTTGAAGGGTGAATTATAGAAAGAAAGTTCGTTTGGGAGATGTACTTGTAAAAAAGGGTATTATTGATGAGAATCAGTTACAGACTGCACTTTCAAGACAGAGAGAGCAGGGCAAGATGCTTGGTGAAATGGTTATTGCACTTGGATATGCAACACAGAAGGATATTAATGAGGCACTTTGCGACAGTCTTGGAATAGATTTTGTTGACATGAGAGAGACAGATGTCAGTGAGGATGTGCTTTCTGTGCTTGATGAAAGCATTATGAGAAAGTACACACTTGTTCCTCTCGGTGATGCACCGGATAATCCTGGCGCAATAAGAGTTGCCATGGCTGATCCTACTAATATTCTTGCCATGGATGATATTAATATCGTTACAGGCAAGCAGGTTGTTCCTGTTCTTGCCAATGCATCTGATATCAACGCTTTTTTTGATAAAGCATTTGGACAGAAGCAGGCACAGAGTATTGTCGACCTGTATAAGAAGGAACAGGGTGATGTATTCAAGGAAGAGACTAAGGAAGATAAGGCGAGAAGAGAAGAAATCGAGAATGCGCCTATCGTTCAGCTTATTAACAGCGTTATAGAGCAGGCTGTAAGACAGAGAGCTTCCGATATACATATTGAACCAATGGAGAAGAGTATCCGTGTAAGATACAGAATTGATGGTAATCTCCGTGAAATTATTGAATATGATAATACACTTCTTGGTGCTATTACAACACGTATTAAGATTATGTCTGGAATGGATATTTCTGAAAAGAGAAAACCACAGGATGGCCGTATTACTCTTAATGTAGACGGAAGAGAGTATGATATCCGTGTATCTAATCTTCCTACTGTATATGGCGAGAAATGCGTTATGAGAATTGCGTCCAAAGAAGGGTTTAACATTGATAAATCCAAACTTGGACTTACACCGGCTGATCTTAAGGTATTTGATGATATCTTAAAGAACCCACATGGAATTATCCTTGTAACAGGACCTACCGGATCAGGTAAGTCTACAACACTTTATACTGCTTTAAGTGAACTTAATACAGAAGATGTTAATATTATCACTGTTGAAGACCCAGTCGAGGCTAATATTGATGGTATTAATCAGGTTCAGGTTAATAATAAAGCTAACCTTACATTTGCAACTGCATTAAGATCAATCCTCCGACAGGATCCGGATATTATCATGATCGGTGAGATCCGAGATGGTGAGACTGCTGAGATTGCGGTAAGAGCATCTATCACAGGTCACTTGGTTGTTAGTACATTGCATACTAACAGTACGGCAAGTTCTGTTGCCCGTCTTGAAGATATGGGAATTGAGTCTTATCTTATTGCTGACTCACTTGTTGGTATTATTGCACAGCGACTTGTAAGAAAGCTGTGTGATTGCAAGATGCCTAAAGAGGCAAGTGTGGCTGAGAAGGAAATGTTAGGTCTTGATCCGGATGAACCATTTACAGTATATGAGCCATGCGGCTGTAAGTTATGTAACGGAACAGGCTATTTTGGACGACTTGGTATATATGAAATTATGAAGATAACACCTTCAATTAAGAGACTTATTTCCAGACATGCTGATGCGGATGAGATTAAGAAGCAGGCAATCAGTGAGGGAATGAATACCCTTAAGATGGCAGCTACTAATGCTGTTAAGGAAGGTGTTACAACAATTGCTGAGATGGTTAAGGCTACTTATGAGGCAGAGGAAGATGATTCACAGCCTAATGCTAAGAATGCCGGAGCAGCTAAGAAACCGGCAGCGTCAGCAGCAACATCAGTATCACCAGCAGTTAGTTCATCAGCCAGCATGGCAGATGACAATGAAATTGTTGAAATAGAATTAGAGCAGATTGATTAATGGCTGCATGATGGGGGTTGTATTATGTTTACGGTAGAGCAGCTGCTTACAATAGCAAAAGAAAAAAAGGCGAGTGATGTACATGTTACAGTAGGACTTCCTCCGAGAGTAAGAATTAATGGAGAACTTGTTGATCTTGAATATCCTAAGCTTACTCCGGCAGATTGTGAAAAACTTATTCTTGATATTATGGATGAGAGACAGGAGAATCTTTTTAAGGACAGAGGAGAACTGGATTTCTCCTTCTCAATCCCGAATATAGGCAGATACAGAGTTAATGTGTTCAGACAGAGAGGTTCGGTTGCATGTGCAATGAGAATTGTAGGAACAGAAATTCCTTCACCGGAAAGTCTTGGGGTACCTAAGTCTGTTATTGACCTACATTCCAAGAAGAGAGGACTTGTGCTAGTAACAGGACCTACCGGATCAGGTAAGTCTACAACGTTAGCTTCACTGATTGACAGGATTAATGATGACCGTAATGCACATGTAATAACACTGGAAGATCCTATAGAGTATCTTCACAGCCACCGCAAAGCCATGATTAACCAGAGAGAAATCGGACTTGATACACGCTCTTATGCAGATGCATTAAGGGCAGCACTCCGAGAAGATCCGGATGTTATTCTTGTTGGTGAGATGAGAGACCTTGAGACTATATCAACAGCTATAACAGCTGCTGAGACAGGACATCTTGTATTGTCAACACTTCATACAATCGGAGCGGCGGCAACTATCGACAGAATTATTGATGTATTTCCGCCACACCAGCAGCAGCAGATAAGAATCCAGCTTGCGGTTGTTCTTGAAGCTGTTATTTCACAGCAGCTTATACCGACAGCCGACAGGAGAGGAAGAGTAGCTGCATTTGAGGTAATGCATGGAACTATTCCTATAAAGAATCTTATCCGTGAGGCTAAGACTTATCAGATTACAAGTGTTCTTCAGACAGGCAGAAAAGACGGAATGATATCTATGGATGATGCACTTCTTGATTTGTATAATAAAGGAATTATTGATGCGGAGAATGCGGTAAGTTATGCACAGGATGTTGGTTATGTTACGAAGAGAGTTAATCAGTTCTTCTAATGTGTGAGTATGATAATTAATTCAAGGGTGAAAAATGCAGATAGGTGAGAGAGTATATAAGTATCTTGAAGAAAAAGGAATGTCTCAGGCAGAGTTTGTCAGCAAGACAGGAATTTCCCAGAGTACGGTCAGTGACTGGAAAAGAAAAGGAAATAATCCATCAGCAGATAAGATAATGATAATATGTGAGGTATTAGGCGTATCACCGTATCAGCTTCTTACAGGATCAGAAGGCAAGAGTAATTCGCGCAAGCAGGTAGATTATGTGGCTGTTGACAAAGATTCAAAAGAATATATGCTGATTGAGACATATCAGGAACTTAGTGATAATGCAAGGGAAGAACTTGAAGAGTTCATGGAAAATTTAAAGGGAACTAATGAGAAGTAATATAAGAAAGAATGTTGTTATAACCGGTGTTATATTAATGACATCGGTTATAACAACTTTTTTATTTAAAATATCGTAATTACGGTATTGACAAAAGTGTATATTAATTATATAGTTAAGATGATTAAAAGGTTATATCTGACTGATACAGACAAATGCAACAAAAGGATTTATCAGAAAAGGTTTTAGAGGATAACAATGATATATTTGCTGACATAGTTAATGTATTATTGTTTGATGGGGAAGATACTGTTGAAGAGAGTTCGTTGGTTAATACAACAGTTCATTCACAGTATAAGGATGACTCCGGTAAATTGCATGAGCAGGAAAGAGATGTTGCGAAATACTGGAGAAAAGGTGACACAGACATAATTCTTTATGGCATAGAGAATCAGACGAAGGTTGAGAGCAGGATGCCGGTAAGAATATTTGGTTATGAGGGCGCTTCATACAGGGGACAGCATGATAAGAAAACAATAGTGCCTGTAATAACGATGGTATTGTATTATGGAACAGACAGAAAGTGGACAGCGCCAGCTAATATTAAATCACTGATAAATGTGCCGGATGGTCTGGATAAGTATGTCAATGATGTTAAAGCTAATGTGTTTGAGATAGCATGGCTGACGGATGAGCAGATATCGAAATTTAAAAGTGATTTTAAGATAGTCGCTAATTTCTTTGTTAACAAGAGAAAGAATGAAGATTACATACCGGATGACAAGACGACTATTAAGCATGTGGATGAGATACTTAAATTCTTATCGGTAATGACCGGGGATAACAGGTATGAAAAGTTATTGGCAGATAAGGAAGGAGTGAGTAATATGTGTGATGTTGCACAGAGGCTTGAGGACAGGGGGATAAAAAAAGGAATAGAAAAAGGCAACCGTATGATATATTCACTTGTGGAAGAAAAAAGCATAAGTATGGAAAAGGGAGCAGAAAAACTTGGCATAAGTGTAGAAAAGCTTCGGGCGAATATGATTAATACAGGGTTTAAGCTTCCAGATATGGAGTAATAGAAATAGTGACAGGCGGTTTGGAGCAGGAATGTTTTGAACCGTTTTATTATAATATGATATACCGTAATTGCGGTGAAATACGACTGGGACGAATAGAAATGGAAGGAGTTGGTGATATGTGTGATGTTGCACAGAGGCTTGAAGACAGGGGGATTCAGATTGGAATAGAAAAAGGAAGAGCAGAAGAAAGGGCAAAATGCAACCAGATGATATATTCGCTTGTGGAGGATAATAGCATAAGTATGGAAAGGGAGCGGAAAAAACTTGGTATAAGTGTAGAAAAGCTAAGGATGATATGGTTAAAGCTGGATATAAGTGTCC
>QRVH01000109.1 GCA_003458705.1 Eubacterium sp. AF22-9 | reverse complement strand
TATCATGTACAATGATTTTTTTCCATATATTGATGTCTTTAAGCAATAATTCTTTATACTTCACTAAAATTATACAATCTAAAAAAGAAGAGACTATAAGCCCCTTCTTATATTTACACAAATATCATTTTTATTAATCTGCACATTTGTTCATTGCATTATATCCGATTAATACAGTCCATACATATGCACATGTTTTAGGAATCATAAGCATTCCAATCATTGGAATAACATCTGCCCACAACACAACAGGAATATAGAAAGCAAAACTCAGAACAATTGTCACCCACATCCAACGGAAATATTGATCATTACAACAGGAATATAGAAAGCAAAACTCAGAACAATTGTCACCCACATCCAACGGAAATATTGATCATTACTATCTTTTGCACTTTTATAAAATAAAACAATAATAATTAATCCCATAAGTGCAAAAGGTATTTTACGGTAGATTCCCCATGATAAAGGTGCTTCTGAACTAAGCCATTTATTCTGTGGCATCATAAACTAAGCCATTTATTCTGTGGCATCATACACAAAACAATTCTTAAACCTGCCAGAACATAGATAGCTGCTATAATTACTGTGATTAAATACACAGAATCAAATAAAGTTTCTACAATTGCCTACATAATAAATTTCCTTTCTTACTTTTAAATTCAATTGTGAACACTGTTCATTTTAGTTTAAAAATTTTCCCACATAAAATGTGGGATATTTTTAATATAATGTTTTATTTATAAGCATCAACACAGATGAAGGATTATAATCCTGTCGGATTATTGAAACCAGAATCAGCGAAAATAGAATATCAGCAAACTGTTTTTCCGTAAATTGTTTGTCAAATACATCTGCACGGACTTTAGGATCACTTTTTAAAACAACACACAATCCATTAAGAATATGCTCCCATGTCTGAATCATTCTTTTTTTTCCATCAGTTTTTTCTTCCTTAATAAAACCCAATGAATGTAATGAAAAGAATCCTGGAAATTTCATATTGCCATATTGTAACCGCTCATAAATCCATGAAACACATGCTTCAACATCATTAAATACATATTGATCCTGAGGTTGGAAAAAAATTCCATGCCAAACACTCTCTATTATATCTCCATACTGATGAACGTCGTTCATGTTGGACTGTCAATACTATATATTCATTGTTCTGTGCGTCTTTTCTCGCCATTTCACCATCTGATATCAGCATAATTCTGTATATATTCCATAAGGTCGTTGTAAAATGCCCATTTTCTTTTAATAACTATTGTTTTCTTCTTCTCCCGCTTTTTAAATTCTTTGGTAAGATTGCCAAACTTAAGATACCTGACAGTAACCTTACTGTCCTGATTTTTATTCTGTGTAACATTTACAATAGAGGTTATTTTCCATATGTCTTTATGCCCCGGCAGCTTTTCTATATCATACTCACTTCTGATTCTGCTCTCATAAAATATTTTATCCGATTCACCTTTCCTGTATACTTCGTTTGCTATAAGTGGAGCAACAGCTGATGAACCACTTTTAGCTGATAAAAATGTAGATGCTTCACTCATCTGATTTTTATATCTGAACCGGTACAGTACTCCACCATCTTTCGGTTCATACATATACTTCCACTCACCAAATTCATCAGTATGAAAAACAACCACGGCATTTTTCTTTTCTTCAATAGCCTTTTTCTTTTTATACTCTTCCAGCTTTTCCTTTATATCTGCGCCTGCCTGACGATAATATAATGGGCTGTAAGCCATTTTCTTCTTCGCCTCGTCTAATGCAGCATCATAGCTTGCATGGGTTCTTGTGCAACGCTCAACTATATTGTCCTCTCCATCTATTATAACCCCTCTGTAATACTCACACTGGTAATCCTTATTCCAGACTTTTTCGACTTCTGGTGTGAATGTTCTTTCTTTTCCCTGCATATTTTCCCCTCCTGAAAGCTGGTCTTTATAGTTGGTGCAGATTTATCTTGTCTGTATTCCTTACAAAGATTAAGGTATACTGACCACTGATTATCAGTATATGCCACTTCGCTTGTCTCATTATCTACACCATATTTTCTCTTTGAAAGTGAAATAATTTCTTCCGGCGTTGCATGAGTCGCATTTCCATCTCCCTTTATAAAAACTGTTTCATTGTAATCTTCTCCATTAACAATGTTCTTGACATAACTATATCAAACATTACTATGCAACACTCCTGACATAAAAAAGCAGCAACGATTCCCACCGCCACTGCTTACCACTTCTTAATATAAATGTTCCCACCCAGAGTCGAACTGGGGATTGAGACTTAGGAGGTCCCCGTTATATCCACTTAACTATGAGAACAACTTGGCTAAACACCAAGAAAGATTTTATCACAAAACATCAGCAAGGTCAATGATACTCTGAGATTAAAAAGAAACTGCCACCCGGCGATTACAATCGCCAGAGTGGCAGCTTCCATAAACACATTTATCGGATTAGTTTAATTATTGTAACTTGAACTTATCAATTGCTTCCTTAAGATCCTCTGCAATTTTATCAAGTTCACCTGTAAATTCGTTAAGGTCATGCATTGTCTGCTCAACATCAACGGCTGATGCTGTAACCTCTTCAGAGGCTGGGGCAGTCTCAGTTGCTACTGCTGCAACATCTTCCATCTTGCTTACAACATTATTTCTATTAGTATCCATAGCTTCATTGCTGTGTAATATTATCAAGACCTTC
>QRVH01000108.1 GCA_003458705.1 Eubacterium sp. AF22-9 | reverse complement strand
CGCATTATTATATAATAATAACCTATATATATAATTTTTTCAATAAAATATATTCTGTGTAATTTTTTTGTTGTATATTTACATATCTTTATTCCTCTTCCTCAAAACTTGTTTTATTAGTATATCAAACATATATTTACCTTTTGTCAATGCAAATCCCTTTCTACGCATTATTATATAATAATAACCTATATATATAATTTTTTCAATAAAATATATTCTGTGTAATTTTTTTGTTGTATATTTACATATCTTTATTCCTCTTCCTCAAAACTCCCCATCCAGCCACAGCACCAGCAGCCAGCACTCCAGCAGCAATGACAGCCACATATCCAAACCTGTTCTTATCAGATTCATTGCCGTTATTATCTATATTCCCTGTGGCTTCTTCTCCAACTGTCTCATCACCACTATCATAATCTCCGCCGACAACACCAATCCCATACACATCCGCGCGTCTGTCGCTTCCGAATAACAGATAGTCCGCGCGCATGCCCATCGTATTTGCAAATGTTGCATCAACATAATACCATTTACCAGATACATTTACTGCATTCCACGCATGTGCTGTTCCATTTACATTTCCCGCCATAATTTTACAGGGAATATCCAACTTTTCCATCGTCACCTGAAATGCGGCAGCATAACCGGAACACACTGTTTTCCCGTTAACCAGAGCATCATATATGCTTCCATATTCATATGCACTATCATAAACCACATTATCACACAAATAATTATATACACTGCTTATCTTATCCAAAGTACTTTCTGCATTGCATTCGTTCACTACCTCATCTGCAACTGCGTCTGCTTCCAGTGCCTGTTCCCTTGTAAGACCATATGAATGTGTCTCATATGCACATCTCTTCACATTCAAAAGATTATACCCAGCTCCTTGCAGCGTTATCTTCTCATTACTTACCTGTACATCAAATATAAAATCCGCATAAGAATCCGCAATGCTGTGATTATTATTAACCCTAACACTTCCTGACACATCATTTCCCGGATAAACAACATATATTCCGGTCCTGTCGTCCCAGCATACATCATCAAGATACTGATTCACTTTAGCAAGTGCCTGTTCTCCACTCTCGCAATACATATACCCCTTGTCTTCACACTCTGCTTTGATATCCACATCTGCTGCAAATGTGGTCATACTTATCCACATGCACGCAGCTATTCCTAACACAAATCCTGCACTTATTATCCATCTCTTCATAATAATATAATCCCCTAAAAAAATTCCTGAATCGTATATATTATATACTCCTCAGGAATTTAATACTATAGATTATTTAGTTTTCGTTCTGCTGTGCAAGCTGTTTCTTTAACCTTGCAACTTCAGCTTCCAGTTCGCTGTTCCTGTTTTCAAGCTCACTATTCTTTCCTTCAAGCTCACTGTTTTCGCTTTCCAGTTAACTTCTCACACCTTTAAGTTTCTCAATCTCATCATTCATTCTGTCAACCATCAGTTCCGCTGTATTCCTATCTAATATTCTCAACGCTTCTGAAAACATATTAAGAACCTCATTAGGTCTTACCGAATACTCATTGATATCCCGACGCACATCATCTAACTCCGGAAACACTTCCACCAGTCTGTCTATCTCCTGCGGTGTTTCCGCCACAAACAATGACAGATACTTCAAGCGGTTACGCTTCATCTCTTCCGTCACTTCGCATCCGCTATACTGCGTACTGTCATAATCGTATCCATTAGCTTCAATGCGTCCTTATCTGATATCAGAATATTGGTATTTTCTGAATGTGTCAAGGCTTATCAGCAGGAAAGGAAATTCTCTAAAAAACTGAGGCCCGCCTGAACGAACCCTAGTTAAAATGCTTTATCTGTTAATCATTTTCCGTTTTCTTTGATATACGACAGTTCCTGTTGCTACCAAAATGCATACAAGCATTATAACAACCGGTGCAACTGCATTCGCAGAATCTCCTGTAGTAACTGCGCCATCGCTTGTTGTAGATTCAGCACCTGTATCCTGTGATATATTTGATTCACTAGAAGAACCATCAGCTGAAGATATTTTATCATCAGAGATATCTGATCCGGCATCTGTCTTTCCTGTGTCTGTCTTTCCTGTGTCTGTCTTTCCTGTATCCGGTTTTTCTATATCTTGATTATTATTCTTATTCTCTGGTAATATAACCTGAAGGAAATCTCCTAATACAATCTTTCCTGAATCATCCCTAGGAATAGCTTTAACTCCACCATTTATAATTTCTGCAAATTTTTCAAGACTCTTCCAGTTACTATTTGTAAGTTCAACGCCCTTGCTATTAACTGATTTTCCATCCTTGTTAATAAAGAAATTATTTTCTGAAACAAGAGTTGAAATTACATCATCTTTTGATTCCTTAAGTGTCTTTCCAAGATTAGCAATATTCTTATATGTGTCATCTGCATAAGATTTGAAATTCTCAACCTTAAACTGTGGTGTTACTCCCGTATAAACATGTAATTCAAGGTTAGAACCACCATTATTATAACCTACGCAATTGATATATTCTCCTAATGGGTCTGAATTGTTAGTAAATCCATTTGTTTTATTACCAAATGAATAAGAATTATACACCTTATGATTTACTGCAACACCTGAACCACCCATTTTAAAGCCATTACCATCACCTTTAGACTCCTCAAGCTTATTATCATAGAACAAAAATCCATTATGATTTACTGCAACACCTGAACCACCCATTTTAAAGCCATTACCATCACCTTTAGACTCCTCAAGCTTATTATCATAGAACAAAAATCCATTAGCATAGC
>QRVH01000107.1 GCA_003458705.1 Eubacterium sp. AF22-9 | reverse complement strand
TCTTATCTGTAGTTATCAATTCTTCCAGGCGATGTGCACTCCAACCAGCAATTCTTGCTATCGCAAATAATGGCGTGTACAATTCTCTTGGAATATTCAACATGTCATATACAAATCCACTATAGAAATCTATATTAGGACTTACTCCCTTATATATTTTTCGCTGTTCAGCTATAAGCCTTGGTGCAATTTTTTCAATATTATTATATAAAAGCATATCTTCATTGCGTCCCTTATCTGTTGCAAGCTGCTCCACGAACCCCTTAAACACTTTCTCTCTTGGATCTGAGATAGAATATACTGCATGTCCCATACCATATATAAGACCTTTTTTGTCAAATGCCTGCTTGTTAAGCAATTTATCCAGATATGCAGCTATTTCTTCTTCATCTGCATAATCTTTAACATGCTCCTTAATATCATCCATCATATTCATAACCATAAGATTAGCGCCACCATGTTTCTTTCCTTTTAATGATGACATAGCTGCAGCAATAACAGAATATGTATCAGAACCAGAGGATGTTACAACTCTTGTAGTAAATGTAGAGTTATTACCACCACCATGTTCCATATGCAACAGTAATGCGATATCAAGAACCCTTGCTTCCAAATCCGTAAAACATGTATCTGGTCTAAGCATTCTAAGGAAATTCTCAGCTATAGATAATTCCTTTTCTGGTCTGTGAATATACATGCTCTGATCTTTCTCATAATGATTATACGCATGATATGCATATGCTGCAATCATCGGAAATGTTGCAATAAGCTGCATACTCTGTCTTAAAACATTAGGTATCTCCAAGTTATCTTTTTTCTTATCATATGAACCAAGAGTCAGAATACTTCTGGTCATTGAGCCCATTATATCCGCTGTAGGAGCCTTCATTATAACATCTCTTGTAAAATTAGTTGGCAGCTTCATACACTCTGATAACTCGTCACGGAATTCCTTTAACTGGTCATTGTCAGGAAGTTCTCCAAACAAAAGCAGATACGCTCCTTCTTCAAAAACATATTTTTTCCCCTTGCTTCCTGCAACAAAATCCCTTATATTGTATCCTCTGTATGACAGTTCTCCATCACATGGACATTTTTGACCATCACGGTATTCAAAAGCTTTTATGTCAGATATATTAGTAAGCCCTGTCAATACTCCCTGACCATTTTCATCTCGTAATCCACGCTTTACGCCATACTCCGAATACAGGTTCTTGTTAATACTATCATTGTTTTCACAAAGAACCGCCATCTGCTCCATGTAATTATCCATATTGTTCATTACCATTACCCCTTTCCTGCTACTCATTAGAAGATTTTATATTATTCATTTTCAGATAATATATTATTAAACTTAAACATAAATACCATCGTTGTTACAATAGCCGCAATAATATCACTCACCGGCTCTGCAAGAAATACAGCAAATACTTTATTCTGAAAAATCAATGGTAATATGAATATAAGCGGTATCAACAATATAAGCTTCCTTAAACATGCCAGTATAAGACTGACTTTTGCCTGCCCCAACGCCATAAAACTCTGCTGGCAGCTTACCTGAAATCCCATGGCAAATATTCCTGCCATATATATTCTCAATGCCCATGCTGTATAATTCACAAGTACTTTATCACTTGTAAATATGCCGGCAAACAGCTGTGGTGTAAGCATCATAATTGCCCAGCTTATACATGTAAATATTACACATGCTTTAAACTGTGTAAAAAATGCTTTCTTAACCCTGTCATTATTCTTTGCTCCATAGTTGTAACTAATAACCGGCTGTCCGCCCTGGCATATTCCCTGTAACGGCATAACAATAAGCTGATTAGTGCTTGTTATAATTGTCATTGCTCCCACCGCAAGGTCTCCGCCGTATCTGGAAAGACTTGATGTAAAGCTGATTGACAAAATACTCTCTGTAGATAACATTACAAATGTTGATATTCCGAGTGCAAGACACGGTCCGATTATCTTCGCATCAAGTCTTAGGTTAGCTTTCTTAAGACGAAGGATTGTCTTGTTACCAGTCAGGAAATGCAGAATCCACACAGCTCCGACAGCCTGACTAAGCACTGTTGCCAGTGCTGCTCCTCTTACTCCCATATTAAATACAAATATAAATATAGGATCCAGAACAATATTAATCACTGCACCAATTACTGTAGTCAGCATGCTGATCTTAGCAAACCCCTGTGTTGTGATAAACATGTTCATTGCCATAACAATCAGGACAAATACACTTCCAAGAATATATATCCTTGCATATGACAGGGCATACGGAAGCGTTGCATCACTTGCGCCAAACCATCTTAAAAGCTGTGGTGCTGATACATAGAACACAGCCGTCAATACAACCGCACATATCATTATAAATGTAAAACAATTTCCTATTATTCTCTCGGCTGTTCCGTTGTCCTTCTTCCCCATAAATATTGCTGCCCTTGGTGCTCCACCTGAACCTGCAAGCATTGCAAATGCATTAATAAGCATAAGTATGGGAGTAAAAAGTCCGACCCCTGTAAGAGCATTAGCCCCAATACCCGGAATATGTCCTATATATACACGGTCAACTATGTTATACAACAGATTAACAACCTGTGCTACAACTGCCGGAATTGCAAGCGAAGCAAGAAGCTTTGTTATATTTCCCTCTCCCAGATTTCTTGTCATATTATTATTCTTCATACTAAACCTCTTAGTTCTGTTTAATTGCCAGATATCTTTCTCACATATCTGACCATTAATTTATTTAACTATAATATCATTAATTATTTATATAGTATATAGATTTTATCTGTT
>QRVH01000106.1 GCA_003458705.1 Eubacterium sp. AF22-9 | reverse complement strand
ACAAAAAATCCCCCCTTTTGGTATGTGGTGTTTAATAAAAATGCATGATATAGATATAAAGTACTATAAATAGACTTATTATTTTTTGTTTATTTTGGTAAAAATATTGTGAACAAATTATGAATGTGTTATACTAAAAGCACAATTTAGGATAGAAATCCAAGTAATGTTATACTAAAAGCACAATTTAGGATAGAAATCCAAGTAATGATGAGGAGAGAAGTATGGAGACTTTTTCATACAAGGCGGTAAACCCCGCAGGAAAAGATGTTAAGGGTTCAGTTGAAGCTGAAAGTAAAGAAGAAGCTACCAGAAAGATTAAGGAACAAGGTTTGGTTCCAGTATCAATCGGTAAGCAGGGAGCACTTGATAAAGATGTTAATATTCCTATGTTTAAAGGAAAGAAGATACCAGCAAGAGATATGAGTGTATTCTGCAGACAGTTTGCAAGTATATTGAAGGCTGGCGTAAGTGTTATCAATGCATTAGAAATGCTTGCGGAACAGACAGAAAATAAAAAGTTAAAAGAAGCAATTGTTCAAACACAATCAAATGTTGAAAAGGGTGAAAGCCTGTCAGATTCTATGAAATTAAATGATGCTTTTCCAAGTATCCTTATTGATATGGTTAGAGCAGGTGAAGCTTCGGGTAGTTTGGAAAATTCGCTTACACGAATGGCTATTCAGTTTGAAAAAGATGCCAAGCTGAAAGGAATTGTAAAAAAAAGCGATGATGTATCCAATAGTTCTTTTATGCGTAATGATAGGTGTAATTATAGTTATGCTTACATTCGTTATTCCAAGCTTTATGACAATGTTTGAAGATCTTGATAGTGAATTACCTGTTACTACAAGAGCAATTCTTGCTATGAGTGATAGCTTGAAAAATTATTGGTATATATACATATTGGTTATAGTTGGAATAGTAGTCGGAATACAGATGTATAAACATACAGATGATGGAAGACATAATTTAGACAAACTTAAACTTAAGATTCCTGTATTTGGATTGTTACAGACAAAGACAGCCTGTGCTTCTTTTGCAAGAACTATGAGTACACTTCTTCAGGCTGGTATGCCAATGATTGATGCACTTGAAATATCGGCTTCAACAATGAAAAATGTGTTATTCTATGATGGATTGCAGAAAGTTAAGAATGGTGTTTCACTTGGATTGCCATTGTCTAATCAGTTGAAAGCAACAGGTCTGTTTCCTCCGATGGTTGTGCATATGGTGGGTATAGGAGAAGAAACTGGTAATGTTGAGGAAATGCTGACTAATTCGGCTACATATTATGAAGAAGAAGTTGAAGTACAGACGCAGACACTTACATCACTTATGGAACCAATTATTATCGTACTTATGGCATTGGTAGTTGTAATGCTTATCATGGCAATATATCAGCCTATGATTCAGCTTTATAATACATTGGGAAATGCATAATTTTATTAATGTATATAATTTGCTATGCATGTCGCAGTTTATGATAGCAAGTTTATATAAATATATTTCAAAAGGGAGATATGAAACATGAAAAAGACACAGAAAAAATTAGGTAACAAAGGTTTCTCTTTAGTAGAACTTATTGTAGTTATCGCAATCATGGCAGTACTTGTTGGAGTACTTGCACCAACACTTATCAGAAACGTTGAAAAGTCAAGAGAGTCTACAGATCTTCAGACACTTGATTCAATCAGAAGTTCAGTATCAACAGCATTATCAATTGAAAGCGTTAACTCTCAGTTAAGTGGATCAACATCTACAACATTAGCTGCTATTTCTGGCGCATCAGGATCAACACTTCTTGGATTATTAAATTCTGAACTTAGTGATGATGGCGTTATAGATGCTTCTATGAAGTCTAAATCAGGTCAGAGTGGAGATGTTACAATTGAAATTGCTGCAGATGGAAAAGTTACTGTATCAGTAAAAGATGGATCAGGTGTAGTTACAGCTGCTAAGTCAAAGACAGCTATGGAAGTAAAATAATTTTGATACATAAAATCTAAGGACCTAAGAATTATGCAATACGAAATATTACTGTACTTCATTATCTTTCTATACGGTACCGTATTCGGAAGTTTTTTGAACGTACTGATTTACAGATTACCTTTAAAAGAGAATATAGCTACAGAACATTCGCATTGTATGACATGTGGCGAGAAAATCCAGTGGTATGACCTCATACCACTGGTGAGCTACATAATATTAGGCGGGAAATGCAGACATTGTAAAGCAAAGATATCACCACAGTATCCAATCATTGAAGCGACCAATGGAATAATGTATGTGATAGTCTTCTTGGTACATGGATTTAATCCGGTAAGTATACTTATGTGTTTTGCGTTTTCGATATTTCTTGTTATTTCAGTCATAGACTGGAGAACTTTCGAAATACCATTTTCACTAAATGTGGCAATTGGTGTGCTGGGAGTTATAAGAATAATATTAGATCACAAGAACCTATTAGATTACCTAATAGGGTTTTGTGTTATAAGTGGATTTATGCTCGTCTGCTTATTTATTGGACGGGCAATTAAAGGTATTGACGCATTTGGCGGTGGAGACATTAAGCTGATGGCGTTTGCAGGATTATTCTTAGGATGGAAGTGCATAATCCTGGCATTTCTGATTGGCTGCATCTTAGGTGCAGTCATTCATTCCATCCGTATGAAGGTTACGGATGCAGAGCATGTGCTTGCATTTGGACCATATTTGTGTGCAGGGCTTACGATAGCCATGCTTTTTGGTACGAATATAATTAACTGCTATCTGTCATTAATGGGATTTTAATTATTAAGATACCAATGATGGAGACAGAGAATTTATATATATTAAACTAGATTGATTAGCTTATTATGTGGGGAGCTGGATAGGAGGATTTATGGCTGCAGCTAAAGCCAAAGGCAAATTAGTAAGTATCGTTATTAATAACGAGTATA
>QRVH01000105.1 GCA_003458705.1 Eubacterium sp. AF22-9 | reverse complement strand
GGAAGTTGAATTAAGAGAGTATATTGAAGATGCCGATTACGCATAAAACATATGTACAAGAAGAAATAATTATTCAAATGACAACTTTGAAATAAGAAAAATACAGTTGTTAAGATGTTACAGAAAATGTAAGTGGGAAGAAACAGTGAGGCCTAAATGACAACTTTGAAATAAGAAAAATACAGTTGTTAAGATGTTACAGAAAATGTAAGTGGGAAGAAACAGTGAGGCCTAAATGGATACAAGATACTATATGATTATTATCAAGGGTGAGATAAAGACAACCGAAGTAATGTCATGTGTGTACGATACCAATGTACATAAATGGAACGTGAAATTTAATAATGGGAAAAGCTATCTCTATGCATATATGAATGTTGAGAAATTAACTAAGCCGGATGTTTTAAATCCTAAGTCGTATCGTATTAGCAGAGAGGGACGGGAGTTTTTTGATATAGATGCAATATCTGTGTTCAGAGGCAGACAGGAGTCTTATTGGCATATTTGTTTTAAAGACGGCAGTGAACGGGATTACCATGAGCGCGATTTACATATTGCGGAGTCGTGCCTGAATGATAAAAGGTCTGCCGATGTATTCCAATATATAAAGCAGATTGCTGAATTGAGTAATATTAGAAATGAAGAGACGGGGGAAAAATTATTACCTAAAAGATTTGATAAAATTACTTATGTTGGTAATGAGGTTGCATTAGCGAAATATTTGAATCCTTCTTTATTGAATACTGGTAAAAGAGGGGGAGAATATGTTCCGATATTTCCATTTGGCTGTAATAACAGTCAGTATAATGCTGTAAAAAATGCGATGGAGAATCAGATAAGTGTAATACAAGGACCGCCGGGAACAGGTAAAACACAGACGATATTAAATATTATCGCTAATATATTGATGCAGGACAAAACGGTACAGATTGTATCTAATAATAATTCTGCAACTGAAAATGTATATGACAAACTGTCTTCGCCACAGTATAATCTGGGATTTGTTGCTGCAACATTGGGAAGTTCTAAAAATAAGAAAACATTTGTTGAGCATCAGGATTCATCTTATCCTGATTTTTTAACTTGGAAAATGTCTGAAGAATTTGGTGAAATGCGTAAGAAAATATCAGAGCAATCCGCTAGGTTAAAAGAATTTTTTGATAAACAGGAAAAACTTGCTTATTTAAGGCAGGAATTATCTCAATTAGTTACAGAACAGCAATATTTTAACCAGTATGTTGAAGAATCCGATGTTAATACAGATAATATAAAGTGCAAGAAAATGTTATCATCAAAACAATGGATGATGTTATGGCAGGAGTGTCAGGCAATATCAGAGGAGAAAAAGACAATAGGATTCTGGTTTAAAATAAAGACATTTTTCAAGTATGGCATAACACACTGGAGTTTTTATAAGCAGGAATTTCAAAGATAATTACAACATTTCAGGCTATGTATTATAAGGCAAAAGAAAAAGAATTATCTAAGCAGATTTCAGATATTGAGGGATATTTAAACGGTGTTGATAAGCATTTGCTTAACGATTTATGTGACAATTCAATGATTTTACTAAAAGACAAGCTGGCAAGAAGATATGAAGGGAACGACAGCCGGAGAGTATTTAGTGAGGATAATCTGTGGAAAGAATCCAATGATGTATTGAAGGAGTATCCGGTTATATTAAGTACCACATTTTCATCAAGAAATAGTCTGAATTCAGATGTGGTATATGATTATCTTATTATGGACGAGGCATCACAGGTAGATATTGCAACAGGGGCTTTAGCACTTTCTTGTGCGAGAAATGTGGTTATTGTGGGAGATACTAAGCAGCTTCCAAATGTTGTTACAGAAGATATGAGGGTCAGAGCAAAAGCTATATTTGATACATATAATCTGAAAGAAGGATATCAGTTTACAAAGAGCTTTTTGCAGTCAATTCTGGATATTATGCCTGATGTAACACAGACATTATTGCGAGAGCATTATAGGTGTCATCCTAAAATAATTAATTTCTGTAATCAGAAATTTTATCGTGGTGAACTGATTATTATGACAAAGGATAATGGTGAAGATGATGTTTTGTCAGTTGTG
The DNA here is from genome assembly GCA_003458705.1 of Eubacterium sp. AF22-9. Lineage (GTDB taxonomy): Bacteria > Bacillota > Clostridia > Lachnospirales > Lachnospiraceae > Lachnospira. Next base: position 881 of record QRVH01000105.1, on the reverse strand, counting down.
AAAACAGTTGCCGGAAATCATGAACGAAATCATTACAGTCAGCGTCAGATAGATGTTATAAAAAATGAAATTATGCCTAAATATAACTTCAACCCGGAAGAAACAGGGATTATTACTCCGTACAGGAATCAGGTTGAAGCATTGAACAGGGAGATAACAGATATTGATGCAGCTACCGTACATAAGTTTCAGGGCAAGGAGAAAGACAATATTATTATATCCACTGTAGATGATGAAATATCAGATTTTGCGGATGATCCGTATTTGATTAATGTTGCAGTTTCAAGGGCAAAAAAGAAACTGATGTTGGTTGTGACTGGAAATGAGCAGTCAAAAGAACACAATATAACAGATTTAATAGATTACATTCAGTATAATAATTTTGAAGTTGTTGAGAGTAAGATTTATTCAATCTTTGATTATCTTTACAAGCAGTATACTGAGGAAAGAATAGCATATTTGCAGAAATATAAAAAGATATCAGAATATGACTCTGAGAATCTTATGTACTCATTGATACAGGAAATAATTGCTGATAATAAATATTTAAGTTTAGATGTTGTTTGTCATTTTCCATTGAATATGCTGATTAAAAATCCTCAACTATTAAATGACAGGGAGTGCCAGTATGCAATGAATCCAGCAACACATCTGGATTTTCTGATTTACAACAGAATCAGTAAAAAGCCGGTTTTAGCGATTGAAGTTGATGGATATGAATTTCATAAAAAGGATACCGTGCAGGCTTCAAGAGATTTATTAAAGGACCGCATAATGGATTTGTATGAAATTCCATTATTAAGATTTAAGACTAATGGCAGCAGTGAAAGAGAAAAGACTAATGGCAGCAGTGAAAGAGAAAAGATTGCAGGAATGTTGGA
>QRVH01000104.1 GCA_003458705.1 Eubacterium sp. AF22-9 | reverse complement strand
CTTCATTGCTCTTAATATAGGAGCTATTTCTTTTTGCCTCTGATTCCTTATACAAACTACATAATCTATCAAGAAATATATTAGCTATTTCTTTTTGCCTCTGATTCCTTATACAAACTACATAATCTATCAAGAAATATATTCATCTGCTGTGCAAGATTTTTTATCTCTGTCAATAGTAACTGCACATATTTTTTCTATTCCCTGAATGTAATCTTCTATTTCCTGTTCTAAATCTTCTCTATTTTTCCCTGTATATCATTTGAATTCAATTTTCTAATAAGCAATTTAACACTTTCTACGATGCCAATGATTTCTTTTTGAAATTCAAGTTCTTCATCTGTTGGTGCAACATAGTCAAACGGAAATATATCAATTCCCGCTATGTACGGGAATCCATGGTATTTTTCTAACCTTTCCTTGTCAAAGCTTATAGTCCGGCTGTTAATTATTCTTGTAACCATATTATCATTATCTCCATCACTATATATACTGAATATATCATAATTTTGTGGCAAGATACTTTTGGCTATTTTGTTAAGTTTATCATAATCAGGTCTCTTCATACACACATCTATATCATCATCCCAAGGAATAAATCCGCCATGTCTTACAGCGCCTAACATTGTTCCCCAATCCGCAAAATATTCTAAACCATTTTCCCTGCATGCCTTGTCAAAATCATCCAGCACTTCTATCTGAGCAGCCCATGCCTGTTTCATCTCTGCCGTTACATAAAATCCATTTCTAATTTCATCTTCAAAAAACTCTCTGTCAAAATTCATATGCATTCCCCTTTATATTTAAAGACAAAAAGAGCCGGTGCAAGCACCGACTCTTCTGCTTATAGTAGTAATTGTTATTAACCGAGAAGTGAAAGAACTCCCTGTGTCTGCTGATTAGCCTGAGCAAGCATTGACTGTCCAGCCTGAGCAAGAATATTATTTTTGCTGTACTGTACCATCTCATCAGCCATATCTGTATCACGGATACGAGACTCTGCTGCTGAAGTATTCTCTGATGTTGTATCAAGGTTGTTGATAGTATGCTCAAGTCTGTTCTGAAGTGCACCAAGATTAGATCTCTGTGTTGATACCTTATCAATAGCTGCCTGAATCTTTGACATTGCTGTTCCAGCTGTGCTGTTTGCACTAACTGTAAGTCCACTAACACCTAATGTTGAAGCATTCATATTGCTGATGCTAATCTGGATAACCTGTCCCTTAAGAGAACCAACCTGAAGATTCTTGCTTGTGAACTTTCCATCTAACAGATTCTGTGTATTGAACTGTGTTGTTGACTGAATTCTGTTAATTTCTGATGTTAACTGATCAATCTCTGCCTTTATTGCAGTTCTGTCTGTTGATGTGTTAGTATCGTTAGCAGCCTGTGTTGCTAATTCATTCATTCTCTGAAGAATTGAATGTGTCTCATTAAGAGCACCTTCAGCTACCTGAATAAGAGAGATACCATCCTGTGCATTATCAGATGCCTTATCAAGTCCTCTAATCTGTGCTCTCATCTTTTCTGAAATTGAAAGACCAGCCGCATCATCTGCTGCTCTGTTAATCTTATATCCTGATGATAACTTTTCTGTTGATTTCTGAAGAGAATCTGTAACGATTCCCATCTGTCTGTTTGTGTTCATTGCTGAAAGATTATGCTGTACTACCATAACTAATTCCTCCTTGATATATATAACTCCATTTATATTAAATAATAAACATGATTTATTATTCTTCTCTGTTTATCACTTATGTTATATTTATCGGACAGCTTCCTAAATACTTAACCCCTTTTTCAAAATTTTTTTTATTTTTTCAAAATAATTATATGTACTATATTCATCGACTGATTTTCTGCACACTTTCCTATCGCACATTGATAATTTACCATCATACAAATAATCCAGAATACCTGCCAGTTCAGATGCGTTATTTTTCTGAAATAAATATCCATTTTTTCCAGGACTAAGATAATCTATAAGTCCTTCAACCGGAGTTGATATAACAGTAAGACCCATAGACATTGCTTCTGCCCCTGTAAGCATAAACCCCTCATATTCAGATGCTGAAACCAATGCACATGCATCTTTGCAATATTCCCACGGATTTTCTTTCCATCCTGTATACTCAACCCAATTCTGTAAACCAAGATATTTTGTAATTTTCTTTAATTCTTCTTCTTCTTCTCCACTACCAATAATTCTTAGTTTCCACTTGTTATGTGCTCTATACAGTGCTTCCAGTATTATATCAACGCGTTTAATCTCTTCAAGTCTACCAACATAACACAGCTGTTTGCCAATAGGCTGTTCCGATATAAAAGGCTGCATTTCAACTGGATTTCCTACATAAAAAATATGTTCCCCCCGTTCTTTCTTTAGCAAAAGCTTTTCGTTATTTCTACTTATACAAAAATGGGCATCTGCACATAACATTTCTTCTACACCACCAAGCCCAGCTTTCTTATACTCAGCAATACTGCTATGTACCCATGATATAATTTTAAAATTCTCTTTTAGCATTCTTCTTACTGCATCTGCAACAACAGACATCACAGGCCAGTTAGTGGCTATACAAATATCCGGAATGCCATAATTTTTAATAAATCCTGCATAATTCATGACAAATCTTTTTAGTTTATCATTATAACTTTCATTTTCATCTGCATTAAATGCAAATGCTTTTTCATACCCATGTAAATATGCAGTTCCAGGCGTCATATGTATAACCCGTAGATCATATTCATCCTGTATTAAATTCTGTGTCCACAATCTAATTATATTTTCAATTCCGCCATTCTTCCCTCCTGTTGGACATAATATATCAATTCTTATCATCAGTTGCCTCTCCTGTCATCTTCCTAAAACAAACTGCTTGTAATATCTTTATAAACATATTCTGACGCTTTAATTCCATTCAATGTATAATAATCTAATTCCTTTGTAAATATATCTTCTCTAATATGTTTGTTATAATCATTTTCATCAATTACAACATTTTCAACAAATTCATCAATTGCTGCATAGTCCGTTCCTTCTGCGCTATAATGTGCTTTTATTACTTCTTTGCCTAATGTATTAAACTTTTGTTCTGATCGTTTCAAAAAAAGCATCGGTTTATTAACATACATATATTCACCAATAAAAGATATTGAATCGTTTATAATTGCATCAGATGTATCAAAAAAGTGCCAAATATTACTTCTTTGCCTAATGTATTAAACTTTTGTTCTGATCGTTTCAAAAAAAGCATCGGTTTATTAACATACATATATTCACCAATAAAAGATATTGAATCGTTTATA
>QRVH01000103.1 GCA_003458705.1 Eubacterium sp. AF22-9 | reverse complement strand
AAGTATTCATATGATTAATGAAAATAAAATTATAAACCACAATGTTGCGCTTATAGGATGGGATGATAACTTTGATAAAAATTATTTTACTGTGACAGATACCAATGGCTATGGTAAGTATTCATATGATTAATGAAAATAAAATTATAAACCACAATGTTGCGCTTATAGGATGGGATGATAACTTTGATAAAAATTATTTTACTGTGACAGATACCAATGGCGTTGCTCATACCCCAGATACCAATGGTGCATGGCTTGTTAAAAAATAGCTGGGGTACTAATATGATGTTTGATGGATATACTTGGATTTCATATTGTGATTTATCTATAAATGCCAAAAATGCAACTGTATATGAGATAGCACCTAAAAATACATATGATAACAATTATCAATATGATGGAAGTACTACATTTGGTGGGTCATATAGTCCATATATGGTAGGTCAGTCATATGCTAATATATTTAAGGTAAGTGGAAATGAAAGACAGCAGCTTAGTGCTGTTTCTTTTGCAACAAGAGATGTACAGAGAAATTATGAAATAAATATTTATAAGAATCCTACTAAAACAAAACAGCCTAATACAAGTGATACAACTCCAAGGTATAATCCAGATAGTGGACAACTGCTGACTACGATTAAAGGAACAACGTCATATGCTGGTTATTACACAGTAGGCATATCAGATGACATAATGCTTTCTGCGGGAGATGTTATATCAATTGTTGTTAGTTTTGATACAAATACAATAATGGAAAATTCAATTAGTGAACAGTATGTAGGTGTAGGTGCTGATTCAGTTAATGTAACAGATGATGACCAGAGTTTCTTTTCAAAACAGGGAATGAGTTCTGAATCTAAGACATTTTATGATACTAATATACCAGGCTATAAGGGGATAAATGTTAATTATTGTATTAAAGCATTTACTAATGATATAGAAATAGAGGATGTTGAAACCCCTGTTTTACAGAAAGTAGAGCAGACTGGGACTAATAAAGCTGATATTACATGGTCAACAGTAGATGGTGCGATAGGATATGAGCTGTATAGGAGTGAAAAATCAGATTCAGGATATTCACTTGTATATAAAGGTAACGCTAATTCATATTCGGATCAAACAGTTTCAAGTGGTAAAATATATTACTATAAGGTTGTTGCATATAATGTCAATAATGTATTATCAGAAGCATCTGCGGTAAAGTCAGTGCAAATTACTGCGCCAGTTGTTAAATCATATACTGTTAAATTTATGAAGGGTAGTACAGTAGTAAGTACCCAAAAGGTAAATGAAGGAGATGCCGCGGTTGCTCCAGTTACCATTGAAAACGAGAAAAATTTTAGAAGATGGGACAAGGATTTTTCTAATATAACATCGGATCTGGTAGTGAACGCAGAGTATAAGGTCACAGAATATAATGGTGTTGATTATTCAGATGTATTTGATGCCGAGTATTATCTTGATACATATGCAGATTTAAAAGCTGCATATGGAGAAGATGAAGAAAAAGCATTATGGCACTTTGCAAATTATGGAATAGATGAGGCCGTCAGGGAAATAAAGCATTTAATGTATATACATATAAGGGAAAATATGCAGATTTGCAGGCTGCATATGGAAATAATATAAGACAGTATTATACGCATTATATGTTTTATGGAAAGAACGAAGGAAGAACGGCAGAGAAGATAAGTACAGCTTATACTGTAACATTTAAGGTGAATGGACAAACAGTAAAGACGGAGACGGTAGAATATGGACATAGTGCGACAGCACCATCAAATATAGGAAGCAAACGATATTTTACAGGATGGGATAAAGATTATAGCTGTATAACAAAAAATCTTGAAGTGAATGCAGAATATAAGTATATATACGATGGGGCAGATTATACATCAGTATTCAATGCAAGTTATTATCTTAATACATATGCAGATTTAAAAGCCGCATATGGAAATGATGAAGAAAAAGCATTGTGGCATTTTGCAAATTACGGAAGAGATGAAGGCCGACAAGGAAACGAAGGGTTTAATGTGTATATATATAAAGCAAAATATGCGGATTTAAGAGCAGCATATGGAGATAATATAAGACAGTATTATACGCATTATATGTTTTATGGAAAGAATGAAGGAAGAACGGCTTAAAATAATATATGCATATAAAATTACCAGTCAGATAGGAGGAAATCTGGCTGGTAATTTTAAAATTATTTTTTGGGATGAAATGAGTGGAAGATTTGTATCTGTACCTACCAATAGATTCCCCAATTTGTAAGCGCTACATAATAACCCGTATGATTCATACAGTCTCATTTTATATAGAAATCAGATTTCTTAATGCTTATTAAGGCATACATGTTTCCTGCTGAATATTCTTGTGCGGCAGAGCTACCTGCCAGACGGAATGAGCCAATTTAATGAGAGTGTTACTCTCATAATGTTTTATCTAGACCATATACCTCTCGCATGGACTTGTCATGATCAGCATCAATACTTGTGATGTTGATTATTCATTTGGGAAGGAAACTGGTAATAAATTTGGGAAAACTTATAAAACATATTGTAAAAAAAGAAGTGACATGATACTATATAACTAGTTGGAATTGAAGTTAATGGTCGGATTGATGATTGTTTATATAATAAGTCAATGAGCAGTGGCTTATTAGTGAAAGCAAGGAGATTGATTCGATGTATTTAAAGTCATTATGTATGGAAAGTTATTTGATTAAATAGATATGAGAGTAGTTATTTTTATAGCCTCTCTTAAGTGTTATATTGGTGTAACATATTAATTTGATGAAAGTTAAGAGGTAAGATATGAAGGTTAAAATAGAGGCTGCATATTATCATGATAATGCTGGAAATAAAAAGCCTATAGAAATCAATGAAATAAGCAAGGAAGAATACGAAGAAAAGTACAAGGGACATTTGACATGTATAAATAATTGTAAAGCACGAATTAGATTTACGCAGAAAACGAACGGGACAAAATTCTTCAGCACATGGAATCACGAAGGCGAATTACATGATTTGGATTGTCCATATCATGTAGCGTATAAAGGGAAAAATGGCAGATCAAAGTTAAAGGAATACTATCATGGAATTAAAATTGATGATGATATTATTGCTCGTAGATTAAAGGACTGGATGAGTAAATTTCATGCCAAGCAAAATGATGGATATGTTGAAAAATCAGATAAATATAATACTAAAACAATTTCAGAAGACAAAGAAGGACTGGTTGATAAGTTCTATATTAATTCAGCGGCGACAAGCCGCGAGGAGATTGGCAATGGGGTGCATCATGGAACTGTTGCCAATGGGGTGCATCATGGAACTGTTGCCAAGTTAAA
>QRVH01000102.1 GCA_003458705.1 Eubacterium sp. AF22-9 | reverse complement strand
TCTATAAGTTCATGGCGAGGATATACATATCTTCCATATCTTGCTTCATATTCATATTCATCATCACTGCGATCCTCTTTTTCTTAAATGCGCATAAAATAAGGCATACTATAATTTCTATAAATATGCATACCACACCTGCTGCACCTGCAATAAAAATTGTATTTCTGTATAAATGCTGCTTAAATGATACTCCTGAACTTGTTCCTTCTGAAAGTATCTGCATTGATTCTACAGGGATAATTGTTGTTGTCTTAACAGCTGTCTGTGCTACTGCATCTACATAAGTTTTCGCAGTATTCTGATCTGGATTAACAATCTTTAATTCTACTATATTACTATCTGCTGGAGACGAAACTGTCAGATACTGTGATATATCCTCTGTTGTTCCAGCAATTCTCTGTGCCGCTTCTATAACAACATTACTTGAAAATATTATCATAAAATCCTTATTAAGACCGCCATCTTTAGCTCTTATAGATGCCTCACTCTGTGTTCCCGGAACAACATATAACTGTGCCACAGATTCATACATAGGAGTTATTGTATTATCTTCATAAAAATATCCGCCAACTCCACTTATAATAACAACCAATATAAGTATTAATACACATCTTGCAAATTTCTTCATAATCGTCCTTCCTCCCTGCTATTTCTGTTCTGGATAATAGAACCACGAAATACCTGTTATTTTTCCATTGTTGTCAATTTCGAAATTCAGTGTCGCAAAATCATCATCAATTGTTGCCTGACTGCCTTTGTATTTCCCATCAAAATATGTAAATTCCACATTATAGCTTTCCGCTGTCTCAATGCTGTTATATCCATTATAATTGATAAGACCATAAGCAATTGGATCCTTAGTATTAATCTTTTCCAATTCATTTGTGGTAAATTCTCCATACAAAAACTTACCATATGTCAAAGTCTTATCCTCAGATACATATAAATGATTCTGATAATTCTGGTCTCTATAATATGATTTTATTATATCATCTACAGAATCTCCAACTTTCATATTTCTTGAAAAAAATATCATTCGTCTTTATTGATGCTGCCCTTGTAACTTTATATGTTCCATTCGCATCTTCTCTGTTATCGTCATCTAATTTTTCAAACCCGATTGACAATTCATTATACGAATATATCTTTTCGTTATTATTTTCTGTTTCTTCTGTCGGCTTGCCCAAAATAGATTTTACCTGTGCCTCAGTCATAAGATATGTCACATTACCTACTTTTAAATCATTGTATGTAAATATATCTTCGTGGCTTTCCTCTAATGTCGGATATTCAACACTGGTATCCGTAATATCTTCCCCGTCTGTAATTACTGCTTCTGTTCTCTTTCCACATGCCCCCAGAGTTACTACAGTAAAATACAAAGCAGCAAGCACTCCATATTTTTTTAATCTAATCATTAACTCCCTCCATACTGCACATTTCAGTTAATTATAACATACATATTATTATTCACAAAGAAAATGTTTAATAATTCTCTCTCCAACTTTATTCCATGTATAATTATACTCATATTCTTTATGCGCATTGTATACAAGATTTTCATAATAAGCTCTATCATTTAATAATTTATCAGCCTTCATGCATATATCATCAATGTCATTTAAATGATACATTTGTGCAATTCCATTTAAAATGTTTTCTCTGTATTTATTTGAATCTGTCATAACTACAGTGTTATTAGCCATTCCTGCATAAACCCTGTCATGTACACCCATTTTAAAAAATGGTGATGAATCCGCTAATATTCTGCTTTTTGCAATCATATCCAGTGATTGTTCAAATGCTACAGGCTTCTGAAGATTGATTCTGTCATATTTATCATATTTGTCCCACCATTCTCCAACGATTTTTACAGGAAATTTATTATCCACCAGCGTGTCAATCAATTTTTTTCTATAAAATTTCTAATTATACATTTCTACAAGATAATATTTATTTAATATCAGACTTTTGGGTTCTTTATTTATAGAATTTTCTATTGTTATTTCATTGTTTCCTAGAATTTTCTATTGTTATTTCATTGTTTCCTGTAATTATATCAATCATAGAAAGCATATCGCATTTATCTTCATCTTTACTTTGAAGAATTAACTGCATGTATACATCCGGATTTCTGTATGTTCCCATAAATAATATATTATTTTCTTTTTTTGAAATATCACCTTCCGCCACCTGTTCTGCTCCAAGATTAATCTGCGATGCATTCTTAATCCATGGATAATATTTTCTTACATATTTACAATGATTGTCATCTATAGAAAACACATGATAATTATTTAATTTACACGACAATGTAGTATGGTGATATAGTGGATGGTCGAGTATGAAATTATAAAATGGTGCATCAATATTATCCAGATAATAACTATCATCATCCATTATAAGCCTTGGTAATTTAGAATTAAAATCTAATACTGCATCATATTTTTTATTAATATACTGATCTAGTAATTCTTCTGCCGACTGATCTATTTTCTTATTTGAATTTAAAGATGCTGGCTGCGCTATTTCTGTTCCTGCCGCTGGAATCGCATATTCTGGAATTTCACAATATTCACATTCACAGCCATATTGTTGCAAGGCTTTTCCGATTTTTTGTGCAAAATATCTTCCACTGTTATAGCATAATTGTCTTGTTATAAATATTAATACTTTCATATTCCTGTTCCTGTCAAATTCTATAAAATGAAAAAAAGCTTTAACCCATACGGATTAAAGCTTTAAGAGGCGACAACCAGATTCGAACTGGTGATCAGGGTGTTGCAGACCCACGCCTTACCACTTGGCTATGTCGCCTTATTATTATAAATGACTCCAAGGGGATTTGAACCCCTGATACCACCGTGAAAGGGTGGTGTCTTAACCGCTTGACCATGGAGCCGCATTAAAGAATTCATGGGCAAGTGAACGCCACTTATTCTTAGCTCCCCGAGTAGGCTCGAACCTACAACAACTCGGTTAACAGCCGAGTGCTCTACCATTGAGCTATCGAGGATTATCACTAATGTTTCCATTATGTGAAAAAATGTAAGCCACATAGCAGCTTACTTTTAAAAGGATTGCTCCTTCAAAACTGCATACTAAATATATCATATCGTATCTGTCTTTGCAAATACTTTTTCATCCGATTACTCTTAAGAATAACTCTCTTTGTTCTATCCAAACCGTCTTAACCTTTTCTCTTGGTTAAGCCCTCGACCTATTAGTACAGATCAGCTCCATATGTCACCACACTTCCACCTTCTGCCTATCTACCTCGTCGTCTTCAAGGGGTCTTACTAACTTATGTTATGGGATATCTCATCTTGAGGGGGGCTTCACGCTTAGATGCCTTCAGCGTTTATCCCGTCCCGACTTGGCTACCCGGCTATGCATTTGGCAATGCAACCGGTGCACCA
>QRVH01000101.1 GCA_003458705.1 Eubacterium sp. AF22-9 | reverse complement strand
GGTAAAAATAATACTAGATATACTAAAATCTGTAATAACGGGTAAGTTATTTATAGGTTAATATAAAGACATAGAAAAGATGTAATAACGGGTAAGTTATTTATAGGTTAATATAAAGACATAGAAAAGAGAGCACACAATAGTGCACATAATATTTAAGGACGGTCTTTAAAGAAAAAATATCTATAATATTTAATAAAGTGATGGAGGTTTTATTATGACAGATAACAATGGAAAGGTGAGGCCATTTGGTATAAAAGACAAGCTTGGTTATATGTTTGGTGACTTCGGTAACGATTTTACTTTTTTGTTATCAGCTATGTTTTTGTTGAAGTTTTATACTGATGTTATGGGGGTTTCAGCAGCACTGGTCGGTCTTATGATGATGGCGGCAAGATTTGTTGATGCTATAACTGATGTAACAATGGGACAGATAGTTGACAGGAGCAGGCCGGGAAAGAAAGGCAAATTTGCACCATGGCTCAGACGAATGTGTGGTCCTGTTGCATTAGCATCATTTCTGATGTATGCGACATGGTTTAAAGATATGCCGATGGGATTTAAGATTTTCTGGATGTTTTTCACTTACCTTCTTTGGGGAAGTATATGCTACACAGGAATTAATATTCCTTATGGTTCAATGGCATCAGCGATTTCAGACAATCCGACAGACAGAACTTCTCTTTCTAACTGGAGAACAATAGGAGCTACACTTGCTCAGACAGCGATAGGTGTTGTATTACCACTTGTAGTATATTATACAGATGAAGCAGGAAATTCAGTATTATCTGGTCAGAAAATGATGCTGGGGGCTTTGGTATGTTCAATAGGAGCAGTAATCTGCTATATGCTTTGCTACAAAATGACAACAGAAAGAGTTAAGGTTGGACAGAATACACAGAAATTTTCGTTTGGAGAGCTTATAAAGGAACTTGCCCATAATAGATCTTTAATAGGCATTATAGTATGTGCATTGGTATTTTTACTTGCACAGTTATCATTAAGTAACATGAACGCATATATTTATCCAAATTATTTTGGCAATATAAAAGCAATGTCGATCGCAAGTCTTTCAGGAACAATAGTAATACTTTTACTTTCAACATTTATTACAAAGCTTGCGTCAAAAATTGGAAAGAAAGAATTGTCAGTTATAGGATGTATTATTAGTGCAGCTTCATTTATAACATTATTTATAATTCACACTCATAATGTATGGATTTGGATAGCTTTAATAATTATAGCAACAATCGGTACTTCAATGTTTAACATGGTTATATGGGCTATGATTACGGATGTTATCGATGAATCAGAAGTTCAGAATGGTGTACGTCAGGATGGTACAATTTACTCAGTATATTCATTTGCAAGAAAGTTAGGACAGGCATGTTCATCAGGTTTAGCGGGCGTACTTCTTTCGATTGTTGGTTATACAACAGCTACAGCATTTGATCCTAAGGTTATTGACGGAATCTACAATGTGACATGTCTTATGCCGGCAGCCGGAATGACATTATTATTGCTTGCATTAATATTCTTATATCCTTTGAATAAAAAGAGAGTAGAAGCAAATGCAGCTAAGTTAAAAGAAATAAGAGCAGCTAAGGAACAGCAGTAAAAATATTATAAATATAAATCAGGAGGAATTAATTATGTTATATCCAGTTTTAACACAGTCAAGATTATTAAGCGATTTAAGCGGGGTTTGGAATTTTAAGTTAGATAACGGAAAAGGTTTTGAAGAAAAGTGGTATGAGAAACCTTTGAAAGATGCAGATACAATGCCTGTGCCAGCTTCTTATAATGATCTTAAGGAGGGGACAGATTTCAGAGATCATTATGGATGGGTATTTTATCAGAGAAATATATCAGTTCCAGAATATGTAAAGAGCCAGAGAATTGTACTACGTTGTGCAGCAGTTACACATTATGCCATGATATATCTTAATGGCAAACTGATATGTGAGCATAAAGGAGGATTTCTTCCATTTGAAGTAGAATTAAATGATCATTTACAGGATGGTGATAATCTCCTTACCATTGCAGTTAATAATGTTATTGATTACACAACTCTGCCAGTTGGTGGTAAGGCTAACATGATGAGTGGAATGATGGGGGGCATGGGTGCAGGTGCATCTGACAAACCACAGAACAATCCTAACTTTGACTTCTTTAATTATTGTGGAATTACAAGACCTGTAAAAATCTACACAACACCTGAGACATATATCAATGATATTACAGTTACAGCTGACATTGATTTCACAAAAGAAGAACCATCGGCAGTACTTAATTATAATGTTGAAATTAAAGGAAAAGATTACAACAACATAACATGTAAAGTTGAATTATTTGATGAAGAAGGCACAAAGCTTTCAGAAACAGAAGGGTCAGAAGGCACATTTGAGATAAGTAATGTAAGATTATGGCAGCCATTAAATGCTTATCTTTATAAGATAAAGGTTACAGCAGGACAGGATGTGTATACACTTCCATATGGTGTAAGAAGTGTAAGAGTAGATGGCACAAAGTTTTTAATTAATGAAAAGCCATTTTACTTTAAAGGTTACGGAAAGCACGAAGATACATTCCCTAATGGCCGTGGAATAAATCTGCCTATGAATACAAAGGATATATCAATTATGAAGTGGCAGCATGCTAACAGCTTCAGAACAAGTCATTATCCTTATAGTGAGGAGATGATGAGACTTTGTGATGAAGAAGGTATTGTTGTTATTGATGAAACAACAGCAGTAGGAGTCAATCTTCAGTTCGGCGGAGGAGCTAATTTTGGTGGAGAGAGAATAGGAACATTTGATAAGGAGCATGGAGTGCAGACACAGGAACATCATAAGGATGTTATCCGTGATTTGATATCAAGAGATAAGAATCATGCATGTGTTGTTATGTGGAGCATAGCTAACGAACCTGATTCAGCAGCAGAAGGTGCATATGACTACTTTAAGCCTTTATATGATCTTGCAAGAGAATTAGATCCTCAGAAACGACCATGTACATTAGTAAGTGTTCAGGGAACAACTGCTGATACAGACTGCTCATCTCAATTAAGTGATGTAATCTGTCTTAACAGATATTATGGATGGTATTTTGGTGGCCCTGATCTTGAGGTGTCAGAGACCGGACTTCGTAAAGAACTCTCAGACTGGGGCAAACTTGGAAAGCCTGTTATGTTCACAGAATATGGAGCTGATACAGTGAGCGGACTCCATGATACAACATCTGTTATGTATACAGAAGAATATCAGGTAGAATATTATGAGATGAATAATAAAGTATTTGATGAATTCGACTTTGTTGTAGGTGAACAGGCATGGAACTTCGCAGACTTTGCAACAAGCCAGAGCCTGTTAAGAGTACAAGGTAATAAGAAGGGACTGTTCACAAGAGACAGAAAACCAAAGATGGTTGCTCATTACTTCCGTAACAGATGGAGTGCAATTCCTGAAATTTTGGTTATAAGACAAAAATAAATTGTTATAATAAAAAATGTCATATAAAAGCTGCCACTTTATAGCAAATGAGTGGCAGCTTTTATAATGTGGGCATTTATGAAAATTTCGTAAACA
>QRVH01000100.1 GCA_003458705.1 Eubacterium sp. AF22-9 | reverse complement strand
ATTTCAATTAATTCATTTATATTATCACATAAATCCACAGCACTAGTTACATATACCATAGCATTTGATAAATTTCCTAATCTTTCCGCAAATATTAAGGTCTGTTCAATTAATTCATTTATATTATCACATAAATCCACAGCACTAGTTACATATACCATAGCATTTGATAAATTTCCTAATCTTTCCGCAAATATTAAGGTCTGTTCTTCTGTTATATACTTTGCCACATATTTTCCATTCTGATTTACTTCAAATCTAAGTTTGTGTTGCATCCTCACTTAACTTGTTCTTCTGTTATATACTTTGCCACATATTTTCCATTCTGATTTACTTCAAATCTAAGTTTGTGTTGCATCCTCACTTAACTTATTAAGTTCTTTTAAAAATCTGGCAACTTTTGAGTTAAAATAATCATTTATTCTGTCAGGAGAATTGCAGCCATTTATATAGCTAACCATTATATTCATGTCATTTGCCAATGCATAATTAGTTCCAATATCAGAAAGTAATTGTTTGAATTGTATCGTATATTGTCTTTTTCCATTCCAACTTCTTATCACTATTCACCACATTTGTAGTCATATAATTTGAGTAGTAATCAACTATCAGATTTCTATATAATCCCTGTTTATTCCACACTCCTGAAATTACTGACGAATATCCTATCATATATGAATTAAATGTTCCATATCTCATGTCATCAGCATAACTTTCATATGCATATGCTGATGAATTCATTAAACTATCTGCTGGAGCTTTTTCAAGCGAATAATTCATAGGATCTGAACCATGTTTCACCTCATCATAATCATTCACTTCGTCGAAATCAGTGTATTGCATGAAAGGATTAGATTTCATTTCTATGTATGTTTTACCAAACTTTGTTACAATCGTTAATTCCTCACCATTCTTCAAGCCGTCTCCATCCCAGTCGTCAGATGGTTCTCCATCAGCATTAAGATTCAAATCAAATCCCTTTAATTCAAGGGATCCATTGCTCAAAACTAATCTTCCCTCTTTTATCTCTTCTGTATAATAATCGCATATTCCATCATTATTAGAGTCTGTCACTAAATCTTTTGCTTCATCTCTTACATTATCCACTACACCCTTCAAATCTGAAATAACATTTGCGTGAAAGTAACTTCCACAAGTATTGTTTGCTACATTTGTCAATATGTTTTCATCTATTGTTCCTATACCGATGGTATAAATTGTCACACCATCCTCTTAGCTCTTTCAACCAGTTCCCTATAATTAGCCTCGTATGTGGTAGATGGTTCATCATATCCATCAGTGAACACTACCATCATCTTATATCCATTAATATCATTGGCTTCAAATTCATCCAATGCTCTTTCTATTCCCGTATAGATAGCTGTCAGTCCACCTACAGTCATTCTGTTCACTGCATTTTTTATAACATCTTTATCATCTGTAAAGCCACAACGAAGTTCAGCAAAGCTTGTAAATGATATCAACGCGGAAGAATCTTTTTCTTCTAACTCGTCTACAAAAGTATTTATCACTGTCTTAGCTGTGTCAATCTTATAATTTCTCATACTTCCAGACAAATCCACCACTAATGCTACGTTCAGAGTGTTTTCCCCTGCTGCAGCCTTTATATTACTTTCCCATACCTTGTCAAATTCAACTTTGTTAAGAAGCACATATGTTGAAAAATGTGTTGTAACTGCTGTAACTTTACCATCCTCTACTGTCTGATTGGCAAGTTCCTCAAACATCTTATTTTCTTCATCAAAGTAATAAATTCGTGGTTGGAATTGATCTGATACTTTGCCCAGTGATTCATCATAACTAAACACCAGTGTTGCCTCATCAAATGAACCATCCAAATTGAAATCAAATCCGTCTCCCAAGTATCCCGCAACCATTGGTGATATGTAATAATTATCGCTTGGCATTACTCTGTCGATTGTAAGTGACTCTGGATCAGCCTTAGCATAATCAATATATACACTTGCGCCAACTGGATCATATTCATTAACTCCACCAGTTGTTGCTGAAATACTAAAGCCTGAATTCTTTACTAATGGATCCGTATTGTTATTAATTTCCCAGTTATCATCTGCCTTATCTCCATCTGTATCCTTCTTTGTAGGATTGGTACCATATACATTAACTTCATCATAATCGGTTAAGCCATCCATATCCGTATCTTTATATGCAGGATTAGTTCCAATGGAAACTTCATATCCATTACTTAACCCATCTTTATCAACATCGTCATCGTAGTCATTTATTCCATTGCCATTAGTATCCTTTTTCAATGGATGTGTACCAACTATCATAACCTCGTCATAATCAGAAAGCCCATCCCCATCTGAATCTTTATTAAAAACATTGGTGCCATATATTTCTTCAATACCATCCGGAATGCCATCGCCATCACTGTCCTTGTATTCTATGGTATAATTTCCATTTTTATTAATCACCTTAAATCTGATTGACTTGTATTTATCAGCTTCAACATAGTAATACATCTCTGTGAAATCATTATTCAGTTCATATGTATACTGATTGTCTTTCTCCACATTTGCCAACAACTTATATCCAGAATAATCTTCTGTGTCAGTCTCAGACTCATAAATATCAAATTCATCGATATCTATATTAGTGTACCACTTGATTGTGAGCTTGGTTCCATCAATCTTTCCTTCTGCAAATATATATAACTTATTATCCTCATATACAGCATTTTTATCTACAAATTTGATAAGTTCTCTATTGGAATTAATGTTAAGATTGTACTTAGCTTTAATGTTAATCTTATCTGCTATGATACACACATTGTTCAAGTTGACATTATCCCCCTCTATTGTGAGCGTTCCATATGGCAGATAAATTAATCCTGAAAAGCTGATGTTATCACTCTTTAATGTAACATTTCCTGTTTCTGATACAATTACCGCATTGTTAGCATTAAAAGCTGAACCACCGATGATTAAATCTCCCTCTGCCTGAAGAGCCCCATTAAGATTAAGCCCCCAGTTAAGCTCCAGCTTATTGCTAATCTTAACTGCTCCATTAACATTGTTGCCAATTTTTTCAAGTTCTTCAGCCGAACTAATACTCTCAAAGTCAGAGAAATACTTTTCATCAATTGCATCAAAAAGAATTGGTGTTTTAATATTAGCATTCTCTATAACACTACCATTAACATTCATATTCGCAGTAGATATACTACTTCCACCTCTTACATTACCATTTAGGCAGCCTGCACCTGTTTCAATGATAAATGAATCTTTATCACTTGATATAGCTGTTATAGTACTGTTAAACGGCTCCTCCGTCTCACCTTGAGATGCAAACGCTATACTCGTCTGCATACACATTGTCACAATCATTGTGGCAATAAGTAACATTGATAAAATCTTTTTCTTCAATTTTTCTTTCCCCCTATGGTATTTTTGAAGCCTGAATTTAAAACAAAAAAGGCTGCACTAAGAAATTTTTTTAAGATTTCTTAATGCAACCGAACTATCATAGTATTAGAGACTTATGCTTATGTGAATCTCTCAACTGAAAATAGTGTTTTTCAGCTTTATACCTCTAGACTTCTAGTTTTGCGTCCTTATATTTCTATAAGTTTGCCATCCTTATATTTCTATAAGTTTGCCATATTTACTTTTTTTAGTATATATTAAAATTTTACCATTTGTAAACTACAATTATTGTAAA
>QRVH01000010.1 GCA_003458705.1 Eubacterium sp. AF22-9 | reverse complement strand
CATATATTTACATTAAATGATTTTGATTGCCTAGCACTTAAAGATGTGTATAAATTTCTATTTTTTCTCTGACAGGCATCACTTCTTTTGCTAAAGTTAGTCAGTTTGTCATATATTTACATTAAATGATTTTGATTGCCTAGCACTTAAAGATGTGTATAAATTTCTATTTTTTCTCTGACAGGCATCACTTCTTTTGCTAAAGTTAGTCAGTTTGTAATTGTTCTATGTGATTACACTTATATATCTTCTTGCCAACCTGTACATTTTAGATGCATGAGTTGAGGTTTTTATCTTTTTATCATTTTGCTCAAGTCTTGTTAAATACATTTCATAATCAGATACATCTTTTGTTGTAGCAAGTTCAAATGATACACCAGTAAATTCAGTAAATTCTTTTATAGCAGCCTTGTAATTAACAATTGATTTTGCAGTTTTTAATCTGCCTGAAAAAGCCGGCCATATTGTTGTATCAAAAATTTCTGACATACACTCACCTCCAACAAATCATATTAACATTATAGAACATATGTTTATTGATATCAAAGATTTATAGTAAAAATGAACGTGCGGATTTTCAAAACACATAAAGAAGGCTCTGACCTTCTACAGTCAAAGCCTTAATCCCTTCTTTGCAATGCCCTATAAAGTTGTATTCTTATAATTTTTAAGTTACTGCCTTATGTGGTGTTAGCAAACCGCTTTTCCCCCTTTTTTAGATAACCATCCAGTCTTCGAACTTATTTGCATTTTCAACAATGTTGACAATTCCGTCTGAGCCGTAAGTAAATGCTCTGTGAATGAATACATTTACTTCCTCGCCCTTCTTTATCGGAGCTTCTTCAACATTTCTTGTTCCGACAACCTCTATACCATTGACATTGACAGTTATCTCGACTTCCTTGCCCATGAAAAGCTTGCCTACAACCACACCCTTCTCAACAGAAGCGACTGAATCAACCTTCTCATCAAGTCTTGTGATGTTGACATTCTCTGGTCTTAATACCGCCTTAACAGAATCGTCAAGCTGGTTAAAACCTTTAATCTTATTAATCCGGTCAACATGTACCGGATGTCCCATGAATTCCGCCATAAATGCTGTCTCAGGCTCTCTGTATATCTGTCTTGGCGTTCCAATCTGCTCTATATGTCCCTTGTTTGTGACAATAATTTCATCAGCAACCTCAATTGCCTCATCCTGGTCATGTGTAACGAATATACTTGTGATTCCAACCTTTGTAATCATATCACGAAGCCAGCTTCTTAATTCCTGTCTTACTTTCGCATCAATCGCTGCAAATGGTTCATCAAGAAGCAGAAGCTCCGGATTAGGTGCTAATGCCCTTGCAAATGCTACTCTCTGTCTCTGTCCTCCTGATAACTGGCTTGGATACCTCTTTGCCATGCCTGAAAGTCCGACAAGCTCAATAAGCTCATCAACGCGTTTCTTAATGTCCGATTTTTTCCATTTATTGACCTTTAATCCAAATGCAATGTTATCATACACTGTCATGTATCTGAAAAGTGCATAATTCTGGAATACAAAGCCTATTCCACGCTTACTTGCCGGCACATCATTAACTACCTTGCCGTCAATTATAATATCACCAGAATCAGCAGTTTCCAGGCCTGCTATCATTCTTAATATTGTAGTCTTTCCGCTTCCACTTGGACCAAGCAGTGCAATCAGCTTGCCCTTCCCAATTCCGAGATTAATATTATTCGAGGCTTTAAATGTGCCATATGTCTTATTGATACTACGAAGCTCAACATATTTGTCTGTTTCCTGCTGTAATTCTGCCATAATCTGTTCCGCCTTTCTGTTGTAGTGCGTTTCTATCCTTCCTGCTGCTCTTTCTCTGCCTTTGCTGCCTGCTGCCCCTTGTATTCAAGCACACTACGAAGCACCAGTATAATAACCGCCATCAGCACAAGAATTGCTGACACTGCAAATGCTCCCGTAAAATCATATCCCTGATACAGAAGCTCAATATACAGCGGCATCGTGTTAGTTCTTCCGCGCAAATGTCCTGAAAGAACGGATACCGCGCCGAACTCCCCCATTGCTCTTGCTGTACACAGTACAATTCCGTAAAGAAGCGGCCATTTGATATGTGGAAAGGTTACTTTCCAGAATATAGTCCAGCCGTTAGCACCCATAAGTGCTGCAGCTTCTTCCTCGTCAGTCCCCTGCGAGGTAAGAACCGGTATCAGCTCCCTTGATATGAATGGAAATGTTACAAATATAGTCGCAAGAACAATTCCCGGAACTGCAAATATAATTCTTACTCCCATAGCCTTAAGATATGGATATATAAAACTCTGTCTACCGAATGTAAGCACATATATAAGACCTGCTATAATCGGTGAAACTGTGAGTGGTAAATCTATTAAAGTAGATATAATCTTCTTGCCCTTAAACTGGAATTTCGTAATAAGCCATGAAGCAAATATTCCAAAAAATGTGTTGCACACAACCGCGATAAGCGAAACCTCTATTGTCAGCTTAATTGAATGAAGTGCGTATTTATCAGTAACTGCTGCCAGAAACACCTTTATGCCCTTAGAAAATGCTGTGTACATTACATAACTGAGGGGCAGAATAAGCATCACAAATAAAAACAACACACTTATACCTATTAGAATCCATTTTAACGGACCTGAATCTTTTCTGATGTTCATACACTAACCCCTTTCTATGAAATTCCACTTACAATCTTTGATGTCCTGCTCTGTAACACTGCATTTATAAAGAGAATAATAAATGCGATGAAAAGCATTACAAGCGCTATTGATGTTGCACTTGCATAATCATATTCCTGTAATTTTGACATAATCATAAGCGGTGTTATCTCTGTCTCATATGGTGTATTTCCTGCTATGAATACGACACTGCCGTATTCGCCAAGTCCTCTTGCGAATGACATTGTGAATCCGCCGATGAGTGCTGGAAGTATCTCTGGAAGTATTACCCTGAATACTGTCTGCCTGTTGGTTGCTCCAAGCATGTTGGCTGCCTCCTCGTACTGGATATCCACCTTTTCCAGCACCGGCTGGACAGCCCTCACTACGAATGGTATTCCAACGAATATAAGTGCAAATATGATTCCCAGCCTTGTATATGCAATACGAATTCCGAATTTTGCAAAGAATGCGCCAAGCCAGCCGTTGGTTGTTGTCAGATGTGTAAGTGCAATACCCGCAACTGCTGTAGGCAGTGCAAATGGAAGCTCTATTATTCCATTCATTATCTGCTTCCCCGGAAAATTATATCTTACAAGAACCCATGCAAGTATTGTTCCCATAACGGCGTCTATAAGTGCCGCAATTAACGCTGTCTCAAGACTTACTCTGTAGCTTGATAACACTCTCGGTCTTGTGACTGTCGTTATAAATTCCGTAAACGACAGCTTTGCCGAGAATATTACAAGGGTACATAAAGGGATAACAACAATGATTCCTAACATTGCTATTGTTATTCCAAATGAAAGACCAAAGCCCGGTATTACTCTCTTTTTCTTTCTTTTCTTCTCTTTCATTCTGTCGTTTCCCCTTCCCTTAATTACTTCTTCTCATATATCTTGTCGAATATTCCGCCGTCCTTGAAGTGTTTGTTGATTTTTATTTCCTACTAATTTTATATGTTACTATGTTGCAGATTATATACCTACTAGGTTTATATGTCAATAATGTTTTGGAATTTCTAGTTGTTTCCTGATGCCTGTTCCTTCGGAACGCTTTTTTTCTTAGTAAACCTACTAAGCATCTTGTTTTCCTAGCTTGTGTAGGTATTTCCCAAATATTATCTCATGCCTATGATTATCCTCGCCCTGCCCTCTTGACTTCTTGTCTTATCTGTATTACTATATATAATACAAATAAGACATAAATCACCTCTCTTTACAGAAAGGAGCTTCACATGGTTATAGAACTTGATTTTGCGAGCGACACACCCATATATGTGCAGTTAAGGAATCAGATTGTTAAAGGAATCGGCAAGGGAGAACTTAAGGCTGGCGAGAAACTACCGACTGTCAGACAGCTTGCTTCTGACGCAGGCGTTAATACAATGACCGTCAATAAAACTTACCAGATTCTTAAAGCTGAAGGCTTTATTAAAACTGATAGAAGGCTTGGTGCATTTGTCGCTGAGAATATTAATATGGATATTGAATTCAGGGAAAAGCTTGAATCGGAGCTGGAGCTGCTGTCAGCAGAAGCAAGCATTACCGGAATGGACAAGGAAGAATTCTTAAAAATGTGCGAAAACATTTATTCCAAAATGAATCCCTGCACAATGTAACACGCCTGTATTCACACATGCATTAACACACACAGACCAACTATACAAGGAGGTTTCCTTATGAAAATTGCAATGTTTATGCTATTCTTCGTATGCAACATGTTCACAATCCTGATCATGAGATTTGCATATGAATCCAACTACCGATACAACAATGGAATGCTTATCGGAGTCCACATTCCAGGCGACCATGTTAACGATGACGATGTCACCCGACTTATGACACGCTTTAAGAAAAGCATGAAATATTTTCAGAATATCAATGCAGTACTCTCAATAGCCATATGCTTTCTTAATTTTGTGAACATAATCATTTTCGTTATTATGTATACAATCTGGATTTTCGTGTTCATTTTGGGAATTATGTATATCCAGCTTTCAGCGCATCGGAAAATGTATCTGTTAAAGAAACAGAATGGCTGGTTTGTTGAATCCCAGAAACAGAAGGTCTTTATTGATACGCGTGCCTGTGCAAATGCTGACACAACCCCCATCAGCTTCAGATACCACATCATCATAATTGCCGCAGAACTACTGGCACTGATTCCATTCTATTCATGGACAGACAGAGCGTATTTTTCTATGATTATTGTATTTGCAATATGTACTGTCATAGTTTCAGTATTCGGGTTTGTGTTCCATATTTATATGAACAGACGACAGAATCAGGCATACAGCCTTAATTCGGACATTAACAACATTGTTAATCTGACTATGAAAAAATACATTGCTTCAGCAATGCTTATAATGTCACTTCTTAACTTCGTGGCATGGATAACATTTGTATTAATGTGTATTATTCAGGACACTGTTGGAAACTTAAGTTTCTGGATGTACATTATTCTGCAATTGTTAAGCGGCTGCACGCTCACTGTTATTCTTATTCTTGCACGCAACAGAAAGAACGAAATGCTTAAAGCTGACACACAGCCGGTATTTGTTGATGATGATGACTACTGGAAGACTGGATTTTACTACAATCCTAATGACCCGCACCTTTTCGTACCCGACAGGCTGTGTTCGACCAACTACTCGCTTAACTACGCCAGAACCGGTGCAAAGGTGTTCACTGGTACAATCACAGCAATTCTGCTAGGAACCTTAATATGGACAATTGTTGTACTTGCGCCGTTCCTGCATGTCACTATTGATATTAAGACTACTGAAAGCACTGTAAATGTGTCTTCATGCGGTTACACAAGCAGTATTAACATTGACGACATCATAGAACTTAAGCTTATGGATAAGCTTCCAGACGACCATTTTTTCAAGTCCAATGGCGGTGCCACAGAAAGTTATCTTGTCGGAAGATTCAAGGGCAATACTTATGGAAAATGCAGTCTCTACATTTTTAAAGATGTGTCTCCTGTACTTATGATAAAAACTGCTGACCAGACTGTGTTCTTGAATTCCAAGAAAGATGGCGAGATTGTTAATCTGTATAATGCAATTAAAAATGAATAATCTAACATACTATTCTTCTTACATTTGACAATCCTGCCCCAAAGTATTATAAATATCAAAGGGAATGAAGTACTCCCTTGGGAAACCTAAACTGCTTATTCAAGCTGATGACTTCTACGATTTTATGTCGCAGGAAGCATCAGCTTTTTTTGCGTTCATAAATGCATTTACTACATTTTTAAGGAGGCTTATTATGCTGACATCTTTATCACTTATCTTTCTGGTCGGACTCGTCATGGGCGCAATCTGCCAGAAGCTGAGACTTCCGAGAATCATCGGAATGCTTCTTACCGGTATTGTCCTCGGGCCATATGTCCTTGATTTTCTTGACCCATCAATCCTTTCAATATCGGCTGATCTGCGAAAAATGGCTCTTATCATTATTCTTATCAAAGCCGGTCTGTCGCTTGACTTAAAAGACCTGAAAAAAGCCGGACGAAGTGCAATTCTCATGTCCTTTATTCCGGCTTCCTGCGAAATCATCGGTTATATTCTGCTTGCCCCTGTAATTCTTGGAATTAACCACGCCGAAGCTGCCGTGATGGGCGCGGTTCTCGCCGCTGTTTCTCCTGCGGTTGTCGTTCCACGAATGGTAATGCTGATTGAGAAACACTACGGAACTGACAAAGCGATTCCGCAGATGATACTGTCTGGGGCTTCATGCGATGACATATTTGTAATAGTGTTGTTCACTACATTTTTAAATGTGGCACAGGGCGGCAGGGCAAATGTTATGGATTTCGTAAATATTCCTGTGTCTATTATACTCGGCATAATACTTGGCATAGTGACCGGTCTGTGGCTGTACCTGTTCTTTGAAACATCATACGCCCGCAAACATACCGTAAGAAACAGCATGAAGGTTATCATCGTACTTGGCTTCTCTTTCCTTCTTATTGCAATTGAGGACTGGCTTGAGGGCAAAGTGTCTGTTTCAGGCCTTCTTGCTGTTGTCGCTATGGCATGTACGCTTAAGTTTAAATGTGTTCCCGCCGTATCAGCCCGTTTGTCCGAAAAATTTGGCAAGCTGTGGCTCGCTGCTGAAGTAATATTGTTCGTGCTTGTCGGCGCGGCTGTCGATATCCGCTACACACTGAAAGCCGGACTTCCAGCCTTGCTTATGATTCTCGCCGCACTTGTTTTCAGAGCTGCCGGAGTGCTTCTCTGCGCCATAAAAACAAATCTTACATGGAAGGAACGGCTTTTCTGCATAATTGCCTATCTTCCTAAAGCAACCGTCCAGGCAGCCATCGGCTCTGTTCCTTTAGCCGCCGGACTCTCCTGCGGACAGATAGTGCTTTCCGTAGCTGTACTTGCAATTATAGTTACTGCTCCGCTTGGCGCACTCGGCATCGACTGTACTTATAAGAGGCTGCTGACGGAGGATTGATACTTATATTAATCTTTTAAACAGCCTACGAGTATTTTATTTTGTATTTTTCGAGTATTTTATTTTATATTTTTCGAAAGTTTTATTTATTACTTTTCAATTTTAATTCTTGCTTTTCATATTTATCCCCATTTTACAAAGATAATATCATAAGCTCTATCAAAAAAGGCCACACCCAGCCAGCCAAAAGCCGGTTAAGTGTGACCTCACATTTTAATTAATCATATATCTTATCAAATATTCCACCATCAGAGAAAAACTTCTGTGTAGCCGCTTCCCAGCCGCCAAAATATCCGATATCCGCCATGTCAATGTCCTTGACAATCCATTTGCCATCGGAAGGGATTTCCTTGATATTTCTTGAATCACTGGAAGCCTCGTATTCCTTCTGTATATCCTTATTTACAGGGCGGTAGAAATTCTGCGCCTCAAGGCTTTGTGCGTCATCAGTGTACAGGAAAGAAAGATAGGCGTCTGCCAACCCTTCTGTTCCATTCATCTGTGTGACCTCGTCAACCTTCGCAACCGTTGGCTGGCACAATACAGATGCGGACGGAACAACAATCTCATACTCGCCCGGATATTCCTGTAATGCGAAAAATGCTTCATTTTCCCATGCAATCAGAACATCCCCCTGTCCGTTCTCTGCAAATGTTGTAGAAGAACCTCTTGCACCCGAATCAAGCACTGCCACATTCTTGTAAAGCTTGGTAACACTTGCCTGAACCTGTTCATCAGTCTGTCCCTGCTTCTTAAAATAATACCATGCCGCAAGGAAATTCCATCTGGCTCCTCCAGAAGTCTTAGGATTAGGGGTAATAACCTTAACCCCGTCATTAAGAAGGTCATCCCAGTCCTTAATATTCTTAGGATTACCCTTTCTTACAAGAAAGACAATCGTAGAAGTGTAAGGCGAGCTGTCATCAGAATAATCATCAATATATCCGTCATCAATCAGCCCTTCGTCCCTTATAACATTAACATCTCCCTCAAGAGCAAGCGTGACAACATCAGCACCAAGACCGTTAGCAACCTCTAGCGCCTGCTTTCCAGAACCGCCATGAGACTGGATAACCTCAACCTTCTCACCAGTCTTACCATACCAGTAATCTTCAAAAAGCCTGTTATACTCCTTATAAAACTCTCTTGTGGCATCATAAGAAACATTTACAAGTTCCGTCTTCTTCTGCCCACACCCGGAAAGTCCTGTAAAAGTCAGGCTGAAAATCATACCTAAACATATTAACTTTTTAAAAAATCCATATTTTTTCATCTCAACCTGACCTCTGTACAATACTTACGCATTCTTCTTTATATACGCAGCCACATCCACAGTAGTGGCGTCAACCTCAGACTCCCAGCCTGCAAGCACTTCTGCGCCATCAATCTTAATATCAGCTGCCTTACTAAGTGCAAGAATAACAACAATACCTGCATTTACAAGGTGAGTAACAACATTTGTATAATCCTCGCCTTCTGCTGGAACATACAGATATACATGCTTGCTGTCAAGAAGAAGCTCCTTCTCAACCTTCTTTAAGAAATCAACATTAATCTTGTCTGAAAGAACTGCCTCTACAACAACAGGCTTCTGGTTGTTAAGCTCCGCTCTGAAAGCAGCGTCAACTTCCTTAACATCATCAGCTGCCTCATTAACTTCACGGACAACGCCGCAGGCACTAGTCATATTAGTAACACGGTCTATGAGGATAAGCTCGCCCATAGTCTTGTGACGGTCAAATTCATCAACAACAATTACATCAGCAAGAGAAATCTTGCATACTGCGATTTCATTTTTCTTAAGGAGAGCTGCTGGCTTCTCCTCGCCTGTATTAACATCAATAGAATTAACAATCTCAGTAACAACGCCCGGAATAAGTCTAGTTCCAAGCTTTACGAAGAAGTTCTTGTTATTAGTAAGAACATCATCGTCCATCCAGAGGATAGTAGCTGTAATCTCAGTTGCAAGCTTTAAGTCAGCGCCTGCTGCAAGAACAGAACCTCTTGAAACATCAACCTCACGGTCTAACTGGATAGTAACAGGCTGTCCGATAGAAGCAGTCTGGGCTTCCTTGTCACCGACATGGATACTCTTTACATGAACATGCTCCTTAGTTGGAAGAGTGATAATCTCATCACCAACAGATACGCTTCCTGCCTCAATCTGACCCTGGAAGCCACGGAATTCATGATTTGGACGGCATACTCTCTGAACAGGCATGTAGAAGCCTTTTTCTTCCTCAGTATCATCAACATCAATCTGCTCAAGGTATGGAAGAAGTGCCTGACCCTTATACCAAGGAATATTTTCAGACTTAGTTGTTACATTGTCACCCTCAGTTGCTGAAACAGGGATAACAACTACATCTGCTAAAGAAAGCTCCTTAGTAAGCTCTGCTATCTGAGCATTTATCTCGTTGAAACGCTCCTCACTGTAACCAACAAGGTCCATCTTATTAACTGCAAATACAAAATGCTTAATTCCCATAAGTGCACAGATTCTTGCGTGTCTCTTAGTCTGGATAAGCACGCCCTGCTTTGCATCAACAAGGATTACTGCAAGGTCTGCAAATGAAGCACCAACCGCCATGTTTCTTGTGTACTCCTCATGTCCCGGAGTATCAGCAACGATAAAGCTTCTGTTGTCAGTTGTAAAATATCTGTAAGCAACATCAATAGTAATTCCCTGCTCTCTCTCAGCCATAAGACCATCAAGAAGAAGTGAATAATCAATCTTACCTTCACGGCTTCCGACCTTGGAATCAAGCTCTAACGCTTTCTCCTGATCGGCATACAATAACTTTGAATCATATAAAATGTGTCCGATAAGTGTAGATTTTCCATCATCAACACTACCGCATGTAATAAATTTAAGTAAACCTTTCATTCTAGAAGTACCCCTCTTTCTTTCTTCTTTCCATGCTTCCTGCTTCCTCATGGTCGATAACACGGCTTGTTCTCTCTGATTCAACCGCACTTAAAGTCTCTTCGATAATCTCGTCAAGAGTTTCTGCGTCTGACTCAACACCGCCTGTAAGTGGATAACAGCCAAGAGTTCTGAATCTTACCTTCTTCATCTGTGGCTTTTCGCCCGGAAGAAGTCTCATTCTGTCATCATCAACCATGATAATATTGCCGTCACGGTATACAACAGGTCTTTCTGCTGCAAAATAAAGAGGTACAATATCAATCTTTTCTCTCTGGATGTACTGCCAGATATCCTTCTCAGTCCAGTTAGAGATAGGGAAAACTCTCATGCTCTCGCCCTTGTGAATCTTAGTGTTGTAAAGCTTCCACATTTCCGGACGCTGGTTCTTAGGATCCCATGCCTGTGCTGTATTTCTGAAAGAGAAAATTCTCTCCTTAGCTCTTGATTTCTCCTCGTCTCTTCGTCCACCGCCAAATGCCGCTGTGAAGCCGTATTTGTTAAGTGCCTGTTTAAGAGCCTGAGTCTTCATGATATCAGTGTAAGCTGAGCCATGGTCAAATGGATTAATTCCCTGCTTAACACCTTCTTCGTTAGTGTAAGTAAGCATCTCAATTCCAAGCTTCTTGGCCGTCTCATCTCTGAACTTAATCATTTCCTTGAACTTCCATGTTGTATCGATGTGAAGAAATGGAAATGGCGGCTTCTCAGGATAGAATGCTTTCATTGCAAGATGAAGCATAACTGAGCTGTCCTTTCCTATAGAATACAGCATTACCGGCTTTTCGCATTCTGCTGCAACTTCCCTTATAATATATATCGCCTCTGCTTCGAGTGCGTCCAAATGTGATAAATTACCCATGATATTCCTCCCTAATATTTATTAGATTCCTGTCTGTTGACCTCAAGCGTCTTAACTGTTCCGTCCGGCGAAGTCACCGTCCATGTATTGATGCTTCCATTCTGTCTGAACGAAAGAGTGCTTCCCTTGCCACCGACATCAGCACCCAGAAAGAAATTAATCGCCTCAAAACGACATTCCTTAAGACAAGATGTACAGCCCCAGCAGTCCTTGACATGCTTTATAAATGCTTTTCCATCTGTATCTTTCTTGATAAGGTTGCCAGGACAGGCTTCGATACACTGCCCACAGCCAACGCATTTTAACTTATTTATCTGAATGCTCATAGCTGTCGCCTCCTCTCACAAGGTCTCTTATGATTATCTTAATCTCGCCATTCTCCTTGCGGGAGTTGACATATTTTAACCAGTCATCACTCTTAGCCGGATAATCCATATTCTCCGCAAAGCTGTGCCAGCGTGTTTCTTTTCTTGCCTTCAAATGTGCTATAAGACTTCTGCACACCGTAAGTCTCTCTCTTATCTCATAGATTCTAAGTAAGTCGTCTGCATCCTGTGCCGCAAGATTATCAATGCTCTTCTCTAAGAACTTTATCTTCTCATCCGCAAGCTCAAGTCTTGCTTCATTGTACTGGTAATCAGTGCTTATGCCGCCTGCGTACTGGTCCATAATCTTCTGCATTGCTTCTTCTGTCTGCTCGATATCGACCAGCCCCTGCTTATTATTAAGGAAGTTCTCATATTCGTGCTTCTTTGCAAATGCGTTCTCAGAAAGCTCTGAATCTGCCACCTCATTTACAACAAAGCCCTTTCCTGAGCCTTCAAGCCTTTCAGCTATTGCCTGTGCTGCAATCTCGCCCTCTGCAAGAGCGCCGGTTACATATTTCTGAGGACATCCGCCTGCAACATCACCTGCGGCAAAAAGCCCATGAATTGTAGTCTCGCGGTTGTTATCAACCCAGTAACCACTCGCTGTATGACCTCCGACTATGTATGGTTCAGTTCCTTCTATCTCAACATTTTCTTCAGAAGGACCGCCCGCCGCCTCAAGCCACTTAAGTGTCTGGCTCGGTGCCATGTTAAGATATGCTTTGTAAAGGTCTTCCTCCTGCTCCTTGCTTATTCCCTTAGTTCCAAGATAGCAAGGACCTCTGCCCTCGCGGTTTTCCGTAACTGTTCCGTAAAGTCTCTGTGAAGTTGTAAGACCATATTTGTTCTCATACACTTCGCCGTTGGAATTAAGCTGCTTTGCCGGAACGCCCTGTGCGATAGTTCCTGTCGGAGCAATCGTATCTTTACATCTTAAAGCAATGAATCTCATCTCAAATGTGGTCATCTCCGCACCTGCATTGATTCCCATTGCATATCCGGCTCCTGTATTGAACGGTGGATACCACATTTTATGTCTTGAAAATCCAGGATTGTTAGGTCTGTAAAGGCCTGCCGCTCCGCCAGTAGCCACAATAACTGCCTTCGCATTTATCTCATAGAACACTGCATCATTGACATCAAATCCGTATGCACCTTTAATCTCGTTATTCTCTACTATGAAATCTGTTATATTCAGGTGATTGATTACCGTTACATTGTCCTGCTTCTTAACTGCGTCCGCCAGTATCGGCTTGATATTCTCACCATTTATCTTAATATTGCGGTTTCCTCTCGCAACATAATCTCCATTCTCATCTTTAAGGATTACAAGTCCTAAGTCCTCCATTACCTTAGTGACATGATTAAGTCTTTCCGACATTGAAAGAAGCAGATCCTCTCTTACTATTCCATCTGCGTCATTCTTACAATAATCAACATAATCCTGTGGAACTCTGCCTTTAGTGATATAAGCATTGATTGCATTAACGCCTGCCGCAAGACATCCGCTTCGTACAATGTTCGCCTTCTCAACAATCAGTACATCAAGGTCTTTCTTCTTTCCAAGCGTAATACCTGCAAAACACCCTGCCGTTCCGCCACCTATAATAAGTACATCTGTGTCAATAATTCTATTCTTCAACCTCCATGTACCTCCTTGCAAAATCTAATTCCATATAAACATAGTATCTTGGTATGTAAATCATTATATTCTCAATTTTCTATTTGTCAATAGGATTTTTGCAGATTCTTGTATTCTTGTTATCTGAGTTGGGGATGGGGTGGGTATTGGCTGGATGCCTACTAATCCGCCACTTGATTCAACTTTAGTAGGTCTTTCCCTAAAAAACACTTGATTTTCAAACAAAAGTATATACATAATAATGAGAAAACACATGGTAATAAATTGTATACACCATGTCAAAATGGTTATTATATATGTAATGACTAATATACGGCTGTCGCCTACACAACAGCAGATGACAGCCGTATATACCTAATCTCAAGGAGGTTTTATGATAATAGATTTTCATACACATACATTTCCAGATGAACTTGCTGACAGAGCAGTTGGTACATTAGCCCACAGCGGAGGAATACACAATTATCTTGATGGCAGAGTACATTCTCTTACAGATTCAATGAAGAAGGCAGGAATTGATTACTCAGTGCTGCTTCCCGTTGCGACTAAGCCAGGTCAGTGTGAAACAATCAATACACTTGCTTTAAAGACCAATGAAACAAGTGAGACAACCGGATTAATTTCGTTTGGAGCAATTCATCCGGCTTGTGAGAATTTCAGAGAAATATTGAACTGGCTTTCCAACAATGGTTTCAAAGGCATCAAGCTTCATCCGGTTTTCCAGAAAACCAATATAGATGATATGCAGTCATTAAGGCTTATCGAATATGCATCAGCACTCGGGCTTATAATACTTATACATGCAGGCTTCGATGTAAGCTTTCCGGGCTGCGATGAATCAAGCGTAGACAGGCTTACAACAATGATTCAGGAAGTAAAACCAGAAAAACTCGTCCTTGCACACATGGGTGGCTGGGGACAATGGAACGAAGTTTCCTCCATATTAAAGGAAGATTACATGAAAAATGTATATCTTGATACCTCATCATGCATCAAGAAGCTCAATCACAACGCAAGCCTTCCAATAGAAAAATTCAAGAAAATGGTCAACATTCACGGTGCAGACCACATATTATTCGGCTCTGACAGCCCATGGGACGACCAGAAAGACGCAGTAGATTTAATAAAAGAGTGTGGATTTTCAGAAAAAGATACAGATGCCATACTTGGTAAAAATGCGGTTACACTCCTTAATCTATAATTCAATCAGAAAGTTTTGCGGTTATAACCTAAAAATTTTTACAGTTTATTTTTTCGACAACGCACATATTCACCAAACATAAATCAAGCAGGCTGTCCCACATAACAGCCTGCTTACAATTTAACCACCAATAAAATCATCCCCACCACATGCACAACAAGCATAGCAGGAACCGTATACCTAAAATACCACTTTTTTGTCTTATGCCTGAACATCTGCATTGCAATAAAAGCTCCAAGCGAACCGCCGATTAGCGCTGTAATAAGAAGAGTCGCCTCCCTTATGCGCCATTTGTTGTGTATCGCTTTCCACTTATCAATTCCGTACAAAGCAAATGTTACTACATTAATAATCAATAAATATATCCCTATAATCTTAGTCATTACTTCTGTGTAAACGCATAATCCCAAGTCTTAGCATTGTCTGACTTATTCTGCACAATCGCCATCTGCCATTTTGCATTATCTTTATTCGCACTGTCCTTAACAGTATAATATGGCGACTTTCCGCTATCCGACATATAGATTATGACGCTGTCTCCTTTCGCATCTGGTGTATCCATTGTACCATAGAATACATAAGATGCATACGAATACTCAGAATCACCAAAACTCTTACTGCTGTGATAACCTGTGCTCTCCTGTGGTTTATGCTCATTAACATACATTTCGCGCTTCTCAATCTCAACTTCTGGATACTTAGTCTTAAGAAATTCTTCCGCTTCCTGTGCAGTCTCCTGAGACACCTTTGCTGTGCGGTTCTCCTCAACCTTAGACATTACCGGCTTAATGAGTAGTATTACTGCAATTACCACAACAATAAATACTGCAAATGCAATAGCAAGAGTCACCCTTTTCTTAACAACATTTTTATCATCCATAAATCTCGCCCTCCTTTTCCAATGCCTCTTATTAAAAATGTGTTTCTTTATTTACTGTAATTATATAACACGAAACTTACATCCAGCTTACATTCAAATATAATATACATTTGTACTTGCCAATCTCATGATAATCTGCTAAACTACACAGGCTGTGTTATGACACAGTAGCAAATCGTGTGTTCGAGACCTTCCACACGTAAAACAAAACTAAAGGAGATAATTGAATATGAAGAAAAAAGGAATGAGTGTGAAATTCATCACACAAGCCGCTGTAATCGCAGCAATCTATGTAGTACTTGTAGTAATCTTTAACTACATCAGTTTTGGACCAGTCCAGTTCAGAATCGCAGAGGCACTTACAATACTGCCTTACTTTACACCAGCAGCAATACCAGGATTATTCGTTGGATGTATAATTGCTAATATCCTTGGTGGTGCAATCGTATGGGATGTAGTATTCGGAAGCATTGCAACACTTATTGGCGCAATCGGAACATACCTGTTAAGAAAGCATAAGTGGCTTGCACCAGTTCCACCAATTGTTGCTAACACAATCATTGTACCATTCGTACTTAAGTTTGCTTACGGCTCAGAGGGCATGTTTGCAATGTTCTTCGTTACAGTTGGCGCTGGCGAGATAATCGTATGCGGAATCATCGGCATGATACTTTTATATGCACTTACACCAGTAAGACATGTAATCTTCGGTGATGAAAAATAATAAAATTTCGGGAGTAAATGTTTATAGCATTTACTCCCTTTTTTCATAGTCTCTTTTTTACTCGAAATAATACAGATAAACATCTTCTAAATCAATATTATCTTCTACTTTTACAGCTTCTTCTGGAAGCTTGTCCCCGACAACCCTTAAAGCAAGACCGTTCTTTCTCTGCCTTATATTACCAATCTTATACTCTTTCTGAAGTTCTCCTACTTCATCAAGTGTACATGTTATCTCCCCGACTTTACCAGCCATACTCTCAATCAGTTCAACCGGTGTGCCTGTAGCTATTATTTCCCCACTCTTTAATAGAAGCACCTTATCAGCAATACACTCAATATCACTTACAACATGCGTTGCAAAAAGAATAATTTTATCCTTGGATAACTCAGCTATATAATTTCTTATAGAAATCCTTTCTTTAGGATCAAGTCCAGCAGTTGGCTCATCAAGAATAAGAATTTTAGGATCACCCAGAAGCGCCTGTGCCAAAAGTACTCGCTGTTTCATACCACCTGAAAATCCACCAATTTTCTTATATGCCACATTTGTAAGATTGACAACCTCCAGCAATTCATCAATCTGCTGGTTTACCGTTTTAACAATCTCATTACCATTCTCATCTACAGTTTTAAGTTTCTTAACCCCTTTAATCTCTGCCATATATTTTAAAAAAGCTTTAGGTGAAAAATCTTCATAAAATCCCTGTTGCTGCGGCATATATCCGACCCGTGCCCTAAACAGCTTGCCAAGCTTTAATATATCAGTCTCATCATTATTTTCATCATACAGAATACTTCCTCCGTTCACCTTATCACGCGAAACATTATCTGTTATAAGATTAATCATTGTACTCTTACCTGCCCCATTTGCTCCCAGAATTCCATATACCCCCGGTGTAAATGTATAACTGATTCCCTTCAACGCCTGAACCGTTCCATATGTTTTCTTTAAATTTCTGATTTCCAGTTTCATAATACAACCTCCTCACATTTTTCTTTACTCAACCTGTTTATATATATCCAGCGATGTCATAGAATGTGTTCCGGTCTTCATCTTATAATATTCAACCTTCTCAGTTCCATCATTGTATATAACATCCGCTTCTATTAATGCATTATTTACGGCTTTTATTTTAGCCTGTTCTTCCATATAGACACTTGGCCAATACGAATTAATTTCATCATCTGTAGTAGGAAGTTCGGCAATAATCAATAATTTTAAAGCATCTGTATCTGATCCCGATACACTTACACTTTTCATATTTATACTCTTCTTTTTCCTATAATTATTAATATTATCTGACGCATATACAAAACCACAGGTGCTGTTATAAATAGTATATTTTATACTTTGAATATTTTCATCCGTATACAATCCTTCCCAGTCACACATATATTTTATATAGCATGCCGACTTATTATCTGCCATTCCACTTCTACCTGTGCCACTTACTCTCCACCCTGTAACAGAAATTTCATCATAAAATGTCTTGTCCAGCTTCGGATATACAACTTCTATTGATTCCCCTGACATCTTTTCATATGCCATCCCATCTGACTCATATTCAGTTATCACCGGCTCCTGATAACTAATTCTCTCCTGTGTCTCTTCTGTTACGGTATCCTTCTTCTGACACCCAGAAAACAATATTACACATATTGCCATTAAAATTATATAACTCTTTTTCTTCGACATATAGTATCATCCCCTGATTATATATACGAAAACCATCTGTCAAAAGTTTTATATAAGTTTCCATCTTACATAAAAAGTTATTGCAATCATAACTCCTACCGATGCAACCTGAAACGCCCTGTTTAATTTTCCTTTTGAGATATAAGATATTAATATACTTACATTCATAGCCGTAATCACCAGTACAAGCTCTATAACTGTCCGCAATAGCATATATCCGGCTATACTTACAGATGTAATAACATTTCTGATAAAACTGTATGAATATATGCCATGTCCCAGCTTATCATATATTGACTTCAGGCTGAGTGCCGGTGCCTGTAAATATGGCATTCCATAAATGCTATACATATAAATATATTCTATTGTAAAAACAACAACTGTAAGGACTACTGTAAATATTAATGCTGATATGTACTTTTGGAGTTTACGATTTCCCCTTCCATTCACGGAACCATTAAGTATCATTTCCATTCCTGTCACATACTCTAACTGTATGTTTTCTGCCGTAATAAACATAACTGCTATAATAAGCGCTATTAATATCGTTGTTTCCCTCATAGCTGAACCACTGCCAACAATCTCTGTATATCCTCTTTCAGACATTATCCATGCATCTACTCCATACTCTTGTTTAACATCATCCAGATATAAAAGTTTATCCATAAATTCTGCACAAAAAGCAGCTTTTGTTTTTGCATATTCATACTGGCCGTTGAGTTCATAATATCTGTCATTCCAGTCAGTTCCAGCTTCATCAGTATCCTTTATCGCAACGAGATTTTCCAGTTCCTGCAAGGCATCGTTAACATCATTAATTCTTTGCTGTGTATATTCTTTTATATATTCCTTATCCTGTCCTCCATGTTCTATATACATCTGATCCTTTAATGACTCTACATCTGTATATTTCATAACTCCATTAGTTGAGGCATACACAACAACAAATATTACTCCTGCTATAAACCATACTCCATCCCCAGAAAAAACTAACTTGTGCAATTCCTTTATAAACTGTGGCATTTTTGCCAGTATATGCTGATATCCCTGACTTACAATTCCTACACATCTGTCCCATAATGTAATTTTTCCATAAGGACGCATCGAACTGCTATTAACATATGCTATTCCTGTCATTACCACTGTTATAACAAATATCGCAAATAACACTACTGAGGAAACAGAAAAAACATATTCCGCAAACCCCCAGTTCAAATAACACTACTGAGGAAACAGAAAAAACATATTCCGCAAACCCCCAGTTCATATATGTTTTAGCATTTCATTTAATTTTAATGCATTGATAATATTAACAAAATGCAGGAAACTCCATGTGCTGTTTACCTCAACATTATTGTATAATACAATCTCTATTCCGATAAATGCGGCTATGCAGATTACTGCATAATTTCTCTGTCTAAAAATCACAAAGATTGTCCACATCAGTAACCCCATAAGAACGGTAACTATAGCAGCAACACCAATCAGTATTAAAACATATTGGATTTTACTTATGGGATATGTAAATTTATCGAATCCCGTAATATTTTGTATAGGATTATTCAAATCTTTAACACCGCCATACAAAACCAGCGAAGCTGCAAATGTAAATAATGACATTAATATAACTGTAACCAGACCACCGGCTGCAATAACAATCATATTCGTGAGACTTATATACTCTCTTCCATCCTTTGTGCTGTATGTTATCTGCCACATTCCATTTTCACGATACCTGAACAAATCATATACAATAATCATCAGAAAAAAGAATGAAATATAATATGAATAATAATACTCAGTAAAAGCTTCAACTGCCCTGCTGTTATCATTGCTCACATCTACATGCGCAATCCTTTTAAAATCGTCAGCTGTTCTTATTATATTACTGTATGTAAATGTTTTCTTCTTGTTAAATATTGAAAACTTCTGTAAATTGTCTGCATTTTTAATCACATCATTAATATTGTCATAATATTTTCCAGATATTTCTCATGAGTATATATCTCCCGTTCCGTCAGTCCGTTCCTGCTTTTAGGAATATTAATATATGAAAAAAGTCCCAGATTAATAAGCATAAGACACAACAATATTATTATTTTCTTATAATTAAATACCCT
The DNA here is from genome assembly GCA_003458705.1 of Eubacterium sp. AF22-9. Taxonomy (GTDB): domain Bacteria; phylum Bacillota; class Clostridia; order Lachnospirales; family Lachnospiraceae; genus Lachnospira. The sequence goes on along the minus strand of QRVH01000010.1, from coordinate 51,606 downwards.
TAAAAACTCTGACATAACTTTATCCCCCATAAGTTATATATGTCACTTGCTGTCCGCTCTGTATATGCTGAATGGTGATACATCACCCCTGGACGCTGTACTGAACACCAGATATTGCTGTTCCTCCCGCCCGTCTTTATATGTGAGTTTAGCTTCAATAACACATTTGTTAATTTTTTCTACTGCATCATTTTTCTCTCCATTCACTTCTTTACTCTGATACAGGTTCTCCCCATATAATCTGACCGGAATACTCTGAACTATATAGAATTTGAGATTTTCCTGATTATCCGGATCAACATCTACCCATTTACTTGTGTATCTTCTTTTTTTATTTTTTTCACTAGAAAGAGTCTTTCTTTTATCATTAATAATTATTATTGATGCATTTGCTGCATCATTAATAATTATTATTGATGCATTTGCTGCACGGAGAGAAAACTTTTCAATATCTTTATCTTTAAACAGTTCCGGCATGCTGTATGCAATTATATTTATTCTTCGCATAGTATCACTGTTATCATCAGAATTTCCATAAACGCTGTCAGAATAAAAATCACTAACTATACATTCAGCATTATCACGGTTTACATCCACATCCGGATATCGTATTTCCAACTCTGGATATATTTCTCTTATATACCTTTCACCGCCAATTCTGGTCTTTTTTAATATCGGATAATCAACTTTCCTGAATATAAAAAACAATACTGCACCAGCAGCAACTAAGCACAACACTGCTGCCACAATGATTAATACCTTTTTTCGATGCATTAACCTTCCCCCATTCTGATCCGGCTATTCACCTATAATTTCCCATGTGCCTGCATTTTCTATATTTTTCTTATCAATATACATATATTCACTGGAATTATCATCACTCCATGCAAACATACACCTTGAATCCCCAAAATACATAGTCATTACACTGTCACACGAAATCTCGTTAATCTGTTCCCCTGATGTATTTAACACCATACATTTTTTATTTCTATCATCATAGCTGTAATAATAAACCTGATATAATATGTTATCCATATACACATACTTTCCGTCATATGATAAACTGCACATGTCATATGTCTTATCAGACTTTAATATAAGCTGTGTTGTCTGTTCATTTATGTCCGAAAAATACAATCCTTGTCCTGTAACATAATATGCAAATATATTTTTTTCTGGGATAATACAATAATCTGATACATTTTCGTCACTTACAAGACTTATATTCCCTGTCTGATAATCATATGTATACAATCCCCTTGTTTTAGAATTATAACTTCTTTTCTCCGCCTGCTCCTGTACCTCAAAATACAGCTTATCTCCATAACTCTTTACATTTGCAATTGATATATTCTTTCCGCTTATTTCATAAATATCCTTTGTACTGCCATCTTTAAGAGAGATTCTCTTTATAACCTCTGTAAATTCCTCATCCAATGTGTAATGAACATACTGATAATATGCATATGCATAGTCTCCATGAAATACAAGCTTTGTAGAAGAATCCTGCCCGCTAGGCATTATTTCTGTTATCTCTTCACTATTATTTCCAGCTGTATCCATCCTTACAAGAACAGACATACCACCAGAGTACTTCATATAATAAAGATAGCCATCATGATAATAAATATTATCTGCTATGTATGCCCGGCTACCCATGTATGCATTACAAGACGAACTTTTATGATTGCATTCCGGCTTTGCACACGCAATAATGACTTCCTTAGTGTCATAATCAAAATACTTAAGATACTGCATATCAGATGTTAAAAAATAATATCCATCCTCTGTTGCAGTAAAATCATGCAATCCAACACCCTTCCAGTAACTCTGTGAATCATCAAGTACATATTCCCCACTTATTGATGAGTAATCCGGTTCAGACGGTTCACTTTTTATCCTGTTAGTGACAATATACACAGCAACAAAAACCAAAAGTACTGCCACAATTGAAAATAATATTATCAGCTTCTTTTTCTTCGACATATAGTATCACCCCCTGATTATATATACGAAAACTATCTGTCAAAAGTTTTAGTTATAACCCCATATTTCCATAAATAATGCAAAAAACAATAGCCCCGATAATAATACATATTGATGCAATCCTTCCTCTCACACCAGTGAAACGGCTGCACAAAATATATGTAAAAGCGAATACAACAATCATTATTACCAGTCTTATCAGCAGACGGATTATTATAAATGTGCCTATAGTTAAATAAAAGCCACTATCCCGCATGAACATAAGACTCATTAAAGGTGCAGCCAGATATGGCATTCCATAATATCTGTACATACACCACATATCTATTCCGTACACAATTACAAAAAGCACCATACAGAGTACCGCTGAAGCAGCTATTCTTTTAACCTTAATCATATGCTTTCCGCTTGCTGCTTCGACTATATATTTAGTACCCGTGCTTGTCTCAATTCCAATATTTTCCGAAACTATAAGTACTACAGATACAAGAAGCGCTATTAGAATAACTATTTCACGCACCTTCCCATAGTCTCCGAAAATCTCTTCATATCCTCTTTCTGACATCATATAACCAGCAATTCCAGTATCTTCTTTAAGAATATCCAGATAATCACATTTTTCCTGAAACTCCCTGACAGCAGAATATCTTGATGAATATACAAGTACAGCTGAATTAATCTCTGAGAAATCTTCCATTGAAATCTCACCATTTTCATACTTTACTGAAGCTTCATCTGCTAATTGTACAGCTCCAATATAATCATCTTTACGCTCCTGTATCATTTCTGTTATTTGTGAATAATCTGCCCCGCCTTTTTCGAGATATATTTTGTCACGCTCCATTGCATTGTCAGAAAAAGTCATTTTTCCATAACTCACAAAATACAGAACAACAACCAGAAGAACTGCTATCACAGTAATTCCACGGCTTGTTATTAACAGCTTATGCAGTTCTTTCATGAAAACCGGCATTTTCCCAAGAACATGCTGGTATCCCTCACTTATCCGTCCGGCTATGCCTGCAAGCAGACTCTTATGCTGCTGCGGACGCATCAGAACTGTTCCGGCAAATGCTATAACACCTGCTGTACATAAAAGAACTATAAGGGTAATGAGCATAATTGCAGATTCAGATATAACAAATGTTCCTCTTCCATGATTTGCATATGTGCTTATAATTTCATTAACTTTCATAAGCCGGACCAGATTAATCTTCCTTAATATGGCATATACACTATGTCCCGGTATCTTAAAATACATAAACACTTCCAGCCCTGCAAATATCCCTGTTATTATCAGTGCATGGTTTCTCTTTCTGTTCACCACAAAAACTGCCCACAAAACAACACTAAGCACTATTATTGCAAATGTACTATATACATAGTTATATAATACAAATTCTATCTGACTCATAGGAAGTGAAAACCTTGAAAATGCAGGAATAGATTGTACAGGTGCATTAAGTGACTCTGTTCCTCCATACAGAAACAAAGATGCAGCAAAAGTTGTAATATACAATCCCGCAGTTATTGCCACTCCTGACACAACTATTATCAGAAACCTGCGTAGAGCAAGACCTTGCCTTCCGCCACCTGCTGCATGTACAATCCCCCACATTTCATTATCTCTTTCCCCCGACAGTTCATATATTATGAAAACCATCATAAGCATTGAAAAATAAAATGTATAATAATATTTCACAAAATTTTCTGTAGCTTTACAATTCACTGGATACAGTGAAACATCTGACACCCTTCCAAAATCCTTTGCCGTTTTTAAAATATTGTTATATGTAAAACTATCTTTATCTGCAAATATAGAAAAAGTCATAAGCTGCTGTGCATTAATCTGTATCTGTCTTATATCATCAGAATAATGCTTAATATACTCAAGCTGTTCCTCCTGATCCGTACTGTTTCTTAATTCTTTAAGCCCTGTGCCTCTGGTCTGCTGATATGTATACAGAAAAACATTTATAATAATAAATGCCATAAACACCAGCAGAATTTTTCTGTTTAACAGTCTTTTTAACTCATTCATCAAATACCTTCTATTAAACTCTAATCAACCGTAACAATCTTAAATTCACCTGAAATACTGCTCTTATCAATGTATGCAAGCTTATTTCCATACGCAAAGAAAAGATACTTTTCATCACCATAAAACATATTTCTGATTTTTTTACTGTCAAGTTCAATAGTATTTACAACATTTCCTGAAGGTTCAAGAACATATATTACAGGAGTTATCTTCTCCCTTAAATTAGTTAAACTTCCTATTCCTCCATTATACATGTAAATATACTTTCCATCGTAAGATATTGTCGCCGTTGTAATTGTATCATCCGCCTTATACAATAATTCAGCCTTGCTTTCGTTCAGCTTTCTTGAATACAAGCCCTTACTTATCACATAATAATAAAGAACATTATTTTCTGTATCTACATAATAGTCTGATATATTATCGTCTGAAACCTTTTCACTTTCTCCTGTCTCATAATCATAACAATACAGCTTATAGCTGATATCTGCCTTCGCCGTCTGCTTATCGATTGAACAATTAAATATCTGGAAAAACATCTTTGTACCAAAACTTCTTGCACCATATATGGCATTATATGCTCCCTTATAAGAAAAAGCCTCACTTGTCTTTCCCGTTGATAATTCAACCTTCACAATAGTCTCTGTATCATTCTCACTGCTGTCTACTGCTCCTGTATGTCCAATATGATTATATGCATATGCACAGTCATCATGGAATACTAATGAAACCGATGTAGTTGTATCGTTGGCAAATAATGCAGCAACATCCTGTCTGTTGCTGCCATCCTTTTCAATCCTTACCAGCTTAGCCAATCCATTCTCTACTCTTACAACATATATACTGCCTTTATAATAGTGAACTAATGATGAAAGATAGTCACTTCCTAATACTGCATTACAATCAGATGAATTATGCATACACTCTGCTTTTGCACATACTGGTGTTGTCTTATGTGTACTATCATCGAAATATTTCAATGTAGTTGTAAAGTTGTCATCGTTCCATTCAAGATAATAGTATCCTGTCTCTGCCTTTGCTACACCATGCGAATCAGTTCGCCAGTAACTCTGTTCTTCCTGTTCATTCCCAGCACTTCCAATATCAATACTTTTATCCTTTTTACCATTTTTTGTAACCATTACAACTACCAATATAATAATTGCAACTAAAACTACTGCTAAAATGCTTATAAATATTATTTTATTTTTCTTTTTCATAATAACAATCCCCCTATTAATAGTTAAAAATCATGCCTGCAATAAATACAGGCATGAAATACAATCTAATATTATCTTATGGTTCCAAATGTAAACTAGTATATGTACTTCCCGTGTCAGAGCATACATAATATCTAGTATACGAATATCTTGTCAGATACGGAGTCTGCCTACCCGCACTTACACTATATCCATACTGATCACCAGCTGCAAAATTATATCTTTCATTATCATATAATGCAGAAAATTCAACATATCCTACCAATGTCAATTCTGACTGATCATTCGCATCCAAATAAGCAAATGCAGAAAATTCATCCATCGATAAATAATAATAAAATCTAGTATCTCCTGCATATGCATGACCACTTCTTGAATCACTATAACTTGCATATGCTCCTATTGTACCAACTCCCATAACATTGATAACCATAGCTAATATTAATATACTTGTAATTATTGTAGTCTTTACCACTGTACTCTTCTTCATACTTTAACCTCCTTAAAGTATATCATGTTGATATATCTAATATCAACAACTTTCAGTTACTCTTGTATAATTACCTACACGATTACTTCTTTTCTTTCTTTTTTAATACATCAGGTTCTTTTGGCTGATATAATCCAAAAAAAGATGCTGAATTAGCAGACATTTTTGCTGTTCTCTTAGCTGCTTCTGCCATTCCTTTAAGAATCTGTTTCATGAAATCTACCCTCCTTTCGTATTCCTAATAACAGTAACAGTCCTATTATCAGAAGCATTGTATTAATATACAGGCTTATATGACATAAGATTGTATATTCCCCATATCTTATGACCATGCTCATAATATTTAACATAAATGATATCAGCATAGATGATATTCCTAACCCAGTGCTTATAATCATATATTTGTGCTTTTGTTCAATAGTAAGCCTCTTATTATGATGTTCTAGTGGTGCATTAAGTACAATTATCAGATATCCAGCTGCGGCTATAATCCATGTCAGAACATCTCCTTTAACAAGCATCTGGATTCTAAGTATAATAAATGAAATTAGAAAAACTCCACAATAACATATATTACATCCCAGATGCGTATCCGCATGATATCCACCCGTATACATTCTTATGACAACCATCATTATGTTGTATACAATGGCATACCATATATTGCATGTTATCAATCCTATAATAATTACCAGTGATACATTTATAATTCCTGATATTATTAATTCCATACCATATGCACACACTTCTTTTTCTTCTTCTGTAATCACATCCTTAGACACAAAAAAAATCAGCTATAACCAATGCAATTGAATGAATCATTTACATAATTCCTTTCAATTTATACATTGATTATAGCTGTTTTAACTTTTAAAAAAGTAGTTGGCATATTCGGTAATATATGGCACATTCTGCACATTTTTATTTCTTAAAAAACTATTGACAAATCTTTTTTAATCTGCATCTGCACATAAGATAATTATCTCCCTGCTGTTCATAGTTGATAGTTCCATTATATTTATCAATAATATCCCTGATATTCATAATTCCAAATCCATGTATACCCTTATCTTTCTTGGTTGTATTCATGTCTGGATTATTCTTTAATACATTGCCTGGTGTTGTATTGCCTATATATATACACAGATTCCCATTATCCTCTGATATCTGCAGCTTTATTGTAGGATTATTGCTCTGTGCTGCCGCCTCAATAGCATTATCACACAGATTCTCAAGAAGTATATACAGATCCATATCATCAACACCTGTAATATCTCCCAGTACATAACATCCCATGTCAATTCCAGAATCATGACACTGATTAATCTTTCTGTTTAACAGATAATTAAGTACAATACTATTACTTATAATCTCTGCAAGATTAACATTCTTCTGACCCGTACTGTATTTATCAAGCATTTCTGTTGCTTTGGCATACTGTTCATCATTGATAAGTTCTCTGATAAGTATTAAGACATTCTTAATATCATGTCTCTGCTTACTGTTCTGCTTCTGCATATCAAGTATTGATTCTATATCCTTTTCCTTCTGCTGATATGCACCAAGCATAACCTGCTGCCGCATTTTCTGTTCATATAACTTCTGTTCCATAATAAGCAGGAATACACTTATAACATTAATTATTATAATACCTGCCGCATTTTCTGTTCATATAACTTCTGTTCCATAATAAGCAGGAATACACTTATAACATTAATTATTATAATACCTGCCATTGCAATAAATGTGTATATTACATTCATCTCGTAACTATTATCTGAACGATATACCATAAAACAACATACTATGACTGAGATTGCCGGTATCATTGACATTATAAACATATATTTATTATCTTTTGCTATTAACAATTTCTTTATCTTTATAAGGAATATAAAGAAAAATATTAATAATAACTGATTAAGCACAGCTCCTGCATACCTGTAAACTGTGCCATATTCAATGATAACAAGAAAATCTTTCTTAACAACAAGTGATACCAATCCGCCACCTAATAACGAACTTCCAGCAAGACAGCATATCATCATAATATTATAGAATATCTTCTCTATAATCGTTCCGCCTAATACTACGAAGCTGAATATAAGAGAATACACCATATATATGTATATTCCAACACTTTCAAAGTATACAATATGGTTAGATACTGTAAGATATATGAATGTAATCACTATTCCGATTATGCCTGTGCATTTCTTATTATACTTATCCTTACATCCAAGACTAGCCATCAGAAATGACGTCACAACCACACTCTGAAAAAGATTTATGGCATTTTCAAATATTATATCCATCATATAAACATTCTCCTTATCTCATCGACTCTGCTTCTGCTTATGTGATAGACTGTGCCATCCTTCATAATAAGGTTATCTCTTTTTCTTTCCTTTATATAATCCTTATTGACCATCTCGCCCTGTGATATCTTAATGAAACCGAACTGCTTTAGCTGCTCTTGATATGTACTCAGGTCGCTCTTATTTTTCTCTCACCATTCTCACTTTTGAATATAAGATCATGTTTTATTACATTCACAGACACAATATCTGAAAGTCTTATTATATCGCCTTTCTCAATTACAAGTATTTTCTTTTTTTCTTTGAGAAATCCATAATATTATACATTGTCTGTACAATATCTTTTTCAATATTATTTTTTCTTATAAAATCAATAGGAGTAAGACCGAATACCTGATACACATAATTGCTATGTGACGTACAGAATACTATTCCTGCATTTTTCTTTAATCTGCGTATTTCCCTTGCAATGTCTAATCCGCTTACATTCCCACACTCAATATCAAGTATGAATATATCTGTGTCTTCTATCGCTTCATCAAGCATTTCTTGCGGAGACTGATATATCACAACTTCTGCTATATCAGTCTCTGGCACATGCTTTGCATATTCAGTCTTTATATATTTACCTATTAATCTGCCATGCTCCGGCTCATCATCGCATATAGTAAATCTAGTCAAGCCACTTCCCCCTGTGTGAATTACTTAAGCATTCCTTCCAAGTTCAAATGCTTTCCTGTTAAGCTCGAGGAATTTAGCAGGAACATTTTTCTCTATGGCATCCTGCCACTGCTCGTCTGTTATGTCCGGGAAGTATGTAGAGAATCTTCCCATAAGTGCTATATTAACAGCCTTAGAAGAGCCAGCCTCCTCAGCGAGTGCAAGGAAATCCTTTGCATCTACCTTGGCGCCTGCTGCTGTAAGCTTCTCGATAAGTCCTTCCGGATACTCTGCTGCCCCTGTAATTACAGGCATTGGCTCCATCTTCTGTGTATTGGTGATGATGACTCCGTCCTTCTTTAAGAATTCAACCCATCTTGCAGCCTCCAACTGCTCAAATGAGATGATAACATCAGCCTCACCTTTATCGATTACCGGTGAATATACCTTCTCGCCATATCTTACATAAGTTACAACTGAACCGCCTCTCTGGCTCATTCCGTGCACCTCGGAAACCTTAACATCATATCCCTGCTTTAATAATACATATCCTAACATCTTGCTGGCAAGAAGTGTTCCCTGTCCGCCAACACCAACTATCATAATATTCTTTGTCATATTGAATCTCCCTTCAGTTACCTGTCTATACTTACATTCCTATTGCATCGAATCTGCACATCTGCTTGCACACTTCACATCCGATACATAATGTTGGGTCAATATGTGCTTTCTTATCCTTAAATGATATAGCAGGACAGCCAATCTGCATACATGCCTTACAGCCCTTGCAGGCATCCTGATTAATTGCGATTGCTGGCTTATGTACAGTGCCCTTAATCATTACGCATGGTCTTCTGCTTATGATTATAGACGGTTCTTTGGCAGCAAGCTCCTCTGTCACTGCTGTCTCAACTGCTGCGAGGTCGTATGGGTCAACAACTCTTACTCTGTTAAAGCCTAAAGCCCTGCATAATGCCTCAAGGTCAACCTTGCCTGCCGGCTCTCCCCTTAAATTCTTGCCTGTTGTAGGATTCTGCTGATGTCCTGTCATTCCTGTGATTGAATTATCAAGAATAATAACTGTTGAATTACTCATGTTGTAAGATATATCTGTAATTCCAGTCATTCCTGAATGCATAAATGTTGAATCCCCGATAACTCCTACGCTGTTGCTCTCACCAGCTTCTCCCATAGCCTTGTTAAAGCCATGAAGTCCTGAGCAAGATGCACCCATGCAGACATTAAGATCCATCGCATTAAGTGGTGCAACTGCGCCCAATGTATAACAGCCGATATCTCCGTATACCATAATCTTCTTCTTGTGAAGAATGTAGAATATTCCTCTGTGTGGACAGCCGGCACACATAACTGGTGGTCTGCCCGGAATCTGTGCATCTATTGTTGTGTATTCAGGTTCTTCCATTCCCATACATTTCTTAATAAGATTCTGTGAGAATTCTCCGCATATTGGAAATGTATCTTTACCATGAACCTGTATTCCTAACTGCTTGCAGTGATTCTCAATAATTGGGTCAAGCTCCTCTATTACATAGATTTCATCCTTGCCCTCTGCAAAATCCTTGATAAGCTTCTCTGGAAGTGGATATACCATACCAAGCTTAAGTACGCTTACCTTATCTCCAAATACTTCTTTAGTATACTGGTATGATGTTGATGATGTGATTACACCTATCTTCTTTCCATTGACAAGGCTTCCATCTGCACACTCTTCAATTCTGTTAATTCCACTTGTCTCTGCATACTGCATAAGGTCAAGTGTTCTCTGCTCAACTCTTACATGTGCATCTCTTGAATTCTTAGTCATCATGACCTTAGTTGGGTCTTTTACATAAGGAACCTGTGCAGGCTCTACTCTTTCCTCAGGACATACAACACTCTGTGAATGTGCAACTCTTGTACACATTTTGATAAATACTGGTGTATTGTATTTCTCTGATATCTCATATGCTTCCTTAACGAAAAGTCTTGATTCTTCTGAATCTGCAGGCTCAAGCATAGGTACTTTGGCTGCAAATGCATAATGTCTTGAATCCTGTTCGTTCTGTGATGAGTGCATTCCCGGGTCATCTGCTACACAGATTACAAGTCCTGCGTTAAGTCCCTGATATGATATTGTAAATAACGGGTCTGCTGCCACATTTAAACCAACATGCTTCATTGCACATGCTGCTCTTACTCCGCCGAGTGTTGCTCCGTGTGCTGCCTCTAATGCAACCTTTTCATTAGGCGCCCACTCGCAGTATATCTCATCATATTTCGCTGCTTCTTCTGTTATCTCTGTACTTGGTGTTCCCGGATAACTTGATATTACCTTACAGCCTGCTTCATACATTCCTCTTGCAACTGCCTTATTGCCCAGCATTAATTCTCTCATAACAATCTCCATTCTATGTATTCTTATCAGCCTTTATTTTCCTGTTCTACAAGTCTGTCTGCGCCGTACATCTTACGAAGCTTCGGCTTCTCAATCTTTCCTGTAGCATTACGCGGAATATCTGCAAATATAATCTCTTTCGGACGCTTGTATCTTGGTAGCTCCATACAGAAATCTTCAATTTCTTCCTTAGTACATGTAACTCCGTCCTTAATTTCTATGATAGCCGCTGTCTTTTCGCCCAGTCTGTGGTCTGGAAGTCCGATAACAGCTACATCCTTAACTTTATTAAATCTTCTGATGAAATCTTCTATCTGAACTGGATAAATGTTTTCTCCACCGCTTACGATAACGTCTTTCTTTCTGTCTACAAGGAAGTAGAAACCGTCCTCATCCTGCATAGCCATATCACCTGTATATAACCAGCCGTCCTTAAGAACTTCCTTAGTAGCTTCCTCATTGCGGTAATAACATGTCATGACACCCGGTCCTTTAACACAGAGTTCTCCGACATCTCCCTGTTTTACTGTATTACCGTCTTCATCAACTATCTTACATTCCCATCTGTAACCCGGAATTCCGATAGCACCAACCTTATTGATATTCTCAACACCAAGATGTACACAGCCCGGACCTGTTGATTCTGAAAGTCCGTAGTTGGTATCGTACTGGTGCTTAGGGAAGTACTCCTTCCATCTCTTGATAAGTGAAGGTGGAACAGGCTGTGCACCTATATGCATGAGTCTCCACTGGTCAAGTCTGTAATCTGATAACTTGATGTCTCCTCTGTCGAGCGCATCTAATATATCCTGTGCCCAAGGCACTAACAGCCACACGATTGTACATTCTTCATCTGATACAGCCTTAAGAATTGTCTCCGGCTTAGTTCCCTTAAGAAGTACTGCTTTGCTTCCTGCCACAAGACTTCCCATCCAGTGGAACTTCGCTCCTGTATGGTAAAGTGGCGGGATACATAAAAATGTGTCATATCTTCCAGTTCCATGATGCTTCTGCTCCATCTCGGCAGCCTGTGTAAGGCTTCTGTGCTTATGAAGAATAGCCTTAGGAAATCCTGTTGTTCCTGATGAAAAATATATTGCACCATAATCGTCTTCTGTTATAGTCACATCAGGTGCTTTGCTTGAACAGTCAGCAACCAGTTCACGGTAGCTTTCTGCAAAGCTTGGACAGTTATCTCCAACATAGATAAGAAGTCTGCCCTTTGATAATCTCTCAGCATTTACTTCAATTCGTCCGATAAACTGTGGTCCAAATACAATAACATCTACCTCTGCAAGCTCTGCGCAGTAATAGATTTCGTCTGAATCATATCTGAAGTTGAAAGGCACTGCTATCGCACCTGTCTTTAACACTCCGAAATATATAGGAAGCCATTCAAGGCAGTTATACATAATAATAGCTACCTTATCGCCCTTCTTGATTCCTCTGCCAATAAGCATGTTGGCGAATCTGTTCGCTTTCTCGTTAAATACACTCCATGTAATCTCTCTGCGGTATGGTGAATAAGTTGTAGGCTCAATAAGCCCGAACTCCTTCCATGTCGTTCTTCTCGTATCCTTTTCATCAGGATTGAGTTCTACCAATGCAACCTCGTCTGGATATTCTCTTGCATTACGCTCTAAGTACTCTGTAACTGGCATAATAATTCCTTCCCTGCTGCCCCCGACAGCATGCAATTTCATTAAATTATATCATACTATATTTTGCCAAAAAAATCCATAAAACAGCCCGCCTTTCAGCCACGCTTTCGTCAAACTTCCCCTTTAATTCCAACCTAAAAAATGCTATGATTAAGTTAGTTAATTTGCGCATGTGTATCCGGCTGTCCGGCACCTGTCTGTGGTGCAGGAATGAATTGTGACGAGCTGTGCAGGAGTTAAGCCGCTGTCTGCAAAAGCTAATCGCACAAAAGCTCGTCCAAGTGAAGCGCGTTTGCTTTTGAGCGATGTAATAAACTCTGCAGACAGCGGCTTTTTACTCCTGCTAAGCGAGGAAAACCTGAGTTCCCGCGCCACAGACAGGTGCCGGACAGCCGTCCTACCGGACGCACACATGCAATCTACTATATAACATCTTTAAAGGGGGATATATTATGGCGTTACATGTTATGGACGAGGCCAACCGCTGCTTACAGTGCAAAGTGCCTCAGTGTCAGAAGGGATGTCCTATTAACACTAACATTCCTATGGCAATCCGTTTACTTAAAGAAAATAAGCTTAACGAAGCTGGTAAAATGCTTTTCGAGAACAACCCGCTTACTACCGTGTGCAGTCTCATCTGCAATCACGAGAACCAGTGTGAAGGTCACTGTGTACTTGGAAGAAAGGGCGCTCCTGTACATTTTTCTACTATTGAAAATTATATCTCAAGTACATATGCCAACCAGATGACTGAAGGTCCTAAGCCTTCTAACGGCATGAGAGTCGCAATCATCGGTTCAGGTCCTGCCGGTATCACTATTGCAATTATTCTGGCAAGATACGGATATCAGGTTACTATATTTGAAGGAAAGGACAAGATTGGCGGCGTATTAAGATACGGTATTCCGGAATTCAGACTTCCTAAGACTGTTCTTGACGACATTGAATACAGACATCTTGCCTTAAAGGGAATCAAAATTCGTCCTAACACCACTATCGGTGGTGCAATCGGAATTGATGACCTATTCCGTGACGGCTACAAATCTATATTCATTGGTACTGGTGTATGGAAGCCTAACTCTCTTCATATTAAAGGAGAGACTTTCGGTAATGTCCACTTTGGTATCAATTACCTCAATAACCCTGACAGCTACCACCTCGGTGAAACTGTTATTGTTATCGGTGCCGGTAATGCCGCTATGGACGTTGCAAGAACTGCCAAAAGAAAGGGCTCTCGCAATGTCATCTGTTTCTCTATCACTAAGGAAGTTGCTGCAAGCAAATATGAATTCAGCTATGCACAGCTTGAGGGAATCACATTTGAATACAACAAACGCCCTGTTGAGATTAAGGACGATGGCGTTATATTCAGGGATATCATCGAAAATGAGGACGGAACTTTCACTGACATAGAAGGCACTGATACACTTCATCACTCAGACAGTGTTATCATCTCTATCAGTCAGGGACCTCAGAACCGTATCGTCAACACAACAACAGGTCTTAAAGCTACTGCAAGGGGACTTCTTGATGCAGACGAGACTGGTCACACAAGCCGTCCGGGTATATTTGCATCAGGTGATGTTGTAAACGGTGCAAGAACCGTAGTAGAAGCTGTCGCACACAGCAAGATTGTGGCAGAATCAATGCATCAGTATATGCAGTCTCTGCCGAAAGATGAAGAATAAGGTGATTATAATTTACATTTCGCCATAAAAAATCGTCTATAGCTTACACCTATCGATTAGTGTAAAAAAGGGTTAAAGCAAAATGCTTTAACCCTTTTTAATCAAACGATGTTTTAACATATTTATTTTCTACATATCTGCAAGTAGTTCCTTAGCCTTGTCCATAGAATCCATATGAACATATATATCACATTTGGAATTCTTACTGTTATTGAGGAACTTAAACACTCCTGTATGGAAATTCCACTTTTCAAAGTATGATATATTATTTCTTCTAAGTACTCTCTCTATTTTTCTGCTTTCCTCTAATGTAACATCAGAACGCAATAAACGTTCATTAGTTCCGATTTCTGACATACTGCTGCACCTCTTTACTAACGTCTGTTATGTTAGTATGTTATCACATTTTAAATGTAAAATCCACTTTAGAAAATTAAAAAATCGGTCTGAACGCCTGTCCAGACCGAATAATTATTTAAAGAATGTGAATTAAGCGATTGTGTAAATCCATCCCTTAGGAGCTTCAATCTTGCCCATCTGGATACCTGTTAATGTATCGTAGAGCTTCTGGATTGTAGGACCCATCTTCTCCATTCCGCTTGGGAAGCAGATTTCCTTACCATGGTCGTTAATCTTACCAACTGGTGAGATAACTGCAGCTGTACCGCAAAGACCACACTCTGCAAAATCCTTAACTTCATCAAAGAGAACTTCTCTTTCCTCAACCTCTAATCCAAGATATTCCTTAGCAACAACCATTAATGAACGGCGTGTGATTGATGGAAGAATTGAATTAGACTTTGGTGTTACGAACTTACCATCTTTAGTGATGAATATGAAGTTAGCACCACCTGTCTCCTCAACCTTAGTTCTTGTTGCTGGGTCAAGGTACATATTCTCTGCAAATCCTTCTTCATGTGCTGTCATAATTGCATGTAAGCTCATAGCATAGTTAAGTCCAGCCTTGATATGTCCTGTTCCGTGTGGTGCTGCTCTATCAAAATCTGAAACCTTGATAGTAATAGGCTTGGCACCGCCCTTGAAGTAAGGACCTACTGGAGTTGTAAGTACTCTGAACTGATATTCATCAGCAGGCTTAACTCCGATAACAGGGTTGCTTCCGAACATGTATGGACGGACATAAAGTGTTGCACCTGAACCAAAAGGTGGTACCCATGCTGCATTAGCTTCTACTGTCTTAGCAACTGCCTCTACCCACTTATCTTCTGGGTAAACTGGCATCTCAAGTCTCTCACATGAATCTTTCATTCTTGCTGCATTCAGATCTGGGCGGAACATAACAATGTGACCATCCTCTGTTGTATAAGCCTTAAGACCTTCAAAACATGTCTGTGCATACTGAAGGACACCTGCACACTCGTTAATGACAACCTTATCATCCTCTGTAAGTGTTCCGTTATCCCATGCGCCATCTTTGTAGTTGGCTACGAATCTCTTGTCAGTCTTGATGTAACCAAAGCCAAGGCTTGACCAGTCAATATTCTTCTTTTCCATTGTTAGTACTTCCTTTCATCTAAAGATACCGATGTAAAAAATGTTTTACACGATTTTGAAAACATTTTACGCTCTTAAAAATGTCATGTCAACATTTCATTATTCATCTCCGGTAATTTCTGTGTAATATTTAGCATAATCGGTTCTTTCTGCCTTAGTAAATGCAATTGCTGTTCTTGGATGCTGGTTAGTCTGACCGGTAAGCATGTACTGTACATCACATCCCCATACAACACCTGATGCTTTAAGTGGAACCATATGCTTTTCAATAAACTTAAGCACTGGAACAATATTAAACTTAGGATTTCTTAAGAACCCTAATAATAATTCTGAATAGCAGTTACCTGCACCTCTTCCCATTCCGCTTACTGTTGCATCAAGAAGGCTTACGCCGATTGAGCATGCCTCAATTGTATTGGCAAATGCAAGCTGCTGGTTGTTATGTGCATGTATGCCAACACTTTTTCCATACTTCTCTGCTATCTTAATGTATTTGTCAGCAAGTCTTCTTATCTGCTCCGGGTATAATGAACCATAGCTGTCAACAAGGTATATGTACTGTGCCTTGCTCTGTGATGCAAGAAGCTCTAATGCAAGGTCTAATTCGTTCTCACCTGCTGTTGATATCGCCATAATATTGACTGTAACCTCATATCCCATATCTGAACAGTAATTAGCCATCTCAATAGCTGCCGGAATTGTATTAATATATGTTGCAACTCTTACCATATCAACAACTGACTCTGACTTAGGTGGAATATCTCTCTTAATGTTAGTTCTTCCAACATCTGCCATAACTGATATCTTAAGCGGTGTATCATTTTCTCCAACGATAGCTCTGATATCTTCTTCCTTACAGAACTTCCACTTTCCGAACTCTTTCTCGTCAAATATATCTTTATCAGCCTTATATCCGAACTCCATGTAATCAACGCCTGCTGCCACATTAGCTTCATAAAGGTCCTTAACGAACTCGTCAGTGAATTCAAAATTATTCACAAGACCTCCATCTCTTAATGTACAGTCCATAACCTTGATGTCTGGTCTGTATGATGTCAAATTACCCCTGTTTTCTGCCATAACCTGTTTCCTCCTGTAAAATTTCGTCCTGGAATTGTTTCACTTTAAACCGTTACGCTTTAAAGTGTTAAACTGTTTTGAATTATAACACATCTATCAAGGTTGTCAACTGTTGATGTAAGATTTTACTTTGCCATCAGCTCTCCATAAACACATCCATCAGCGCATTAAGTCCTTTAAGGTATTCCTTCGCATTAGAGAACTTCTTCTTAGTCACCGTCCATATAAATGCCGGATTGGCGTCTACCCTCATCTGGATTGCGCCGCCATACTCGTCAAGCAGCTTCTTGATAGCGTCCGGGTCTAATTCAGCCTTAGGATACACGGTCATCACTGTGCGCCATACCGCCGCTCCTGATTCCTGATGTACCACACCGCCTTTTATCTCTATCAGCCCAAGCTATGCGCCTTGGACTTGATAAGTGCAATCATAAGCAGATTGTCGGCGCATGATGGCACACTTCCGTATCTGTCTGATAACTCGTCCTTCATATCTGATAATTCATCCATGTTCTCAAGTGCAGCAATTCTCTTATATATATCAAGCTTCTGGTACTCACTCTTAATATATGTTGCCGGAATATAAGCGTCCACATCTACATCTATTGTTGTCTCAAACTCATACTCATTCTTAATTCCCTTAAGATTGTTGACCGCCTGATTAAGCATTTTACAGTACAGGTCATATCCTACAGCCGCCATGTGACCGTGCTGGCTGTTTCCAAGCACATTTCCCGCGCCACGGATTTCCAGATCTTTCATCGCAATCTTAAAGCCCGAACCGAAATCCGCAAATTCCCTGATTACGCTTAGTCGCTTCTCCGCTACCTCTGTCAGTACCTTATCTCTTCTGTACAGCAAAAATGCATACGCAGTCCTTGAGCTTCTGCCAACTCTTCCTCTTAGCTGATAAAGCTGAGAAAGTCCAAAACGATCTGCATCTTCAATTATCATTGTGTTGCAGTTGGATATATCCATACCTGTTTCAATTATAGTTGTAGACACCAACACATCTATCTCACCATTAACGAAATCACACATTATCTTCTCAAGCTCCCGTTTAGCCATCTGACCGTGGGCATATGCCACATTTGCATCAGGAACAAGCTCCTGAATGTGTGCAGCCGCCTCATCAATGCTTCTTACACGGTTGTATACATAGTAGACCTGACCGTTTCTGGCAAGCTCCCTTGTGATTGCCTCTCGTATCATCTCATCATTATGCTCTGTAACGAAAGTCTGTATCGGAACACGGTCAACCGGAGGCTCTTCAAGAACACTCATATCCCTGATTCCCGCAAGGCTCATGTGAAGCGTTCTTGGAATCGGAGTGGCACTGAGCGTAAGTACATCAACATTATTCTTTAACTTCTTAATCTTCTCCTTGTGTGTAACACCAAAACGCTGTTCCTCATCAATAATAAGAAGTCCCAGATCCTTGAACACCACGTCTTTAGAAAGAAGCCTGTGTGTGCCTATTACAATGTCAACCATGCCCTTCTTAAGTTCCTCAATAGTCTCCTTATTCTGTGCTGAGGTTCTGAAGCTTGACAACTGGGCTACCGTAACCGGAAAGTCCTTCATTCTCTGTTCAAATGTGGTAAAATGCTGACTTGCAAGTACTGTTGTCGGTACAAGATAAGCAACCTGCTTTCCTTCCTGAACCGCCTTAAATGCTGCTCTTATCGCAATCTCTGTCTTACCATATCCCACATCTCCACATATAAGTCTGTCCATTACCCTGCGGCTTTCCATGTCATGCTTCGTGTCTTCTATCGCATTTAACTGGTCTGTTGTCTCCTCATAAGGGAACATTTCCTCAAATTCCTGCTGCCATACCGTATCCGGTCCAAACTGGTATCCTTCTATTCTCTGTCTTGTGGCATACAGCTCAACAAGGTCTTTAGCCACTTCTTCAACGGCTGAATGAACCTTTGACTTGGTCTTTCCCCACTCTGAACCGCCAATCTTATTAAGCTTTGGCTTTTTCTCTACATCTGAACCAGCAAATTTCTGCAGACGGTCAAGCTGTGTTGCGAGCACATAAAGGTTGCTGCTATCAGCGTAAGATATCTTGATGTAATCCTTCTCAACACCTTCAACCTTAATCTTCTCAATGCCCTTGTACTGACCTATACCGTAATTCTCATGAACAACATAATCGCCAATATTAAGTTCATTAAAGCCGGCAATATTCTTGCCATCGTACTCCTTCTTCTTTACTTTCTTGCGCTTCTTCTCTGTAAATATGTCATTTTCAGCAATGCACACAAAGCCCTGCAGTGGATACTCAAATCCCCTGTGAAGGCTTCCGTAAGTAACCATCACAAGTCCGCCTGCCATGGATTTATTGCTGTCTTCTGTATAGAAGCTCTCAATTCCAAGCCTTCCGAGGTCATCAACAATTCTGTTAGCTCTTGTTCTTGAGCTGCACACAAGAAGAACTGCGTATTTACTGCGTTTGTACTTCCTTATGTCATCTGAAAGATATTCAAAGCTGTTATTATATGAGCTTATGCTTCTCGCTTCAATATGCATTGAATAATCTATCCCAAAGAATTCAGGTGTGTATTCAAGTGTTGTCAGCACAAGCTGCTTATGTCCGTTCATTGAAAGAACGGCTGTCTCCATATCCATAAACATATGTGTCTGACTTGGTAGCACATAACCGCTTTCTAATCTGTTCTTCATACTCTCACTGTACTCATAGAAAGTCATGTCGCTGTGTTCCTTAAGCCTTACAGGTTCGTCCACGACAATAAGAGTATCTCCCTTAGGGAAATACTCTGCCAGGCTGCTCACTCTGTCTGCAAATGTATATATGAATTTGCTGTAATCTCCTGTCCTTAACGCGTCATCAAACATTCTGTTAAGATGATTGCCAGCCTCTATCTGTTCCTTAGTACGCTTCCTTTTATCTGCTCCGAACAGCTTCATCTGTTCATCTTTTTCATGTCTGATTTTTTCAATCCCCTGCTCTATCTCATCCTCTGTAAAAAGGAACTCTGTTGCAGGAAATACTGTATAACTCTTATAGTTCTCAATCGAACGCTGGCTGTCTGCATCAAATGCCCTTATTGAGTCTATCTCATCGTCCCACAATTCAATTCTCACAGGTGCTTCGTCTGTATATGAAAATATATCTATTATTCCGCCTCTTATGGCAAACTGTCCTTTGGCTTCAACCATTCCGAATCTCTCGAATCCCATAGCTGTAAGCTTCTTTGCCATATCCTCTACATCGAGTATGTCACCCTTCTTAAGGTTAATGACTGCCCGCTTGAATCTGTCGACTGGAAGAAGCATATCTGATATTCCATCAATGGTTGTCACAATTGTAAGCGGTCCGTCTGAAGCTTTCTCTGATGATTTCTCCGTTCCAGATTTTACAATGTCCGATTTATTCAATCTGTCAATTATGGCTGCTATACATTTGATTCGCTCTCCGGCAATCTGTCGTCCCTGCACATCTGCGTTATAAAATATTACATCCTTCGCAGGATAATACATTACATTTCCGCCGTTAAAGAATCTGGCATCCTCCGCCATATCCCTTGCTTTCCCCTCGTCACTGGTTATAACAAGCTGGAAATTATAATTGCTGGCTATAGCACTTGAAAAATGCAGCTTCTGCGTGTCAATACAGCCACTTACCATTACTGTTCTGCCACCATCTTTAGCAAGCTCTTTATTAAGTTGTTCCACACCGGCTGTATTATACACCGGCTCAAATATTGCTTTCATATTATACCACCAGTTATCCGTTATATTTATTCATACCACTTTCTATTCCATCTGTAAGTATGCATTCTACAGCTTCACAGGCTTTCTTATTAGCCTCTCTTAATGTTGCATATTCCTCTGTAGGAAATTTCCCAAGCACCCAGTCTGCAAGATCCCAGTTCTTAGGCTTATCGCCGACTCCGAACTTTATTCTCTTGAACTTGTCGCTTCCAAGATGTGCTATTATACTCTTGATTCCATTATGTCCACCTGCACTTCCCTTTGCACGGAGTCTTAGCTTACCTACATCAAGACTTATATCATCAAAGATAACAAGAAAATCATCTATATCACATTTGTAATAATCCATAACTTCTCTTATGCACTCGCCTGAATTATTCATATATGTCATAGGCTTAACAAGTATTACTTTCTGACCTGCTATTACGCCTTTTCCGATAAGTCCCTTGTGCTTTGCTGTGTCCACACTGATATTATATTTGTCTGCAAGCTCGTCTATTACTGAAAATCCTGCATTGTGTCTTGTTCCCATATATTCTTTACCCGGATTACCAAGTCCCGCTATTATATACATTGTGTTTTCCTCTCTTTTTATTATAACATTTATTGAGATTATACTTATTCAATAAATTTAAAGCAAGTACAAAAGAGCCAGTCTGCTTTCACAGGCTGGCCCTTACTCATCTTGTATCCGACTGCTTTACTCTTCTACATACTCTGCCTTTTCGTAAGCTTCAAGAACAATCTTCTGCAGCTTATCCCTTGTCTGGGTATTGATTGGATGAGCAATATCGCGATACTCTCCGTCTGATGATTTTCTGCTTGGCATTGCAATAAACAAGCCCTTCTCTCCCTCAATCACCTTGATATCATGTACAACGAATTCGTCGTCTATTGTGATAGACACAACAGCTCTCATCTTACCTTCTTTAGCAATCTTTCTAACCCTTACATCTGTTATATTCATAACGCACCCCTTCTAAAACCTTATGGTTCTTGTTATACTTTAGTCCAAACACCTTCTGTTGCAATTCTTATTCTTAATAGTATAATGGACTGTCCTCCACAACAATCCTTACGCCATTCTCACCTACATATCTTGAATTAGCCTTTATTGTACTATTGCTTTCAACAATACAGTTCTCAATATATGCATTGTCTCCAATATATGCATTGTTA
Source organism: Eubacterium sp. AF22-9 (assembly GCA_003458705.1). GTDB lineage: Bacteria > Bacillota > Clostridia > Lachnospirales > Lachnospiraceae > Lachnospira. The sequence goes on along the minus strand of QRVH01000010.1, from coordinate 29,626 downwards.
AGAATAATTGAATTCTTGATTACACTGTTATTACCAACATATATCTTCTTGAATAACACTGAATCTTCAACAGTTCCGTTCACTATACATCCACTTGAAACAAGGCTGTTTCTTACATTAGCACCAAAATTGTACTTTGCTGGTGGTAAATCCTCAACCTTAGAATATACATCCGGATACTGCTTGAAGAAATAATCTCTTACATCCTTTTTAAGGAAGTCCATGTTAGTCTTATAATATGAATCTACTGTTGATATATTGCTCCAGTAAGTATCAAGCTTATATCCATATATCTTCTTGATATTCTTATATCTTACAAGGATATCTCTTACAAACTCATGTCTGTCTTCTTCAGCAGCCTTCTCAAGAAGTTCAATAAGAAGTCTTCTTCTTATCACATAGATACCTGTTGAAACTGTTGAAAGATTAGTCTCTAATGGCTTCTCATCAATATCTGTGATTCTTCCTTCTTCTGTCATGGCTACTACACCATAACGACCTATCTCTGAACGGTCTTCCAGCTTCTTCACAACAACTGTAATATCAGCTTTCTTCTCAATGTGATACTGGAGTACTTTATTATAATCCAGCTTATAAACACCATCACCTGATGCAATAACTACATATGGCTCATGGCTCTGTTTTAAGAACTGCATATTCTGATATAATGAATCAGCTGTTCCTCTGTACCAGTTACTGCTCTCTGCTGTAATTGTAGGAGTGAATACGAATAATCCTCCCTGCTTTCTTCCGAAATCCCACCACTTAGATGAGCTTAAATGTTCATTAAGTGATCTTGCGTTGTACTGTGTAATAACTGCAACTTTCTGGATTCTTGAATTACTCATATTGCTTAATGCGAAATCTATGGCGCGATAACTTCCGGCAATCGGCATGGCTGCAATGGCTCTCTTATTAGAAAGTTCACGCATCATTCTGTTATTTCCGCCAGCTAATATAATACCTATTGCTTTCATTAATTATCACCTGCCTTAATTATTATGCCTCCGCCTGGTAACTCACCATTAGGGTAATCCTGTAATGTTGTCTCTCCTGATATGGCTGTATTCTTTCCAACCTTAACATTGTCTGGAATAACAGACCACTCACCGACGGTAACAAGTCCGGAATTATATATCTTAGGGAACTTAACATTCTCTGCTTCTTCACCAACTCCAAGTTCAACATTCTCTCCAATCGTTACATCTTCTGCGATTATTGACTTGGTTATTGTTGTGTTCTTTCCGATGTGTGAATTATTCATAATAATTGAGTCTCGGATTACACAGCCTTCTTCAATAACAACTCCCGAACCTATTACAGAATTAAATACTCTTCCGTATACTTCAGTTCCATCACCTATGATACTCTTCTCTATATAGGCATCTTTAGCAATATACTGTGGTGGGATTGTATCTGTCTTGGTGTATATCTTCCAGAATTCCTCATAAAGATTAAATATAGGAATAATATCTATAAGTTCCATATTAGCTTCCCAGTATGAGCTTAATGTTCCTACATCCTTCCAGTATCCGTTGTACTCATAAGCAAATATTCTCTTATTATTATTAAAGCAGTATGGAATTACATGCTTTCCGAAATCGCATTCCTGCTGATCCTTAAGCTTGATAAGTGCATCCTTAAGAACCTTCCAGCTGAATATGTATATACCCATTGATGCAAGATTGCTCTTTGGATGTTCAGGCTTTTCTTCGAACTCTGTAATCTTATTATCGTTATCTGTAACAACCACGCCAAATCTGCTTGCTTCTTCCATAGGTACAGGCATCGCAGCAATTGTAATATCCGCATTGTTAGCCTTATGATAATCAAGCATTATCTTGTAATCCATCTTGTATATATGGTCACCTGAAAGAATAAGTACATATTCCGGATGATACTGCTCCATATACTCCAGATTCTGGTAAATGGCATTAGCTGTTCCTGTATACCATTCACTGTTCTGGCTCTTCTCATAAGGTGGAAGAACTGATACTCCTCCTACATTACGGTCAAGATCCCAAGGAATACCAATTCCTATATGCGTATTAAGACGAAGTGGCTGATACTGTGTTAGTACTCCCACTGTATCTATTCCTGAGTTAATACAGTTACTGAGAGGAAAGTCGATTATTCTATACTTTCCACCAAATGCTACTGCCGGCTTTGCCACTTTAGAAGTAAGTACTCCTAATCTGCTTCCCTGGCCACCAGCTAACAGCATTGCAATCATTTCTTTTTTAATCATGCTATCACCTCTGATGTTAATTTTTTACTGCTTTTAGATACTCTGATTATATCATACTATTCTGATTAAGTAAAAAGAATTTCGTGTTTTTTATACACATTTTTATGCACATTTTCTAAATCGTATATTATATAATAAGAAAGGTTTGAAAAATAAGCCGATAAGACATACAATATAACAAACACTAATTTCAAGGAAGGAAAATATCATGTACAAGATTGATTTCAACAACCCTATCCATATTCACTTCATTGGCATAGGCGGTATAAGTATGAGTGGCTTGCCAAAATTCTTTTATCTAAAGATTTTACCGTTTCAGGTTCAGATTCACACTCATCAGCACTTACCGATGAACTCATTGGCGATGGATGTTTAGTATCCGTTCCACAGAGTGCCGGTAATATAACTAATGATATAGATCTTGTTGTATATACAGCAGCAATTCACCCTGATAACCCTGAATTCAAGGCAGCTAAGGAAGCCGGTCTTCCAATGCTCACCCGTGCAGAGCTTCTTGGTCAGATTATGACTATCTACAAGAATGCCATTAATATTGCAGGTACTCACGGAAAGACAACAACTACTTCAATGGTTTCTGAGATACTGCTTGCAGCCAGCATGGATCCCACTATCTCTGTAGGTGGCATACTTAACAGCATTGGCGGCAATACAAGAGTCGGCGGTGATAAGTATTTCGTTGCAGAAGCCTGCGAATATACTAACAGCTTTTTATCATTTAATCCTACAATGAATATTATTCTCAATGTCAAAGAAGACCACCTTGATTTCTTCAAGGATATTGATGACATCCGTCGTTCTTTCAAGCTTTTCACTGAAAAGCTTCCTTCTGACGGAACTCTTATCATCAATACTGACATTGATAATTATGAATATTTCTATCAGGATACTGACTGTGATGTCATTACATTTGGTTCTGACCCTGCAAAGAGCATGTACAGTGCTTCGGACATCAGTTACGATGAACTTGGAAGATGCACTTATACTCTTCTTATTAATAATGAAAAGGCTGACACTATAACTCTTGGTGTACCGGGGCTTCACAATGTTTATAATTCCCTTGCCGCTATTGCCGCTGCAAGAAAGCTCTCTGTTGATATGGAACATATCAAAGCAGGTCTTTCCAGCTTCAAGGGTACTAACCGCAGATTTGAGAAGAAAGGCACATTTAACGGAGTTACTATCATTGATGATTATGCTCATCACCCTGATGAAATCCGTGCCACCCTTAATTCTGCCGCACACTATCCACACAACCATGTCTGGGTAGTTTTCCAGCCTCATACATATTCACGCACGAAGCTTCTGTTCAATGAGTTTGCTGATGCATTAAGCCACGCTGATAAGGTTGTCCTTGCCAGGATATACGCAGCAAGAGAAACCGATACGCTTGGAATCAGTTCCGCTGATCTTTGCGAAAAGATTAAATCTCTCGGTAAGGAATGTGTATACATTGACAATTTTGAGGACATTGAAAAATATTTATTAAAAAATTGTATCAACGGTGACTTGTTAATAACTATGGGTGCCGGTGACATATATAAAGTCGGTGAAGACTTGCTTAAATAGTCGATTTTCCACCCACCTGAACTTTTTCAACAAAGTTATCCACATTATCCACATTTTTCTGTTATTAATTTGTGCAGAATAATTGTGGATAATTTTTTATCTGTTGGATTTTTAAAATCCACATTTACTGCGATTTTTTTCCACTTATGAACTGCTTATCCACATTTTCCACATTTTCCACAAACCTCCTTTCCGCACCTGGTGCGCTTTGCATTTATTTTTTTCAGTGGTATAATCTGCTCATAACTTTTTGGGGAGACTATTACCATGAATAATCTGAACTTATCTTCAGAGACAGCTTCCGGTTATACTGCTGTTTCTGATCTTTTTATAGACGAATATGTTCCATCGGCTAACGGCGATTTTGTTAAAGTTTATCTTTATCTTTTAAGACTTCTTTCGAAAAAGAAAGATGATTTAAGCATTTCTTCTCTTGCTGATACTTTTAACCAGACAGAGAATGATGTCATGAGGGCTTTAAGATACTGGGATAAGCTTGGACTTTTAACTCTTTCTTATGATAATAATAAAGAGTTGTCAGGCATAACATTTAAACAGTTTGACAAGCCTGCACCTGCTGTCCCTGAAGACACCAACATTATACATACAACTTTTAACGAGATACCTGACAGCACGCCTGAACCGGTACCTGTTAAAGAAAATATTGAACCTTCCAAGGTTGCTGCTTCTCCTGATAAGCTTAATGAATTATCTTCCAATGATGACTTTTCAATGCTTGTCTTTGTTGTACAGACATATCTTGGAAAAACTCTGTCTTCTGGAGAAATCAATGCTATTGTCTATTTTTATGACACACTGCATTTTCCGGCTGATCTCATTGAATATCTCATAGAATACTGCGTATCAAAGGGCAAGACTTCTCTGAGATATATTGAAAAAGTTGCTTTATCATGGGCAGACGAAGGTATTAATACCGTAGAAGCTGCCAAGGAAGAGGTTTCCAACCACAATGAAGTTGCTTACCGTATAATGCGTGCATTTGGAATAACCGGCAGAGAACCTGGCCAGGCTGAGAAAGAGCTCATTTCTAAGTGGACTGATGTCTTCTGCTTTGATTCTGACATGATTATTGAAGCATGCAACAGAACCCTGAAGGCAACACATCAGCCAAGTTTTGAATATGCTGATTCTATACTTACCAAGTGGAACTCTTCTAACATCCGTAATTCCGAGGATGTTAAAAAAGCTGATGAACAGTTCGAGGCTTCAAAAGCTTCTAAGGTAATCAAGAATCCTGCTGCAACCAGACAGAATGCCAACAGATTCAACAATTACCAGCAGCGTCCTAAGAAAACAGATGATTTTTACAATTCATTATTAAGCAATAATAATTAATTAGAAAGGAGTGTGTTATGCCTCTAACTAATACCCAGTATGACTCAATAATGAGAATATATGATGATATCCGCACTAATAACAGACACATCCAAAGCGACCGATATAACGAAGTTATAACAGCCTGTCCTGCTATAGCAGATATAGACTATGACATTATAGATATGTCTGTTAAAAATGCCAGAGCCCGCATAGACGCTAATTCATCGGACACGACTACTGATGAACTGGCTGCTGCACTTAAAACACTCCAGCAAAAAAGAGTGTCCGCCCTGGCTTCAATTGGTAAGCCTGCTGATTATCTTGATGATATCTATACCTGTCCTTACTGCAAAGATTCCGGGTATGTCAACGGAAAAAGATGTACATGCTTTAACAAGAAAGCTATTGATCTTATATATAAGGACTCTAATCTCAAGAACATAACAAGTGATGAGAATTTTAATACATTTTCATATAGCTGGTATAATAATATCGATGTAGATCCTGCCACAGGACTCACACCTTATAATAATATGCAGAAAGTGGTCAGCATATGCCACGATTTTGTTGATAACTTTGATAACACATTTTCTAATCTGTTATTTATTGGCCAGACCGGCGTTGGCAAGACTTTTCTTTCTAACTGTATTGCCAAATCACTTATGGATTCTTACCACAGTATCATATATCTCACTGCCGGTGAGTTTTTTGATTCATTTAAAAGCGGAGATTATAAAGATTATGGCGAATCTAAATTTGACACTTCATTTTTTACCGAGTGTGATCTGCTCATAATTGATGATCTTGGTACAGAGAATTCTTCCAGCTATAATTTATCTAATTTGTTTTATATTATTAATGAAAGGCTTCTCAGAAAAAAGAGTGTTATTATCTCTTCAAATCTTGAAATGCCAGATATTGAAAGTGTTATTATCTCTTCAAATCTTGAAATGCCAGATATTGAAAGCAGATATTCCCAGCGCATTTTTTCAAGAATTGTAAGCGCCTATTCTATCTTAAGACTTTTTGGTGATGATATAAGATGCATGAAAAAATTATCACATGATAAGGCTTAACGATTATTTATGTCAAATATATCATTGACTTATTTCCCGTCAATGTTTATATTTTTATATGTATGTTTAATTATTATACTTTATGGAGGATTATTTATTATGCCACGTGATGAAAGACACACAGAAACTATTCCTTACGGAACATTAGGTATTATCCCATTAGCAAGCTGCACTGAGATGGGTAAGAAAGTTGACGAGTACCTTGTAAAGTGGAGAGAGCAGCGTCAGAATGAGAATACTTCTACTCTCAATTTTGCAGGATATAAGAGAGACAGTTATATTGTTAACGCTAAAACTCCTAGATTCGGTTCAGGAGAAGGAAAGGGCGTTCTTGTAGATTCTGTCCGTGGTCATGACTTATATATTATGCTTGATGTCTGCAACTACAGCCTTGAATACACAGTTTGCGGTTTCAAGAACCATATGTCTCCTGATGATCACTATGCTGACCTCAAGAGAGTTATTGCTGCTGCAGGTGGTAAGGCAAGAAGAATTAATGTAATCATGCCTTTCCTTTATGAATCAAGACAGCACAAGAGAACAGGAAGAGAGTCTCTTGACTGTGCTCTTATGCTTCAAGAACTTACAGATATGGGGGTTGAGAATATTATTACTTTCGATGCTCATGATCCTAGAGTACACAATGCTATTCCTCTTAAGGGATTTGAATCTGTATCATGCACATATCAGTTTATCAAGTATCTTCTTCTCAATGTTGATGACCTTCACATTGACAGTGAACATATGATGGTTATCAGCCCTGATGAAGGTGGTATGGGACGTGCAGTTTACTTTGCTAACGTTCTTGGTCTTGATATGGGTATGTTCTATAAGAGAAGAGATTACACTAAGATTGTTAACGGACGTAATCCTATTGTTGCACATGAGTTCCTTGGAACTAATGTTGAAGGCAAAGATGTTATCATCATTGATGATATGATTTCATCAGGTGAGAGTATGATTGATGTTGCTTCTGAACTTAAGAAGCGTGGTGCAAGCAGAGTATTCTGTGCTACTACATTTGGTCTTTTCACTAACGGATTCAAGAAGTTTGATGAAGCATACGAGAACGGTATTATAGACAGAATTCTTACAACTAACCTTGTATACCAGCCAGCAGAGCTTCTCTCTAAACCTTGGTATATCAATGTTGATATGAGTAAGTATATGGCTCTTCTTATTGATACTCTTAACCATGATTCTTCAATCAGCAACCTCTTAAGCCCTGTTGAAAGAATCCAGCAGAGAGTTAAAGAATATAATGAACTTCATTATGGAAAGTAATTCCTTATAACAAAAAAGAAGCCTGACAATGTATCAATTTCCAATCGTTAGATTTTTTTGGGGGTAGTACATTATGTCAGGTTTCTTTTTTAATTTATTAAGTTATCGCTTTTTGTTTCCGCCGGTCTGTCTGCATCCGGATTATTTCTTCCGGCTGTATTATCCTGATTAACACTTACAGTTTCATCAGCATCCCTTGCTGTTCCTGTTTCCCTCTGGCTTGAAGCCTGTGTCTGTGACTGGCTGCCTTTTTGTGTCTGTTTTACAGATTGTGTCTGACTCACTGATTGAGTCTCTGTCTGGGTTTCACTGGCTGACTGTGTTTCAGTCTCAGTTTCTGACTCCGTCTCTGTCTGAGTTTCTTCCTGATTTCCTTTCTGGTTGTATTTAGCGAAATCTTTCTTCGCCAGACCTTTATGTGCCTGATCCATAAACTTCCTGAATATCTTAATTGTTGCATTCTGAGGTATTGATGCCGGATAATCATATCCCTGCCATACTGCTAATGTATAATATGCACTATATCCGCAAAACCATGAATCATAATTAGAATTAGTTGTACCGGTCTTTCCTGCAACAATAGCATCATCCGGGGCTGCTCCTCTTCCGGTTCCCTCTGATACAACAGTTTTTAACATATCTGTCATCATTCTGCATGATTCAGAATCATATATATTCTCCTCACGATTAGATGTATCAATTACAGTTTTTCCTCTGTTATCATATACCGCAACTATACATGTTACTCTTCTGTACTTTCCATCATTGGCTATTGTGGCATATGCTCCTGCCATTTCTTCTGTAGAAACACCATATGTGAAACCACCTATTGAAATAGCATTATAATCTTTATCCATCCATATTTTATGGAATCCCTGATTAAGCAGATATGAACTTCCTACCTTAGGTGTCAGTTCTTTAAGAATATTCCATGCAACCGTATTTCTTGACAGACTTACTGCCGTCCTTAAAGTTATATTGCCCATGTATGTTCCATCTGCATTTTTAGGACCATCCTGTATATATTCATCTGCAACTATTGTATCCGGTGTATTACCTTTTTGGAGATACGGAACATAATCAATTATAGGCTTAATTGAACTTCCGGGCTGTCTATAGCTCTGATATGCCCTGTTAAGGGTATAGCCTTCCAGTTCCTGTGTTCTTGAGCCAACAATAGCAACGACATTTCCTGTCGTATTATCTATGCATGTTGCAGCTGACTGCATCTCATATATACCATCCTTCATTGATGTATAATTTTCAAGATTATCATCTACTGCTGCCTGAAGTTTTTCCTGTAAATCCATATTAATACTTGTATATACACTATAACCTCCTGACATCAGCTTCTGCTGATACAGTGTATAGCTTTCTTCATACAGTTTTCTGTATTCTTCATAGTCATCATCACTATAGAAATTAGTACGGAATATAAATCCTCCTGCCTGCATCATACTCTCTGTAGCACAATGTCTGGCATAAGTCTCAACTGAATTATTTTTTGATGCCACAGGCTGTTTTGACAATTCAATGTCTGAATCAATCGCAGTATAATAATTCATTGAACTTATTATGTCCTCATTATACAATCTTGCAAGTATATTATCCCTGCGCTCAATTGTATTATCAAAATTAGTCAGGGGATATATCTTGTCGGATTATTAGGAATAGCTGCTATAAATGCCTGTTCTGAAAGTGTAAGTTCACTTACATCCTTTCCAAAATATCCCTTTGCTGCTGCTCCGACTCCATAATAGCCATTGCTGAAATATATATTATTAAGATAAAATTCGAGTATCTGTTTTTTAGAATATTTCTTTTCTAAATCTCTTGCAACAAACATCTCCTTAACTTTTCTTTCCCATGTTACATCCTGGGAAAGAAATATATTTTTAGCAAGCTGCTGTGTTATGGTACTTGCGCCCTGCACAATTTCATCATTCTCAGTATTAGCTATAATCGCTCTTATGATAGCTTTAAAGTCTATTCCCTTATGACTGTAGAAATCTTTATCTTCCATAACAATAAATGCCTGTGCCAGCGTATCTGGAATATTATCCATTTCTACATAATACATGTCTTTGGATTCTCTCATCGTACACAGTTCATTGCCATCAGTGTCATATATTACTGTCGTTCCTGACTCTCTGAATGTGTCCGCTGTACTTTTACTGACAAGTGATTTTGCTTCCTGCGCCAGACCTATTATTTTAATTATCTTTGGTGAAAATACAAGAAGCCCTATAGCTATCGCTAAAAGAATAGTTAATAATATAATCCTCCTTATTAACCTGATTCTTCTTTTCTTTTTTGATAATTTCTTTTTTGCCATTATTCCTCAACCATAATTACGTGTGATAGTTTACTTGTAATAAGTTACAAAAATATTTCCACCCTGTGAAAACATTTTTCCAGCGTCACTCATAGATATTGTCTTCTGAGTTCCCGTTGATGATTCTATATAAGCAATCTGATTAGAATTATATGCTGTAATTACAATGTATTCATCTGATGATATTTTTGCAATCACCGGACGGCCATCTGATATACAGCTCAGCATTTCATCATATGAAACACCCGTTACACTTATTCCTTTCACTCCGTTTATCTGATTCAGGGTTTCTACTGCATTATGTCCCTGATTCATATAATCGGCTGCATTAACGCCACCACCAAGATAATTACATAACATCTGGACTGAACTTATTAATGAGTTACCGGTTATCACTGGAGTTACACCATCCACAGATGCCTGTGAATTTCTGTATCTTTTCCACACAACTCCCGCTTTACTGCCTATAACTGTTCCATACGTTTCATTTGCAAGTACAATTGCCGGTGTCAGATTTACCCTGCTTCCCTGAAATGTACCATATCCATAAACATAATATTCGCCATCCCATGAAAAATCATCATCAAGTTCCAGCACTGTATTATCTTTGAATATTATCTCTCCTGATGTTCTGAAAGAAACCGATATGTCTGATACTTTCTGAATCAGATCAATATATAATTCCTGTTTTCTTGAATCAGTACTTATCGCCTCTGTCTGAATTCCATCATCCGTTACATTCTCATCTTTATTAATTAACTGATCAATGCTTGTAGATACATATCCACCGTCTGACATGACAACTCTTGAGAGTGTTATTCTCATGCCTTCAACCTCAGCACCAGATACATATATTCCCGGCTCCTCATAATCTTTTATCTGGTTATAATCTGTATCAATAATTCCAACCTTGTACATTGCATAAACACTGCTGCCATCTGCTTCCGACAATATATCCGATTTATGCGCTGCACCATATATAAAATCTGACCGGATATATCCCAGTGCTTTTAAAGTATCTCCTTCTTCTGCCTTTATCTCATAAGCACTGTCATTGCTCATATTAAGCACTCTTATTGTATCTGTATTATAGATATCGCCTGAAACGCTATATGCGATAGCATCTCCATTGTCTGAAACTGCATATGTTCCATCTTTGAGCTTATCTATCTCAATCATAACTTCCTTGCTGTCAAGGTCTACTGAATATAATGTTTCATCTATCAGAATATAAAATTTGTCCTCTGATACATACGAAACTCCGCCTGCATTTTCTGATAATACATTATACGGAACTGCCAGTGGTATAAAAAGTCTTTCAGTAACATTATTCTCAGAATATGAATATCTGCAGAGAGAAACACCTGTCTGACCTTCATGTTCTCCCCTGTTCATATATCCTTTAACTAAAAATGTGCAGTCACCATTATCCTGTATGTCCATAATCTTAATTGTATGTGCATCAAATCCTTCTCTTACAGAGTCAGTTTCTTCCCCAATAAATGAGAACACTCTTGTGAACATTTTAGAACTGCTGTTAAAACACCATAAAGAACCCTGATTAACAAAATATGTGTACACACCCTTTTCGTCTGAATCACATATAACACTATCAGAAGCATTAATCCCAAGATTTATCTTTGATGAAGAAGTAAGGTCATTCTTTGCATCAAATATCTGGTTCATCTCCCTTTCGTAATTAAGGAGGTAAAAGCCTGTCGATGTCTGCCTTATCCTGTAATATTCACTTACTCTGTATGTATCATTAGAATCGTAGGCATTTGGTGCTCCGACTTTATAATCAAGTCTTACAATTGCAACATCATCTGTTACAGATATTACCTCTGGTACAATATCACTCTCAACAAATGGTTCGAGATCACCCCAGTTTACCTGACTTATTGAACTGTTAATATTAACCTTACCATAATTAGTATTATCTCCAAGGCTTGAAGTCTCAAGATATCCTGCAATTTCCTTGCTCCTGCTCTGGTCAAATGTTGCAGAATTGAAGTCTAACACAAAATCTATTTTTTTCTGTAAATCATATTCTCCACCATACATAATTCTTGTATAGTAATATACAGCATCATGATTTTTGGTCTTAAGAACGACTTCTAAAGCATACTCTTTTCCTGTATCAATAAGATTCTTTATATTAAGAATGGCATTTATTGCATCGCCATCCTCTGTATAATCTGTTACGGTTGTATTCTCAATAAGAGACTTATCATCCAGCGATCTTATCCTGTATGATACCTCTTCAACATCTTCTCCATATGTATGAATTACAATTGGAAGTTTTCTGTCCTTATTGACAGGAGTAATATTTCCATAAAATAATGTGGAATCAATTTCCAAAGTGTATCCATGAAGCAGATTAAATTCTGTGCCTTCATTTGTCCGCATTGCAACTGTCGGAAGTGTCGCATCCGCCATTGTGGTTGCAGACGGCATTATCTGCTCGAATTTCATTGATATAAATGTTATGACAATCGTAACTAAAAATATAACCGCAAGTATAAAATACTTAGAACCTGATATATTATAATTTCTGATTTTCTTCACTTTAATCCTCCAAAAGCTTCTTAAGAGTAAGGTCTATATTGAGCGCCTCACTCATATCCAGTACTTCCTTATAAGCTCCTGCATCCGGCTTTCCGGTCTTGACAGCCCTTATAAGCAGATTCTTTGGTGTATGCTCCATATCTATGAATTCAAGTATCTGTGTCTGATACCCTTTTGATTCAAGAAGCTTTGCCCTTGCGCCATCTGTTGCTATTGCCGCAAATCTTTCTTTTAATATTCCATAATCCATAACAGGTGACAGCGTGTCATCCGCTATTGTCCTGTTTGCCTCATGCTGGCAGCAAGGCACAGAAAGTATTACCTTTGCACCCCATTTTACCGCCTTGGCAAGTGCATAATCCGTAGCTGTATCACACGCATGAAGCGTTACAACCATGTCTACAGAATCAACACCTTTGTAAGAAGCAATATCTCCCTCATAAAAATCAAGCCTGTCATAACCGTATTTAGTTCTTAACTGGTTGCAATGCTCAATAACATCCTTCTTCAAATCCAGTCCGATTATTCTTATATTATATCCCTTAAGAACCTTGAGATAATAATACATTGCAAATGTAAGATATGACTTTCCACACCCGAAATCAATTATCGTCTGCTCCTTGTCCTTATCTAACTGCGGCAGGATATCCTCAATAAATTCAAGAAATCTGTTAATCTGTCTGAACTTATCATATCTTGTCCTTACAATTGCCCCCTCTTTAGTCATAACTCCGAGGTCAACGAGGAAATCCACCTTCTCGCCTTCCTTAAGAATATATGTCTTGGTTCTGTTATGTGACATATCATTCTGGCTCTTAATCTGTGCAAGCTTCTTATATTTACAGGTACATGCTCCTTCTTCGAACTAAGCACCGTAGCTGTGGCATCTGTCATATTAAACTGCGCCTGTTTAAATGTGTTCTCCATATATTCTGTAATTCTTGTCTTTATCTCTTCCTCTGAATAATTGGTGTGAAGCACCTTTCTTCCTACGAATTCTGACGCCTGATACTTTATCCCGTCCTTAAGCTGGACCGGACGGATCTTAACTCTCATCACGCCTTCTTCATCCTTGACTTTCTGTCCGCTTAATGTAAGATCAATAAGCCTGTCGTTAATACATTTATTTAAAAGCTCTTTTAATTCCATATCTGCCTCATCTTTTCTTAATTATCATCTGTATATACATGGTTATTTTAATCTCTTTAGACAAAAACCACAATAGCAAGTTTCATGCCTTAAAAATCATCATCAGAAATCCTCGTTATATATCGGTGTTGAAAGCTGTATATCCGTCACTTCCCTTGTCTCGTCATAATTCATTGTTATATTAACATTTATCTTATTCTTTCCTATGCTTACAGAATCCTTAACGCTTTTAGCATAAGCATACACAACATATGAATCCTGTATCTGTCCCGTAGTCACAGTCTTTGCCCCCAGCATCTTAAGCATCCTGCCGCTGACCTCGCTCTTATCATACTGTGACATATCCCCAGCTATGCTTCCTTTCATACTGACTGTTACATGAGTATCTATTCCATATTCCTCTAACACCTGTTTCATCAGCTTTTCATAATCTGAAGTGCTCTCAAATCCCTTATACAGTTCTATATCAGTTATAAAAAATTCTCCTGTACTGCTCTTTTTTATTGATATATCTGCGCTGCCATTAACTGATTGCTGTGTAAGATATATTCCTGTTTCATCCTCCGTTATATTATATCTGTTAAGCCCCAGAGCCTTTGCCATCTGTGTCATCATAAGTTTCTTTGCAGTATCCGACATTCCATTGTCAAGCTTTCCTGTCGCTGATATGTCGGCACTTATATCATAGTACACATTTTCACAAAATGTATCTACAACATCCATTGTCTCACCCTTTATGCCCTTGTATACAAGTCTGCCGGCAAATACTGCCCATATAATTACTGCGGCTGCTATCATCAGCCTCTGAAATCTATATATCTTTACCATATAAAAAACCTCCCATCACCTGAAATATTCCCAGATAATGGAAGGTTTATACATATTATTTAATTAACAGCCTTAATTCTCGCAAGTGATCTCTTAAGCGCTGCATCTGCTCTTACCATATCCAGATTAGAATCATGGCTGGCAAGTCTCTTTTCAGCTCGCAGTCTCGCCTCGTTAGCTCTTTCTACATCGATTTCATCTGACCATTCTGCCACCTCAGCAAGAATAGTTATCTTATCCTTGAGAATCTCTATAATTCCACCGTGTACCGCAGCTTTCTTTACATCATTACCATTGTGTATGCTAAGAACACAAGGAACAACAACTGCGGTAAGCGGAATATGTCCCGGATAAACACCTATATCGCCTTCACTGGTAGAAAGTTCAACAAATGTAGCGTCATCATGGTAGAAAACTCTGTCCGGCGTATTAACCAGAAGCTTTATTGTCTGTAAATCTGCCATTACAACCTCTTTTCTACTTCTCTACCTTAGCTAAAACATCATCAATTCCACCACAGTTAAGGAAGTAACTCTCTGGAATGTCATCATACTTTCCTTCGATAATTTCCTTGAAGCCCTGAATAGTCTCACTTACAGGAACATATCTTCCTTCAAGACCAGTAAACTGTCCTGCAACGAAGAATGGCTGTGATAAGAATCTCTGAACCTTTCTTGCTCTTGAAACAACAAGCTTATCATCCTCTGAAAGCTCGTCCATACCAAGGATAGCGATGATATCCTGTAATTCTTTGTATTTCTGTAAGATTTCCTGAACTGATCTTGCAACCTTGTAATGCTCCTCACCAACAATTCTTGGATCAAGAATTCTTGATGTAGACTCTAATGGGTCAACGGCTGGATAGATACCAAGCTCAACGATTGATCTTGAAAGAACTGTAGTGGCATCCAGATGTGCAAATGTTGTAGCCGGAGCCGGGTCAGTAAGGTCATCGGCTGGTACATATACAGCCTGAACAGATGTAATAGATCCGTTCTTGGTAGATGTGATTCTCTCCTGAAGAGCACCCATCTCTGTCTGTAATGTTGGCTGATAACCAACGGCTGAAGGCATACGTCCAAGAAGCGCTGAAACCTCTGAACCAGCCTGAGTAAATCTGTAGATATTATCAATGAAAAGAAGTACATCCTTTCCACCCTTATCTCTGAAGTACTCAGCCATTGTAAGTCCTGCAAGACCAACTCTCATTCTTGCTCCAGGTGGTTCGTTCATCTGTCCGAACACCATGGTAGTTTTCTCGATAACGCCCGATTCCATCATCTCATGATAAAGGTCGTTACCCTCTCTTGTTCTTTCTCCAACACCAGTGAATACTGAATATCCACCATGCTCAGTTGCAATATTTCTGATAAGTTCCTGAATAAGTACTGTCTTACCTACTCCGGCACCACCGAAAAGTCCGATTTTACCACCCTTCTGGTAAGGGCAAAGTAAATCTACGACTTTGATACCAGTCTCAAGAATCTCTGTATTAGTTGCCTGCTCTGCAAATGCAGGTGCCTTTCTGTGAATAGGCATATGCTCCTGTACTTCTGGAGCTGGCTTATTATCTATTGGCTCACCTAATACATTGAACATTCTTCCTAAAGTCTGTTCACCTACTGGTACAGAAATTGGGGCTCCTGTTGCCTCTGCTTCCATACCTCTGACAAGACCATCTGTAGGACCCATGGCTATACATCTTACTACATCATCACCAAGATGCTGGGCAACCTCTACAACAAGCTTACCGCCGTCATTAGTCTTAATATTGATGGCCGAATTGATTTCTGGCAGATTACCGTCTGTAAACTTAATATCGATTACAGCACCGATAACCTGAGTAATCTTACCAATATTATTCTCTGCCATTATTCCCTCCATTGTTTTATTAATTGATAGCATTCGCTCCTGCTATAATCTCTGTAAGTTCCTGTGTAATTGAAGCCTGACGCGCTCTGTTAAACTTAAGCGACAGATCTGATATCATATCCTCTGCATTGCTTGTTGCGCTGTCCATTGCCTGCATACGTGCTCCGTTCTCACTTGCAACGGCCTCAACCATAGCTCCGTATATCAGACTGCACACATACTTCGGTATAATCAGGTTAAGAGCTTCCTCTTCACCCGGTTCATAATTCATAGGTGTGTTATCAGTCTCTTCGCCGTCCTGTTTCATCGCATCTGCGTCAACAGGAAGCAGCTTGATAAGCTTAGGTTCATGAACCACAGTGTTCTTAAAAGATGTATAAGCAAGATATATCTCTCCGACTTCTCCACTTGTAAATGCATCAAGCACCTCATTACATATAGCCTTGGCATCTGTATACGCAGGTTCTTCAACCATATCTGAATAATCTGCTTTAATCTGATAGCCTCTTCTTGAAAGGAAATCTCTTCCCTTTGTTCCTATTGCATATATAAGTGCGTCTTCCTTAGGAATATCACTACCTGTTATAAGTCTGGTAATATTAGAATTATATCCTCCGGCAAGTCCTCTGTTCGCTGTAATTGTGATAATCGCTTTCTTACTTGAATCTCCGGCTTTCAGATATTTGTGATTGATATTACCTGACTTGGCAAGCATATTCTTTACGGTATCATACATAAGGTCGAAATACGGCCTGGTATTTTCCGCTTTTCCTTTAGCTTTCTGCAATTTAACAGTAGATACGAGCTTCATGGCTTTGGTAATCTGACCGGTACTTTGAATACTATCTCTGCGTCTTTTTATGTCTCTCATTGAGGCCATAAACTATTACCTCCATTCCAAAACATTTACTGGATAAATGTTTTCTTAAACTCCTCGATGGCAGCTATAAGTGCCTTCTCATTATCTGCTGTCAATTCCTTAGTCTCTTTAATAGACTCTGGAATCTGTGGATACTTAGTATCAATAAAGTCAAATAATCCCTGCTCGAAATCAAGAATCCTGTCAACATCTATATCGATAACATACTTCTTGGTAACTGCATATATGATTATAACCTGATACTCAACCGGCATTGGCTTGTACTGTGGCTGTTTAAGCATCTCTCTGATTCTCTCACCCTGTGCAAGCTTTTCCTTGGTATCAGCATCAAGCTCTGAACCAAACTGTGAGAATGATGCAAGCTCTCTGTACTGGGCAAGCTCTGTACGAATAGGAGCAGCTATCTTCTTAATAGCCTTAATCTGTGCTGAACCACCAACTCGTGATACAGACAATCCGGCATTAATAGCTGGTCTGAAGCCTGAATTAAACATCTCTGTCTCAAGATATATCTGTCCATCTGTAATAGAAATAACATTAGTAGGAATATATGCTGAAACATCCCCTGCCTGAGTCTCGATGATTGGAAGTGCTGTAAGTGAACCTCCGCCGTATTCATCTGACATTCTTGCTGCTCTCTCAAGAAGTCTTGAATGAAGATAGAATACATCTCCAGGATAAGCCTCACGTCCAGGTGCTCTCTTAAGAAGAAGAGAAAGTGTTCTGTACGCTGCAGCATGCTTGCTTAAATCATCATAAACAACTAATACATCTCCACCGTTCTCCATCCACTCTTCACCAATAGCACATCCTGAATAAGGAGCAATATACTGTAATGGAGCAAGCTCACTGGCTGTAGATGCAACTACGGTTGTATATGCCATTGCACCGTACTCTTCAAGAGTCTTAACAATACTTGCAACAGTTGAAGCCTTCTGTCCGATAGCAACATATATACAATGTACGCCCTGACCCTTCTGGTTAATAATAGTATCAATAGCAATAGCCGTCTTACCTGTCTGACGGTCACCGATAATAAGCTCTCTTTGTCCTCTTCCGATAGGAACCATGGCATCAATAGCTTTAATACCTGTCTGAAGTGGAACGCTTACTGATTTTCTTGTAATAACGCCTGATGCAACTCTCTCAATCTTACGATACTTATCTGTAACGATTGGTCCTTTGCCATCAATAGGCTGTCCTAATGCATTGACAACTCGTCCTGTCAATGCGTCACCAACTGGAACCTCAACAACTCGTCCAGTTGTCTTAACAGTATCGCCTTCATTAACATTTCTTGAATCACCAAGTAAAACGGCACCAACATTATCCTCTTCAAGGTTAAGTACCATTCCATATACCTCGCCTGGGAACTCAAGAAGTTCTCCCTGCATGGCCTTTTCTAATCCATGAATTCGTGCGATACCATCTGCTACCTGAATAACAGTACCAACATCTGATACTTCAAGTTCGGTAGAATATCTCTTTATCTGTTCTTTTATAACTGAACTGATTTCTTCCGGTCTTAAATTCATTAGCTCTATGCACCCGCTTTCTGATTAATTAAACTAACCTGTCTGATATTCCTATAACTGGACCTTCATCAGACTTCTGGAAAGTTCGTCTATTTTATGCTTAATACTGCTGTCTACTACACGGTCACCGATTCTTATTACCATTCCGCCAATAAGACTTTCATCAACCGTATAATTCATCTGGAAATCTACATATCCTGTAGTTTCTAACAGCTTCCCAGCAACAGCCTTCTTCTGTTCATCAGTGAGTGGCTTTGCTGTGCTTACATAAGCAATTCCTATTTTCTTGTATTCGAGAACTCTCTTTCGAAAATACTCAAGTGTATCAACAATCTTTTTCTGTCTGTCCTTTGAGACCATGGTTATCAGCAAACCTGTCATATCTCCTGAAACAAACTGAGAGAAAATGTTATTAATAAGTTCTTCCTTTTCTCCCTTTTCAACTTCTGGATGATTGAGCAGTCTGCCAAACTCAGGATTATCATCAAATGCTTCAATGACAGCCCCGGCCTCATCATACAGAGAATCCACCTTGGACTCTTCTACGGCAAGCTCAAATAAAGCATCACCGTATGTTGCTTCAATTAGCTTAGCCATGTTTTCTCACCCATTTCATTCAAAGTCTCTTCAATAAGAGCATTGCTGTCCTTCTCATCAATAGATCTGGCAACTAACTTAGATGCCATAACAGCTGCTACAGTTACAATCTGCTGTTTAACCTCATCAGCAACCTTCTGCTTCTCAAGTTCAGCTTCAACATTAGCTCTTTCTATAATTCTTGCTGCCTCAGCCTTGGCTTCATCAATGATTTTGGTCTCATTGTGCATAGCAGTCTTTCTTGCATCACTAAGAATCTGTTCTGCCTCCTTGTGGGCATCCTTTAACTTAGCCTCATATTCTGCTTTAAGGGCACCCGCTTCCTTCTTATCGTTCTCAGCGTTCTCCCTGTCACTTGTTATCTTGTCCTGTCTCTTTTTTAACATATTCCTTACAGGATTGAAAAGAATAAATGTAAGTAAAAGAAACAGTATAAATACATTGACTGCAGTTACTGCTGCATCAAAAAGGAGCTGCGGATCCAGACCAAATAATCGTCCATCAGCCGCTAGGGCAACAAATGTATTTCCTGACAAATTCAATTGTAGGCCTCCTTTCTATTATCTTCGCACCTCTTCTTAATTTCCGAAAGGCTTAACGAACATTAAGATAATAGCTACGGCAAAACCGTAAAGACCTGTTGTCTCGGCTACGGCCTGTCCAAGAAGCATTGTTGAAGTAATATCAGACTTAGCTCCCGGGTTACGTCCTACTGCAGACGCACCATAACCTGCTGCGATACCCTGACCAACACCAGGACCAACACCTGCGATCATCGCAATACCTGCTCCAATTGCTGACATAGCACTAATAAATTCACTTCCTGAAATATTCATTTAAAAATCCTCCGTCTAATAAAAATATTTGCCGTTAATCGGCTATCTTGTCGTTAACATAAACCATAGTTAACATACAGAATACATACGCCTGAATGCAGCCTGAGAATAAATCAAAGTACGCATGCAGAACTGCCGGGTATGCAACTGTGAATGGACTGAGCAAATCATATATCAATCCCATAAGAACTGTTCCTGACATTACATTACCGAAAAGACGTAATGATAATGATAACGGAACTGCAAATTCACCAATAAGGTTAATCGGGAATAAAAACCATATCGGTTGGAATAATGCTGTAAAGTGCTTAATCCTGTTCTTCTTGATACCATTGAACTGAACCAGTATAAATGTTATCAGACCAAGACACAGAGTAACACCATAATCAGCCGTTGGTGGTCTTAACCCAAACAGACCGGATATGTTAGATATTATTATAAACAAGAATAATGTGGATATATAATTCACAAACTTGTTGGCATTCTTACCCATAATACCATCAACCATAGTGCCTAACATCTCAACGATGATTTCTATGGCATTCTGGAACATTCCCGGTGTATCTGAAGCATCGACTTTATTAATCTTAATCCTTGCTATTACAGCCATAACAAGAATAAAGACTGATACCAGCAGCAGAGCCACATGTGTCGTGTCAATGTTTAATGATACGCCATTCAGCTTAAATGTGTACAGCGTCTTAATCATGAAACTTGAATCTCCAGCCACAATAGTAGTCAAACTCTCGCTTCCCACCTACTCACTCTCCTTTTCTATTATATTTTTATCAGTCTGCGGAAACTCCCCAGTACTGTTTTCCCCTTTTGTGGACCTGTTCTTGTCCAGTAAAGGCGACAGATATGCCGCTATCTTCTCTGAGAACATGCCAATAATTGCACACAACAGATCTCCTGCCTTAAAGATATACAATAATGCAAGCAGTATTATCATTACAAGAAATCTTACAATGTACCCAAATACAAGTGTTGAAGACTGCTTATGCCCGCCATACACAACCTTTCGTATAGTAAAGCTTAAATGAAATGAACTGAATACGGCATATATAACACCTGCCAGCAGTCCCACTGCACACATTATCTTATTCGGAACAGCAATAAATATAATTATCTGGGCAACAACAAGATAAATACATTCTATAAGCAGCATTCCCGGAAGAGCTTCATTAATATCTTTAATTCTTTTTAACATAAATCACCTCTTAATTTCACTGGAATCTTTTTCCTGCCTCTTTCTGTATTCCTCTACCTTTCTGTCGATTTCATCCTGCTGTGCCTTATCTTTCTTAAGCTTCTCCTGTCGTATTGTGTCCATTGCCAGAACATATGCATTTCTTGCACCTGCTGCCATCCCGATAAAAAGCAGCGGAACCGTAAACCATGTTCCAAACCTTTTATCAAGCCATATTCCAAGTGCCAGACATAAAAATGTTGGCACCATCACACATATAGCGAGCTGGGATATCAGTACAATATTTCGTAATGCTTTGCTATCATTCTTCATATCATGTTCCTCACAAAAGTCTGCATTAATTTTACCAATTTATAGGTATATTTTTCAACCCTTTTTATTGAAATTTAATTAATCTGCTGATATAATTTTGTCATTATATTTTGTGTATTATTAACTATACCCGAAAAGGGGGAATTTTATATGCCTACATTATACAGAAAAAGACTTATTCCTGATGAATGTGTTAATCTTAAGGACGATAACATAATATTCTTAGATTCTGATGCTATTGTGACCAGTTGGAACACATTTCGTCCCAAAGCTGAATTCACACATGGAACTTCATATTATGTTATTAATGAAGGGTTTAAGATAAGCAAATTCTATAAAGCAGATAACTCTCTTGCATATATCTATTGTGACATTATTGACACTTCTTATGATGCTGTCTCTGATACATATATATTCACTGACCTTCTCGCTGATGTCATAATTGAGAATGACGGGCGCGTCCGTGTTGTCGACCTTGATGAATTAGGAGATGCACTTACTGACGATATCATAAGCTGCGAGCTTATGTCTGATGCGCTGCACAAGCTTAACAATCTGCTTGCAGCCATCTATAATGGAACATTTGACAATTATCTTAAAATTCTTGAATCACACGAATAATACTAAAGGCCTGGAAACAGCATTTGTTTCCAAGCCTTATTTTTTACAATTCTATTGTTATTGTACGGCCTGTTCTCTCATACTTATAATATCTGACACCTGCGGCATTAAGCATTCTCTTTGATGCAATTACAGATGCAGTATCTGCATATTTGTCACAGTCATATACAACAGTCTTAATTCCTGCCTGAATAATTGCCTTTGCACACTCGTTACATGGAAAAAGCGTAACATAAAGCTTGGCATTATCAAGACTGCCACCTCTGTAATTAAGAATAGCATTGAGTTCACTATGAGTTGTGTAAAAATACTTATTATCTTCGCCATCTCTGTTCCATGGAAATTCATCATCAGAACAGCCTCTTGGAAGTCCGTTGTATCCCATAGATAATATCTTGTTATCCTGACTTACTATACACGCACCAACCTGTGTATTAGGGTCTTTGGATCTCATACCTGAAAGCGTTGCGATTCCCATGAAGTATTCATCCCATGATATATAATCTTTTCTCTTATCGCCCATTAATTAATCCTCTAACATACTGATTCTTCTGATGTGTCTCTCATCATTAGAAAACCTGGAATCTAAAAATGTATCTGCAATTCTGAAAGCAAGCTCTGGTCCGATAACTCTTGCACCCATGCACAATACATTTGCATTGTTATGCTCCTTAGTTGCCTGTGCTGAGAAGCAGTCGCTGCAGAGTGCTGCCCTGATTCCTTTAATCTTGTTAGCTGCCATGCTCATTCCGATTCCTGTTCCACAAAGAAGGATTCCCTCCTCGCACTCACCAGAAAGAATTGCCTCAGCAACCTTATTTGCATATACAGGATAATCGCATGAATCCTTTGTATATGTGCCATAATCCTTACACTCAATACCTCTCTTTTTAAGGTGCTCTATAAGCTGCTCCTTTAACTCTAATGCTCCATGATCACAACCAATTGCTATCATTGTTCTTCTCCTTTATCTTCTTTTTCTTCTGATAACTTATCCAGATACTCTGCGACATTACCGACAAGTCTGCTTATCAGCTCAAAACATGCATTATATTCCTCAACGCCCTTTCCATAAGGGTCTTTTATCTCCTGCTCAGCTCGCCCGCATATTCACTCAGAGTATATACATTAATTGCCTCGCTGTATTCGTCATATATCTTCTGTTTCATAGACGAATCCATAGCCAGTACAAGTGTATCATTTCCGAAATCTTCATTCAACAACTGTTTTGCCGAATTATTCGGAATTATCATATTATGCTTGGCTGCAACCGCAACCGCCTTCGGATTATATGGTTCTGGAAAAAGCACAACCATTCCTCTGGATTCCGATATAATATCCTGTTTAAGATTAGCCATTACAGTAGCCGCCATCGGGCTTCTGCATGTATTTCCATTACATACGAATATCACCCTGTCAAATGTGCTCATAGGAAATCCTCATATCTTCATTATTTAAAAATGTATTAATCCAGTTTAACAATCTTGTGTCCGGCTGCTTTAATCAGTCTGTTCATAACAGCCTGTCCCACATTTTTCGTTTCAAAGCTTTCTGAATAAACATACTCTATATTCTGCTTATCAAAACCTCTTAATATTGCATACAGATTTCTTGCAACACTCAGTTCATCATCCTTATGACCTGCTGAAACAATATCCTTGCAGATATATTTATCTTTTGTCTCATCAGTTGCCATAACTGCACATCTGTGTCCTTCTGCCTCTTTTTCTGCAATCTGACTGTTAATATACTCAACAACCTTTTCATGCGGACCTTCAACAATAGTCACATCTGCATTAGGTGCATAGTGCTTGTATTTCATTCCCGGTGCCTTAGGTACAACACCTTCTTTAAGGCTTCCCATAATAGCCGGGTCAATTATTGTCTTTCCGATAGCTTCCTCAAACATAACCTGTGTGATATATCCCGGTCTTAATATAGTCGGAACTTCCTCGCTTAAATCAATAATTGTGGATTCCACACCTATATCTACAGTATCGTCCTGAATAATCATATCTATTCTGCCTGACAAATCATTAATTACATGCTCTGCTCTTGTAGGACTTGGTTTTCCTGATGTATTGGCACTAGGTGCGGCTATATATACGCCTGAACTTCTTATAAGCTCTGCTGCCACAGGATGACTCGGCATTCTTATTGCAACAGTTCCAAGTCCTCCTGTGATAGAATCCGGCACTTTATCCTGTTTCTTAAGAATCATTGTAAGCGGACCCGGCCAGAATTTCTTAGCTAGCACAAGCGCCTTTTCCGGCACTTCTGCTACCAGATCATACAACGCATTTACATCAGCAATGTGAACTATAAGCGGATTATCTGAAGGTCTGCCCTTTGCCGCATATATCTTGGCTGAAGCCTTGACATCAAGCGCATCTGCGCCAAGACCGTATACAGTCTCTGTAGGAAATGCTACAAGACCGCCAGCTCTTAAAATCTTTCCTGCCTGTTCATATATTTTCTTGTCTTCTTCTGTGTGTGTTATTGTTTTTACTATAGTTTCCATAAAACCTTTCGCCAGCTTTCATTACTTCATATTCATCATCAGATATTCTATTATACCACAATACAGGGCATCAGCCACTTTTTCCTGATATTCTTCCGTACACAGTCTCTGCTCCTCATCTGGATTAGACAAAAAACCGCACTCTGATATAATTGTCGGCAGCTTGGAATGAAGCAGTATGTAATAATTAACATCTGACTTAATCTGTCTTGTTGTACCTAACTTCTCACCAAGAATCCCCTGCATTATCTGTGCTATTCTTTTACTTTCTTCAGACTTCTTATAATAAAAAATCTGTGCACCTTCTGCCTTAGGTGTAACATAACTGTTCTGATGGATACTGATTACCATATCAGCACCACTGCTATTGATTATATCACATCTTCTGTCAAGGTCAGCTTTCTTTTTACTCTTGTCGGACTCCACACTTAAATCATCGTCTGTGTCCCTTGTCATAATAACATTAATCTGGGCATCTTCAAGCCGTTCCTGTAATTTTTTTGCAATTGCAAGATTAATCTCTTTTTCATTTGTTCCCGCAACCCCCACTTTACCTGGATCTGCGCCCCCGTGTCCACTATCAATAACAATACATTTTTCAGAAAAATTAATATTCATCTCTACAGCTTCTCCAGATCCTGCATCATCTGACAAATGCTGTCCCTCCTGTACATTGTTACTGTCCCCGCTGCCTTTGCCATCAGCCTTTAGCGGAAGAAGTACATTGGCTGTCATATATACAGCAATAAGAAGTATTATCGACATAAACGGCAGAAGCAATGCTCTGCTTATATCAGCTTTTTCTGGCATATTTACTCCGGAACCTGTAATTCTCTACTAATTTATTACAAAGAGCATATGCATATTACTTTTATTTGTTATATTTACTGATAACAGACCATACTGTCGTCTTCTCAAGTCCTAATTTCCAGCATGCAACTCCTGCCACATTCTCTTCCTGAATTACCTGCATCTTGGCTTCTACAGATTTCTCTTCTTCAAACCATATCTGTCTTGTAGAACTTCCCACGGTATATGAAGCCACATACTGTCCACAATCCTCATTCCACAATGCAACCTGGCCATCACTGTTTAACTGGTCAACTGCTGCCTGCATACCAACAGCCCTGCTTGTTGTCTGTCCTGAAGTTGTTGTCCATATTCTTGTATAAAATGGGATTCCTGTAATTACATGTTCCTGTCCAACAAGTTTTACAGTATCCTCAACAGCTTCTTTAACAAAAGGAAGTGATGCTACTGAACCAGCATCTGATCCTGCATAATGTTCATCATATGCCATAACAATAACATAATCAACAAATCTTGACTGTTCCTTTAAGTTATAGCATGTATTATATGCTTCAGGCTTATAATTATCAGTTGATAACACAAGCCCCTTTCTTTCACATGCAATAGAAAGCTCACGGACAAACTGTAAATAATCTTTAGCAAATGCACTCTTAACATTCTCGAAGTCAAGATTAATTCCGTCAAAACCATACCTGTCTGCATTACTAATAAGCAGATTCACCATATTGGTTCTTGCATTCTTACTTGAATAAAGTTCCGCAAAATCGACATTTGTGTCAAAATCACTTACAAGTGCCCATACATCAATTCCCTGCTGATGCATTTTATTTACTAAATCTGCCGAAGCATAATCTGACATATTTCCTGACGCATCTGTGATACTATACCATGTTGGTGCAACAACATTTATACCTGATGCTGTCGAAAGCGTACTGTCTATGCTTGAATTTCCTACTGTTCCGCTCACCTGGAACCAGCCAAGAGTTATCTTCTCATCCTTAAGGATATAATTATGCTGCTCTTCTGTCTTTTCTTCCCTGACATACTCAAATATATCAGAAACATCAGTTTTCTTAACATATCCTTTATATCCCGTAGATGTTATAACCTTAACCCAGTCATCAATATCCTCCACAAATTCCAGCCTGTCACCTTTTGCCACATTTTCAAGGACAGGACTCTTGATTCCGCCCCTGTATCTTACTACAGTCTTCTTTTTAGCTGTAACACACTGTCTTGCTTCTCTCTCAATACTGATATTAATTCTCTCCGGCTGGCTTCCATAACTGTATTCACAATCTGTATGTTCTGCAACATACTCCCATGCGATAAAGCATTCGCCATCGACATCAATCACAACCGGATAATCTGTATTATATGTCTTTCCTGTATCATCTGTGTATACATTTTCACCACTCATATATGTATACATGTATGATGAATCCGAATATAATACAGCCTGTGATTCCTTGTCATAATAAAATCCTGCATTAATATTATCTGCTACAAATTCCTGCGGCAGATAATGTCTTCCATCCGACACAATTCCTGTATCTGAATACTGTTTTTCATCCACAATAACCATTGTTTTATCTGTGGACTGGTCGAGATCAAAATATGTATAGCCATTCATTTTTTCCTTTGTAGGTGTATATCTTACTATCATAAACATTGCTGCCATAACCGCAATCAGTATTACAAATGCAGCTATAATAACAATCTTTTTCTTTCCTGCCGTACTTTTCTTCATTTTTCTGCCTTTCATTTGCACATTATTATTATAATTGTACCACTATGCACATAAATCATGCAATAAAAAGGCACACCTTTATAATTGCCCAATCAATTATAAAAATGTGCCTGCGGTCGTACGCAAAGGTATTCCATAAGACCGTATTTGTGATATATTATTGACTTTCCAGATGCTTCGCTGCATAAATAAACTTTCAAGTTACAACACGCTTAAGCATCATTACAGCCTCTCCATTCATTTCAAAAGGATCCATCTGCATTGGCGCTTTATATGCTTTAAGTTCAAATTCACGTTCCATGCTTTTTGCCCTTTTCTCTTCCCATGTCATGGAAACAACCGGCGTATTTTTAATACTGTAAAGCCGTCTTATTCTTCCAAGCCTTTTAATACATTCGCCATATTTCCATGGCACCATTGATCCAACAAGAACACGGCACTCGCAAGACATTACATCCCTTAAACCATCAGCAAGTCTGTCCTTCATATCTGCAAGATTCACCTCTACTATCACCACGTCATAATATTCTGTAATAACGTGAACGAAACCTTCTCTTACTCCACTAAAGAAGTCTATCCCCTTATATGAAAATCCTTTTCTGCTACCCGCATAATTCTTTACCTTACAAGTCTGCACTTCTTCTTTTATTCTGTCAAAAGCATCATCATAGCAAGAACTTACGATAGCTGTTTTCAGATGAAGTCCATTAGAGAAATAATTTGCAAGCATAACACCAAGCTGCGTTGTTCCGGCACCGCTGCATAATCCAATCAGTCCGACAGTCTTATAATTTATTGCAGCCGCGTTCCTGCTTTTTCTTCTTTTTTCTAAACCACTTAATAACCCTGAAATTTCTAACTTTTTCATATAGCCTTCCAATACACTCCTTTATTCTGTCAGGTCTGTAACCTTTAATAATCCCTGTAAGATTATCCTGTAAGAAATCATTCATTGTTTCGTCAAAAATAGGATTTGCTTCATTCCAGTTATATATGCATGGTATTCTATAACATTTCTTTCCTTTGTATACACTGTTTACAAGTTCATAAAATTGTCTTGCTCCTACAAGGTTCAGCATAATAATATCTCTATCATTAATCTTCTTTTCGCTGCAATGTGGACACTTTCCAACTATAAAAACCCGTATACATGTATAATTATCCCCAGTAATATCCGTAATTTTAACCTCTCTGCTCTTATTAAAATCACAACCGCAGTCTATAATTACAATTCTGCTTTTCACTCCATTTACAGATATTGCATTATAATAATCCGGTATAACTTTTATATTGTCGTAAAGATAAGATCCGTCAGGCATTAATACACTCTTCACAATTTCCCTGTGCAGATAATCATTCCCGGATTTATCAACAACAACACAATCATATTGATTATTCTGAAAAAAATGTGCCATACTCATAACTGCATTAGTAACACCTATACCCGGTTTTTCTCCTGCAACCTGAATGACATAAGAGAGTTTTTCAAATGTACCGCCACCCTTTTCCATTATAGATTCCAGTTCTTCGCGAACCAGTGTAACACTTTCATATCTCAATCCCCATTGATGGTGTAGTGATTTGTTAATTAAGTGGTACAATACTGAATATCTTTCAGATACTCCTGATAAGTTATGATTCTCATAAGGCCTGATTCTTCCATGAGAAATCATAAATAGGATGACCATTCCCACACTATATATATCTGACTGCTCTACGGCTTCTTCACCCGAATATTGTTCTGGTGCTGCAAATAACAGACTTCCATCATTTACCTGCATGCCGCATCCCGCTATGACTGCATTGTCAAAATCTATAAGTTTAACTTTCCCATAATTATCAAGCATAATATTATCAGGCTTAATATCCATGTGTAATATTCCTTCATCATTAAAACTGTGAAGATATTCCAGTATACAACACAATTCTATACCAATACGGCATATTTCACGGATATCGAGATAACCTTTAGTTTCTGTTTCATCATTAACATATTGCCGCAAAGATTTACCATCAATATATTCTTCGATAATGCAGATACTATCATTATCTTCTCCAATATTCTGTTCAATATCATAAATTACAGGAATGTGGGGATGTTTCAAATTCTTAATAAGATGGGCTTCATTCAGAAGTCTCTCAGATTCTTCATGACTGCCCGTAAATACCTTGGCTACACGATATACATCAAGTATAACATGCCTTACCAGATAAATTGTAGAATGATTGGAACTTGCAAGTTCCTTTAATGATTTTCATATTTCTCGTA
>QRVH01000001.1 GCA_003458705.1 Eubacterium sp. AF22-9 | reverse complement strand
CCTTCAGATTCCCCAATTAAAACGACAAAAACAATATAATCTTAAAATTTTTCCAAAAAAAATCATACAAACCTATTGACATAGTAGGGATAAGGGTTTATATTATCATCAACATCAAGAAAGCAATACATTTTTGAAATAAATTAAAAAGGATGGTAATTAATTATGGCAAAGAAATCTTACTCAGAAAGAAATTTAAAGTTTGAAACATTACAGCTTCATGTAGGACAGGAACAGCCTGATCCAGTAACAGATGCTAGAGCAGTACCTATTTACCTTACATCATCATATGTATTCCATAACAGCCAGCATGCTGCTGACAGATTTGGTCTTAAGGATGCAGGTAACATCTACGGACGTCTTACTAATCCAACAGAGGATGTATTTGAAAAAAGAATCGCAGCACTTGAAGGTGGTGTAGCAGCACTTGCTGTTGGTTCTGGTGCAGCAGCTTTAGCTTATGCTTTTCAGGCACTTGCTCATGCAGGAGACCACATCGTAGCAGCTAAGAATATCTACGGCGGAACATATAACCTTCTTGCACATACACTTCCAGATTACGGAATTGAAGCTACATTCGTAGATCCTTTTGATTATGATGCTATCGAAGCAGCTATCAAGCCTAATACTAAGGCTGTTCAGATTGAGACACTTGGAAATCCTAATTCAGAAGTTGTTGATATCGAAAGAATTGCTAAGATTGCACATGCACACAACATTCCACTTGTTGTTGATAACACATTTGCAACACCTTACCTTGTAAGACCTATTGAATACGGTGCAGATATCGTTGTTCATTCAGCTACTAAGTTTATCGGTGGTCACGGTACAACACTTGGTGGTGTAATCGTTGACAGTGGTAAGTTCGACTGGGTTGGCGCTGCTGATAAGTTTCCATGGCTTGTTGAACCAAATGTATCATACCACGGTGTAAGCTTTGCAAAGGATACAGCACCTGCTGCATTCGTTACATATATCAGAGCTATCCTCCTTCGTGATACAGGAGCTACAATTTCTCCAGTTCATTCATTCATCTTCCTTCAGGGACTTGAAACATTATCACTCAGAGTTGAGAGACATGTAGAGAACGCATTAAAGGTTGTTCAGTACTTAAAGAATCAGCCATTAGTTGAGAAGGTAAACCATCCTTCAATCTCTACTAACGAAGAACAGCAGGCTCTTTATAAGAAGTACTTCCCTAACGGTGGTGGTTCAATCTTTACATTTGAAATCAAGGGTGGTGCTGCTGAAGCACAGAAGTTCATTGATAACCTTGAGTTATTCTCACTTCTTGCTAATGTTGCCGATGTTAAGTCATTAGCAATACACCCTGCAAGCACAACTCATTCAGAGTGCAACGAAGCTGAGCTTCTTGATCAGGGAATCAAGCCTAACACAATCAGACTTTCAATTGGTACAGAGAATATCGATGATATCATTGAAGATCTTGACGAAGCATTCAAGGCTTTACAGTAATCTGCTATATTTCCTTTTAGGTATAATATATTTACATTAGGAGATGACTGTCCGTATTTTGCGGGCAGTCATTTTCTTTTAATAATAATCTTACTGACACACACCTGATTTTTTCAACAAAATCCGACACATTCTTTACATATCAGACTAATGCTGATAAAATATATATAATTAATAAATCGTGAGTGTTTAGGAGGAAATGTAATGTTTTGTCAATTATTTGGTAAATTCTTAATTGAAAAGGAGGTTATAAGCCAGGATACATACAAGTCTATAATGGAAAAGCTTTCTGATTCAAGAGCAAAGCTTGGTGTTATTGCTGTAGCCGATGGCATTATTACTGAAAAGCAGGCTGATGAAATCAATCACTTACAGACAACAAAGGATGCGAGATTTGGTGAAATCGCTGTTGGAGAGGGTTATATGACTGAAGAACAGTTAGATGTTCTTCTTAAAAAGCAGGGAAGTGCTTATGCAATATTCCTTTCTGTTCTTTCAGAAGCAGCAGATATATCGGTATCGAAGGTTGATGAGCTTCTTAAGGAATTCCAGAAGGAGCATGGTTTTACTGATGAGGATATGGATGGTCTTAAGAATGATGATTTAGAACAGATTGTTCCAATATTTGCCTTTTCATCAAAGTCATATGTAACTGATATATGCAGGCTTGCACTTGCTAATATTGAAAGATTTGTAACATCTGATTTCTATATAGACAGAATTAAGCATATTTCACAGCTTGAATACAGATGTCTTGCTGGTCAGAAATTAGAAGGTGACCTTGATATTATTGTTGGTTTTGCAAGTGTTGGTGAACAGACAGCTATAGTTGATATAGCTAATGGATTCTCTCATAGTAATATATCTAATCTTGGAATAGAAGTATACGATGCTATAGGTGAATTTACTAATTGTATAAGCGGATTGTTTGCAACAGCACTTTCTAAGAAGGGTAGCATGTTAGAGATTACTCCACAGTTTGCTTATGAAAATCAGTTTGCCAAAGGAGATGCTTATGTACTTCCTATTCATATCCATGACAGTGAAGTTCTGCTTTTCATATCTGCCTCTGATGAAACCAAAGCTGGAGATATGCCTGTTGTAAGAAAGATTATGGCAAAAGCAGGTGGAGAAGTGACGTTAGACAGCAAAGGAACAGTAGTTATCGTTGATGATTCAGGAATGTCAAGAAAGATTCTGCGTGATATTCTTGAAGAAGCAGGTTATGCTGTATTAGCTGAGGCTACTGATGGATTAGAGGGTGTACTTGCATATAAGACTCATTATCCAGATATCATAACACTTGATATCACAATGCCTAACATGGATGGAACAGACGCACTTAAAGAGATTAAAGCATATGATCCTAACGCTAAGGTAATTATGATAACTGCTGCCGGACAGCAGAATAAAGTAATTGAAGCTCTCAAGCTTGGTGCAGAACGTTTCATTACAAAGCCTTTTGATAAAGATGAGATTCTTAAGAATATTGAAGAAGTTCTTGAAGGTTAATTGTGAACATATTTTAATAAACTAAGTTCTTTGAATTAAGTTCAGGAAACTTAATTCATATAAATAAATGCGGGTGATATACCTTAATGGTTATCACCGCATTTATTAGTTATTTCTTTCTTTTAAAATGTACTTCCGGAACTGCCACGCTATCATATGTAACATGCGGCTTATCTGTATTATCCCCCGGAACCATATCTGATGAAATATCCACGTCATCATTATTGTCTGAATCTACCTTATGTATCTCTGGAATAGCAAGATTATCATATGACAGACTGTAATCCTTTTTAGATGTATTAACTTTATTTTTTACCCTTTTAAATATATTAAACATATTTTAACTCCCCTATACTTATAATATATTGATAAAGAATGTAATAACCAGACTGTTAAGGAAATCTGCAAAAAGACTTCCTATAAGTGGTATTAACAGATACGCTTTAACTGATGGAACATATTTGTCACATACTGCCTGCATATTTGCCATGGCATTAGGCGTTGCTCCCATTCCAAATCCACATGTACCTGCAACAAGAACTGCTGCATCATAATCTCTTCCCATAATATTGAATACAATAAAATATGTAAATATAATAATAACCATTATCTGTGCACCAAGCAGTATGACAAGTGGAAGTGCTAGTGATGCAAGCTGCCATAACTTAAGTGTAATCATAGCCATTCCAAGAAATAATGATAAACTTATACCTCCAAGGTCATTAATTTCTCCCATATGAATAACAAGCTTTCCATTTCCTGCATATTCTGCAATGTTACGCATAAGCGCAGCTGCAATCATGGCTCCGATGTATATAGGAAAAGTGAGTCCTGTCTTCGTAAGAGCCCATGAAAAAATAGTTCCTATACCAATAGCAATAATCAGCTGGAATACGGCTGATGCATACATTCTGGAATGTCTTTCATGCTTCTTTTCGTCTTCAATAAGAAGACTGTCATCCTCTGGAATTGCTGTATCTAAAAGGTTTTTCTTCTCAATAAGTCTCTTGCCTAATGGTCCTCCTACAAGACTTCCAAATATAAGACCAAATGTAGCTGCAGCAGTACATATTGTCGTTGCACCCTTAACATTAAAATCTTCAAGTACCGGTCCAAATGCACCCGCAGTACCATGTCCGCCAACCATAGGTATTGAGCCTGTACACATTCCTATAAGAGAATCAAGCCCCATAACCTTAGATAAACCTACTGCAACACCATTCTGTATAAATATAAGTACTATAACTAATCCTAAAAATATCACCATAGACTTTCCGCCCTTTTTAAGTACTTTAAGATTAGCCTGAAATCCTACGGATGTAAAAAAGAATACCATGCATACTTCTTTAAGTGTGTCATCAAATGAAAACTCTAGTATATGAGTAACATAACATATACATGTAAATATAGCAAACAACAATCCTCCTACAACAGGTGCCGGTATACAGAACCTTTCAAGGAATTTAATTTTCTTTCGTAAATAGCTGCCTAGAAGCAGTACAAGTACCGCAATAGCCAGCGTCTGATACATATCTAACTGAACCTTCATTAAATTTCTCCATTCTTTATAGCATTAACCTGATATACAGAATTAATTATTCTGTCAAAACATTGATGCCACGCTCTGTATAATAAGCTGCTGCACCTGAATGGAACGGAATATCTACTCCATCAGCCGCCGTATTTATATCAAATGTAATATCAAGAGATGTAGCATACTTAAAATCATCAGCATGCTCATATATTGTCTTAGTCACATTTTTAATAACATCGTCTGAAAGTGACTGCTTTGCAATCAGAACTGCCTTAACGCCAATAGTTGTCACATCAGAATCCTGACCATTATAAGTTCCTGCCGGAATAGTATATTTTTCGCAGAGAGAATACGCTGATAACATCTTGTCTATGCATTTGTCATCAAGACTTATAAGACGTATGTCACATTCCTTAGATAACTGTCCGATAACTTCTGTTCTTGTTCCTGCTGTACAGAAAAATGCATCAATTTCTCCATCTTTAAGTTTTCCAGCAGCTTCTGTATAATCCATATTGACCTTATTAATAAGCTCGTCAGTAATTCCACTCATCTTTAATATCTGTTCTGCATTCTTTTCGGTTCCTGACTCCGAAGCACCAACACTTACAGTTTTATTAATCAGGTCATCAATACCTGTAATTCCAGAATCTTTCCTTACAACAATCTGGCAGCATTCTGTATAAAGTGAAGCAACCGCTTTGTACCCCTTCTGGTATTTTTTATCAGCAAATGTACCAGTTGCATTATATGCATCACTTAACAGGTCTGCCTGGACAATAGCAAGGTCTATATAGCCATCAGATATAAGTCTTAAATTAGCAACCGAACCAGCAGTAGTCTTTGTTTCAAATGTATATCCATCAATCTCTTTATCTGCCAGTTGTGTAAATGTGCTTGCAATTGAATAATACACTCCGCCTATATCTGCTGCACCAAACTTCAAATTCTTACTATGCCCGCTACATCCCGCCATCACAAACAATAAACAGGACATTAATACACATAATATTTTCTTCATTCATTTATCCTCGTAACAATAATTCTTTTTCATAAACTTTGCCATCCTTTATGTACATTCTAGGAACACGCTTACTTACTGCACATGTAAGCTCATAAGGAATAGTTCCTGCAAGCTGTGCCATACGCTCAATCGGATTGGATTTACCAAATATTTCTACTTCACTTCCAACGTCAACATTCATTTTATCTGTAAGATCAATCATGCACATATCCATACATATCTTGCCTCTCTGTGGAGCAGGACCTTCTTCTGTCATAAGCTCATATCTGTTAGAAAGACATCTGAAATATCCATCGGCATATCCATAAGGAACGACTCCCATTCTTGTCTTTCTGTCAGTTTTATATATTCCACCATAGCTTATTGCTGTTCCCACAGGGTAAGTCTTGATAGTGCTTACTGTTGTCTTAAGTGACATAACAGGCTTAAGTCCAAGCTCCTGTGCAAAATCTCCATATCCATAGAGCAGAAGTCCTGGTCTTACCATGTCAAGCCATGTTTCAGGATATCTTGCAACAGCGCCTGTATTGGCACAGTGTCTTATCTTGAATTTCTTTCCAAGCTTTTTCTCAACTGCATCAATCACACTTGTAAACAATTCAAACTGATGCTTTGTATAAGCCTCACATTCTTCTCCGAATTCATCAGACACTGCAAAATGTGTAAATATGCCCTCAGCATCAAGTCCCGGAAGAGTACATCCTTCACATATTCCTTCAACCCCGCTGTCAAAGTATTCTCCGTCACACAGATATCCAAGTCTTGACATACCTGTATCAACTTTAATATGAATCTTTAATGTACCACCGTATCTGACAGCTTCCTCGCTGTATTCAAGTGCCTTAGCCCTGCATGTTACAGCCTGTGTTATATTATTCTTAATAAGTTCAGAAACTTCTTCTTTAGGTGTATGACCAAGTATCAGAACCGGCATTGTAATACCATTGTGTCTTAATTCCACTGCTTCATCTATACTGCTTACTGCCAGATAATCAGCACCTGACTCCTGTAAAAGCCTGCTCACCTGAACAGAACCATGTCCATAAGCATCTGCTTTTACAACGCCTAAAAACTTTACATTCTCTCCAATTCTTTTCCGTAATGTTTCATAATTATGTGCAAGAGCGTCCATATCTATTTCAGCCCATGTTCTTCTTAATGTTGAATCCATAATAATCTGCCTCCAATATCTAAACATACTTTGATATTTTACCATTTAATTACTGATTAGTGAATAATTTTCTAGTTATTTTTATTGACTAATATGTTATAATAAAAAAAGAATTTAGTGTCATGCTGAATTCTTTTTTATTTTATACAGTAGGGTGGAAATTTAAAATGAGGGGAGAAATATTTTATGGAACCAGATTACAATAACAACTATCAGAACAGCTGGCAAAGCGGTTTTCAACCGAATGGATTTGATGACCTTCATCTTGATGATGAAGTATACGAGATTAAATCTGACAGAATTAATCCTGAAGATTTTTATCAACACAGTCAAAAGAAACGATATTCAGAAGTCAGTCTTAGGAACATGCCTGTTGTGCTTATTATAATCCTTGCCAATCTGCTTGCTGGCATTATGTGCATAATAGCAGGCAGTGATCATTTTGAAACAGGTGGACTTAATTACCAGTATATTCATAATAATAAAGAATATATAAGGCTTCTGACTTATATGTTCCTGCATGCTAATTTGCCACATTTTATTAATAATATGGTTGCTCTGTATCTGTTCGGTTCAAGACTTGAACCCCGTGTCGGTTCTCTTCGTACTGCAATTATATATTTCGGTTCAGGACTTGCATCAGGTCTTGTATCTGTATATGTATCGCACCTTATCAATCCTGATGTAATCCGCTTTGCTGCAGGTGCATCAGGTGCAATATTTGGTGTAATGTGTGCAACACTTTTTACTAATTTCAGTTCAAAGACTGATTCCAATAAGACAACTGTAATCGTATCTATTGCGTTAATTGTTGTATATGCTCTTATCTCTAATGGTGCAAATGTAGATATTCTCGGTCATCTTGGTGGTGGGATAGCAGGTGGTATTCTTGTATTCATTCTGTACCATGACAGTTTAGATGATGCATTTTCAGGAACAGTATCAACACTCCTTGCTGTCATACTCACATTAATAATATGTTTTATCGGTGTGACACGCGCAGGCATAGGTACTAAAGCCAGCGCAATGCAGGATTCCAGAATAGATACAGTAAAAGAACAGCAGATATTTCAGGATGAATCTATAACCTTTGGTGAATGTCTGGATAACAAATGTACAGACCCAGAATGGACTATTTTCAGTTCTACTGATAATAAAAAGGTTGTAGAATTCAACGGTAAGGTAGTATATAATAACATGAATTCTTCATTGAAGATTCAATTCACATATGATGAATCCATCAGTTACTGGACAATTAACTATATGGGACTAAATGATACTGCAATGGATAGTAATGGTGCAGCACTGCTTCTTAATTATCTGTGCAGCGATTATTTAAATTAGGAGGAGATGTACATGTCTAAGCTGTTTAAATCTGATGACGATGATTTTGGATATCTTGATGATTCTATTCATATTAACTGGAAGAAATTACTGCCTGCAATCATAATTATTGCAGTGGCAGTAATTGCATTAATAATTGTACTTGTTGTTTCTTTCGGTCATAAAGGTAAAAAAGTACCTGCAAATGCATCTTCAACCGAGGAGACTTCATCTGTCAGCGAAACAGATACCGACGGCAATAATACTTTAAGTGATAAAGATGAGAAAGAACAGGATCCTCAGTATTCCGACAATGATGGAGCAATGAATCAGGATGCAGGTAATGGTGCTTCTGTAATTCTTTCCAACAGCACTAATGAAACATCAGATGTAACTATCGGTGTAGATGTTTCCAAATTTCAGGGAACTATCGACTGGGCACAGGCTGCTTCATCAGGTGTTGATTTTGCAATGATAAGAGTTGGCTACAGAGCGCAGAAAACAGGCGTTATCTATGCTGACACCAATGCAAAATACAACATGCAGCAGGCTGCCGCTAACGGAATCAAAGTCGGAGCATACTTCTTCTCATCAGCAGTTAATGAAGCTGAAGCTATTGAAGAAGCAGACTGGGTTGCTGATTTCATAGCAGATTACAGCATAACTTACCCTGTAGCATTTGACTGCGAGGGCTTCAACACATCTGAAAGCAGACAGAAGAGCATGACTAAGGCTGAAAGAACTGCCGTAGCTGCTGCATTTTTACAGGAAATATATGATAAAGGCTATACACCTATGTTCTATGCTGCTTCATCTGAGCTTACCAATAACAGCCAGTGGAACACTGCAAGCTTAGAAAGCTCATATAAGATATGGGTTGCACAATATCCGTCAACGCCGTATCCAGAGACTCAATCCACATCATATGCAGGAACATGCAACATGTGGCAGTATACTAATCAGGGCAGGGTAGCAGGAATTGGTACAAATGTTGATATTAACGTTGCATATTTCGGTTATTCAGAAAGTAATAGCTCTCTAAGCGGTGAAACTGCAGCTGCCGCATCGCCAGATGT
Source organism: Eubacterium sp. AF22-9 (assembly GCA_003458705.1). GTDB lineage: Bacteria > Bacillota > Clostridia > Lachnospirales > Lachnospiraceae > Lachnospira. The sequence goes on along the minus strand of QRVH01000001.1, from coordinate 122,399 downwards.
AGAAGCCGGCATGGTATTCACATCTGTTAATGATACCGTTACTGCCAAAGATGAAGTAAGGCTTCGTGACAAGCCTAGTCAGGATACAGATGCAGCAGTAATTGCAACACTGGTCAATGGTGAAACAATTACACGGACCGGAACAAGCAGCAGCGGCTGGTCAAGACTTGTATACAATGGACAGACTGTATACGCTGTTACAAGTTACTTAACAACAGACCTTACACCTAAGGCAACTGAAAGTCCCACAACCGGATTTAACACGAAATTCACAGACTGTAATGATACTGTAACTCCTAAGGAAGAGGTCAATCTTAGAAATAAACCTAGTGTGACTGATGCAGATTCTGTTGTTGTTGCAACCGCTAAAAAAGGCGAGCTTTTTACCAGAACCGGCTATAATACAGAAGTTGGCTGGTCAAGAGTTGTATATAACGGACAGACACTTTACTGTGTTACAAGCCTGCTTTCTATCCAATAAATTTAAAATGTCAGGAGAATTATTGTGAGTATTATAATCACGGATTTATGCAAAACCTTTGATGACAATGAAGTTCTTAAAAATGTCAATATAACCCTTAAAGATAATTCTATATATTGTCTTATGGGAGCTTCCGGCATTGGAAAAACAACGCTTTTAAGAATTCTAATGGGACTTGAACATGCTGATTCCGGCAGTATGTCCGGTATAGATATCAAAAGCATATCTTGTATGTTTCAGGAGGACAGGCTTATTCCTTATCTTTCTGCAATAGACAATGTCAGAATCGTGCTTCGTGAAAAAAACAATAGGGCAGAAGTCCGTAATAATCTGTTATCAATTCTTCCAGATGATAGTCTTGATTTACCTGTAAGTTCATTATCCGGTGGAATGAAAAGGCGGGTTGCACTTGCAAGAGCATTATCATATCCGGGCAAATTAATAATACTTGATGAACCATTTACAGGTTTAGATAAGGATACTAAATTAAATGTAATAGATTATATCTTAAAAATGCGTAACAACCGTACTTTGCTTATTGCCACTCATGGAACTGATGATGCTGATTTGTTAGATGCCAAAATAATAAAGCTTGATTAAATGACAAAGGGAGACTGTCTTATGGCAATCTCCCTTATTTATTATAATATTATGTAACTACATTTCTTCAATAATCTTTCTTGCAACATATACGCCACTGGCAGAAGCATGTGATAATGAATGTGTAACGCCGCTTCCGTCGCCAATTATGTATAAGCCCTTATATCTTGTCTCAAGATTGTTGTCAATCTCAACTTCCATATTATAGAACTTAACCTCAACGCCATACAGAAGTGTATCATCATTGGCAGTTCCCGGTGCAATCTTATCAAGTGCGTAAATCATCTCAATAATTCCATCAAGAATTCTCTTAGGAAGTACAAGACTTAAATCCCCCGGAGTAGCAGCAAGAGTAGGCTTTACAAGCCCCTCCTCAATTCGCTTTTCTGTACTTCTTCTTCCTCTCATAAGGTCACCGAATCTCTGGACAATAACACCTCCACCAAGCATGTTGGAAAGTCTTGCAATACTTTCACCGTATCCGTTACTGTCCTTGAATGGCTCTGAAAAATGCTTTGCAACAAGAAGCGCAAAGTTGGTGTTCTCTGTCTGCTTCTCAGCACCTTCATAGCTGTGTCCGTTAACTGTTACAATGCCGTTAGTGTTCTCATTAACTACGATTCCATTAGGATTCATACAGAATGTTCTTACAAGATCTTCGAATTTCTCTGTTCTGTATACAATCTTGCTTTCGTACAACTCATCTGTAAGATGTGAAAATATAACAGCCGGAAGCTCAACTCGCACACCGATATCAACTCGATTTGACTTAGTTGGAATCTCAAGCTTCTGACAGACATTTTCAATCCATTTACTTCCGCTTCGACCAACGGAAACAATACATTTGTCACAATCCATGTACTCATCCTTATAGAATACTCTGTAACCACCATCAATCACCTCAATATTGCTTACAGGAGTATTAAAGTAGAAGTCTATATGGTCCTTCATCTCATTGTACATATTCTCAAGAACAACATAATTAATATCTGTTCCAAGATGTCTTACTGACGCATCAAGAAGCTTTAACTTGTTCTGCATGCATAAAGTCTTGAACTTAGTGCCTGCTGTCGAATACATGTGAGTCTCTTCACCACCATGTGATGTATTAATTGTATCGACATACTTCATCAGGTCAATTGACTGATCCCTGCCAATATATTCATAAAGAGTTCCACCGAAATCATTAGTTATATTATATTTACCATCTGAAAATGCACCAGCACCACCAAATCCGTTCATTATCGCACATGTTGGACATTTGATACATGATTTAACCTTCTTGCCATCTATAGGACATTTTCTCTTCTCTAATGTATTGCCTTCCTCGAACACGGCAACTCTTGTCTCTGGTGACTTCTTCATAAGCTCGTACGCAGAAAAGATTCCACCTGGTCCGGCTCCAATAATAATTACATCGTATTCCATACATTACCCTCCTCGGAGAAATTTCTTAGGATATTATATCATAGAATCGAGGGTATGTGGTATAGTATAGGTATTAATTAGAGTATTTAGCATCAGACTACTTATTGATTAGCAGGGTATTATCATCAAGGCTAATGAAAAGGGAAGCCCCAGCGGTAATACCCAATGATGGGAAACAGACTCCGATGAAAGGGCATTCTGTATTTATTACACAGCATGCAACAGCTACCTGCTGCAGGGAATGCATAAGAAAGTGGCATAAGATGAAGCCTGGTGTAGAGCTAACGCAGATTCAGCAGGATTATCTTGTTGATGTAATAATGAAATGGATAAAAAAGGAATACAACGATTTTAAAAATCAGTAATTCATTAGGCAATTTGAGAAAACTTAAGTGTAAAATTTCCTAGGGAAGATAACCATGAGTATTTAATTGACAAGCTGTGAATCATTTGATATCATTGCACGGTAAATAAATAAGACAGTTCGTTTGTACCATCCTGTCTCTAAATAAAACCAGGACTATTATTTTTATAATTCATAATTGGAAATTTTTAGGGAAATAATCTATTAGGGCACGGGTACAGATGTATCCGTGTTTTTTTAATGCAATATAAGCAAATGGAGAAAAGATTTATGTATATTTTAAAAACAGAGGCTAGTTTTGATTCGGCACATTTTCTTGCAGGATACAATGGAAAATGCAGCAATCTTCATGGACATAGATGGAAGATTGTTCTTGAAGTTCAAACTGAGGAACTAAAGGAAGATGTTCAGCATAAGGGTATGTATGTTGATTTTGGAGAACTGAAAAAAGATTTAAGAAACATAGCAGATTCAATGGATCATGCATTAATTATAGAAAGAAATTCATTGAAGGAAACTACATTTGAAGCTTTAAAAAGCGAGAATTTCAAAATTATTGAACTTGATTTCCGACCGACAGCGGAGAATATGGCCAAGTATTTTTATGAAAAAATAAAAATACTTGGATACAACATGAGAGCTGTAACTGTATATGAAACTCCTGCTAATAGTGCAACTTATATGGAATGATTTTTAATCTGAAAGGATTTATATATGAGTAAATATGAAGTAGTTGAAAAATTTGTAAGTATTAATGGTGAAGGAACTAAAGCCGGGCAGCTAGCGGTTTTTATACGCTTTAAGGGCTGTAATCTTAACTGTAAATACTGCGATACCAAATGGGCTAATGAGCAGGAGACACCTTCTCAACCAATGACAGAAAAAGAAATTCTTGATTATGTTTTATCGACAGGAGTAAAAAATGTCACTCTTACTGGTGGTGAACCACTGCTAAGAGAAGGTATTGAAAATGTTATAACAGTTCTTGCAGAAAACAATCTGAACATTGAAATAGAGACTAACGGCAGTGTCTATCTTGATAAAATCCGTAAGCTTCACAAAGAGAATGTAACTTTTACAATGGATTATAAGCTTTCATGCAGTGGTATGGAAGCGGCCATGAATCTGGATAATTTTGATATTTTAAATAGCAATGATACTGTCAAATTTGTAGCAGGTTGTCGAGAGGATCTTATAAAGGCAAAACAAATTATAGAAAAATATAATCTGTATGGAAAATGTAACCTTTATATAAGTCCGGTATTTGGAATGATAGAACCTGAGGAAATTGTTAATTTTATGAAAGAGAATGTAATGAATGATGTTAATATGCAGATTCAGTTACATAAAATTATATGGTCACCAGACAAAAAAGGAGTCTGACATGGAAAAACATAAGAAAATAGACACTAAGGCAATTGAATATCATATAGCTGGTATTCTTAAGGCTCTGGGTGATAACCCTGAACGGGAGGGCTTAAAAGATACACCTAAAAGAGTTGCAAAAATGTATGAAGAAGTTTTTGATGGAATGATTATACAAATGAAGAAATTGCGGATATGTTTAACAAAACATTTGCACTGGATATGGATGAAGAAGAGTCTGAACAAATAGAATGTAATGGTCAGAGCGGAACTTCCAATATGGTAGTGGTAAAAGATATAGATATTTTCAGTTATTGTGAGCATCATCTTGCTCTTATGTATGATATGAAGGTAACAGTTGCTTATATTCCAAATGGAAGAGTAATAGGTCTTAGTAAGATAGCAAGAATAGCAGATATGGTATCTAAAAGACTGCAGCTTCAAGAAAGAATAGGAAGTGATATTGCTGATATTATGCAGATGGTTACTGGTGCCAAAGATATAGCAGTATTTATTGAAGGATGTCATAGCTGCATGACCGCAAGAGGAATTAAAAAAGCTAACACAAAAACATATACACAAACATTAAGAGGGAGATTTAACAATGAAAGCAATGGTTTTGTTCAGTGGTGGAATAGATAGTACAACATGCCTTGGTATGGCAGTAGAAAAATATGGTCCAGAAAATGTTATTGCGTTATCAATATCATATGGACAGAAACATACAAAAGAGATAGAAGCGTCAGATAAAATAGTAAAATACTATAATGTAGAACATATTTATCTTGACCTTGCAAAAATATTTCAATATAGTGATTGTTCATTATTATCACATTCTGATAAGGAAATACCTAAAGAATCATATGATGAGCAGATTAAGAGCACAAATGGTTCTCCTGTTTCAACATATGTTCCATTTAGAAATGGGTTATTTTTATCAAGTGCTGCCAGTATAGCAATTTCAAAGGGCTGCAGTGAGATATATTATGGGGCACATGCGGATGATGCGGCTGGAAGTGCATATCCTGACTGCAGCAGTGATTTTAATAATGCAATAAATGAGGCTATATATCTTGGAAGTGGAAAGCAGATTAAGGTTGTAGCACCATTTATCAATGCAACAAAGGATCAGGTTGTAAAAAAGGGGCTTGAGCTAAATGTACCTTATAAGTACACATGGAGTTGCTATGAAGGTAGCGAAAAACCTTGTGGAAAGTGTGGAACATGTATAGATAGAGCCAGAGCATTTGAGTTAAACGGAATTAATGATCCAGCTATGGAATAAAAAGGAGAAAATTATGACTGGAAGAAGTAAAGAAGAAACAGCAGATATAACATTATTGGGAAATCAGAAAACACAGTATCCAAGTGATTATGCACCGGAGATGTTAGAGACTTTTGAGAATAAACATCAGGGTAATGATTATTTTGTAAAATTTAATTGCCCAGAATTTACAAGTTTGTGTCCTATAACAGGGCAGCCAGATTTTGCAACTGTTACAATATCATATGTACCAAACATTAAAATGGTGGAAAGTAAATCATTAAAATTATATTTATTCAGTTTCAGAAATCATGGTGATTTTCATGAAGACTGTATGAATATTATCATGAAAGATTTGATAAAACTTATGGATCCAAAATACATAGAGGTATGGGGGAAATTTACTCCTAGAGGTGGAATATCAATAGATCCTTACTGTAATTATGGAAAACCTGGAACAAAATGGGAGGAGATAGCATTCAACAGAATGGCAAACCATGATATGTATCCAGAAAAGGTCGATAATAGATAATAATAGATAAAATAACGCCGATAAATCAGGATTTATCGGCGTTTTGCAGTTACTCAAATAAGTGCCTAAATAGGTCTTTAATTTCGTCTGGAAAATCCTTGAAATCATCTTCTTTCACTTAAAAATTGCTCGTTACAGTAGTAAAGTACACATTTAAGTCACTTCGCTAAATTGCTGTTTAACGAAGTGAATACCGCATGACACAAAATAGATGGTTCTTATAATAACATCCACCCAGACATAACTATTCTTAGTCATATCCGAGTGGATTCCCAATCATACATAATTATACAATTATGTCAACATGCATGTCAGCCGCCTCAAAACCTTTCTTAAGCTTTCGGCTAACTTTCTTAATTTCTGTACTGTATTCTTTCTTTCGATTATCTTTTTCAGATGTTTTATCAGAAGCTTTTGTATCTGCGGTATCTGTATTTTTAATATCACAAATCTGATTATTATCATCAGTTATAGTATCTGCTTTATCCTGTGTATTTTCAGAGGCGTCAGTAATTTCAGCATTATCAGCCTTCTCGCTGTCTGTTATCTCATCTGATATATCATTATCTGCTGCATCCTGTTCTTTCTTTTCGTCATCAGTTGGCATACTCTGATAATCTGCGGATTTGACAAACTCAAGATGTGCAGCCTCAATGTTGTTAGTCTTTGCAAGTATTTCCTGAGCTTTCGCTAACTTGGCACTTTTAGGTATTGCCGGGTCATTGACTATACTGCTTAATGAACTCTCCAGTTCTCCAAGCTTCTGCAGCTTTACACGGTCAACCTCTTCTTTAGTTTTGCATTGTCTCAGTTTTTCCTTATAGCTTTCTTTTTCTTCTTTAGTTTCACGATATTTCTTTAAAGCAACAGGATCATTCTTTTCAAGATAAGATATTTCCTCCGGCGAAAGACTCCCACCTGACATAATCTTATTATCTATTTTCTGGCGCTTCTCTGCTTCCCGATTATGTTCTAACCGTTCCTGAAAATCAGCAATCATAAACTGTTCAGATGTCCATGTAGAGCGTTCATTTAACTCCTGCTTAGATAAAACATTGCCAGATTCCTTTTTCTGCATCCACTTGTTGTTAAGCATCTGCAATTGTACGGTACTTGCTATTGTTCCTGATAATATCACTAGGCACACCCCCTGACATTATACAGAAAAGTCAACATTCTGACCCACATTCTTCTCCTGTGGAGTTTTTACTGTATCACTTAAGAAAAGCTGTTCCTGGTCTTTTATCTTTTCAAGAAGTTCTTCTATTGATGAAGCTGTCACTGTTACGGTCTCTGCATCGTCAGTATCATTGACATCCCCGGTCTCTTTACGTTTCTTTTCCAGCCGCTCCTCATTCTTTTTCTTTTCTGCCTTCTTCTGTGCTGTCTTCTTAGCTTCTTTCTTTTCTACAGCCTTCTTCTCAATGCGCTCCTTCTGTGCAGCACTTGACTTTTCAAGCACAGCAAAATATGATGCTGTACCATTATCATTAACCTGCATTCCAAAGCCCTTTACACTAGTTCCTGTTGCTGAAAGACTGCTTGCAAGCTGTGAGATTCCACTGGCAGCATTTGCAATAATTCCTTCATACTGTTTTCTGTAATTCTCATCAGAAGCCATTCTTTCAATTTTATCCTCATCAATAAGGACAACCATATTATTGGAATTAGCATAACCTGCGGCATTAGCCTTGGCATTCTCTTTCTGATCCTCACTTACAAGAATAAAGTTCATATTAGAGTACTTTTTCTTTAATTGTTCATAATATTTGCTTGCTTTCTCGCTTAACTTGGGATTGCCAATAGTCTGACCACTGACTTTCTTCTTTCCGCTTGTCTCATCGGTCTTAGTTGTCTCTGACTTAGAATAAACAGCCGCTGTATCTGCATACGAACCGGCTATCTGGGAAAAATTCCCTGAAGATACACTACTCATAATTCATTCCTCCTTGAATGTAAATGTATTGGATAAAGTCATCCTTGACTTTTCTTAATATTATATCGACATATTTACAAAAAAAATAATCGCATCACATAAAAAATGATACGATTACTTTCATTCTAATCATTCTTTTCCTTCTCTCTTCTAATAAAAAGACAGACACATATAACAACAAAAACAACAGTTGCAACTATAAGTATTGGCCATACAGGAATCGGACAGACATATATTCTTATAAGCTTAAGTCCCTGATAAAGTGTGTATACACCGAATATCGAGAATATTGCGAATGCAAGTGTATTAAGCAGTCCGTCCGGAGTCTTGCTCTTTAACAGATATCCGACTAACATACCAAGAATGTCAGCTGCAAAAAGTCCAAGTGAACATCCTATCCATACAACAAGAGCTGCACTCATACCTTCATTAGCACCAAATGTTATGGCTGTAAGCTGTGTCTTATCACCAAGTTCTGCAATGAAAAATGTAAAGAAAACTGCAAGTGGTGCAAACTTAATCTTTGATTTGCCGCAGCCTTCTTCTTCGTCATCATCATCCCCTGCAATAGTTGATGCAGCAAAATAAAGAAATGCAAGTGCTGCAATAGTCTTTATAAGCCAGTCAGGAATAAATTCACTGACAAGCCCACCTGCTAAAACAGCAAGTCCGTTAAGTACAAGAATTGCTACAGCAGTTCCTGATATAATATCTCTTAACTTATATTTAGAAGTAAGAGCAATAAGCATGAGCTGGGTTTTATCGCCCATCTCAGCTATGAATTCAGTAAAAAACACTTTTAAAAACAACAGCATTTGTATGTTACCTCATTTATCTTATTATGATATAAACTGCATATATCACATAAAGTGCAACCATTGAAAAACCTTCGATTCTTCCGATTTTCTTCTTTGTTCCAGCAAATATCCATACACATATTGTAAATACAATAAGCACACACAAATCTATAATATTTTCTGTAATTATGCTGATTGGACTGATTGCTGATGCAATACCAAGTACCATAAGTATGTTAAATACATTTGAACCAATCGCATTACCAAGTGCCATATCGACTTCGTTCTTTCTGGCTGCAACTATTGAAGTTACAAGCTCTGGAAGTGATGTTCCTATTGAAACTATTGTAAGCCCAATAAGTGTCTGGCTCATTCCGAGGTCACTCGCTATCCTTGAGGCAGCGTCTACGGTAATATCTCCGCCTACTGCAATCGCAGCCGCACCGCCAATAATAAACAGAATACTAAGCGGAACTGAAATCAACTTAATATCTTCATCAGAACCGCCCTCAATCTCGATTTTTTTGCCTTCTTTGCTTGCCTTTAGTGCAATCTTAATCATGTAAAAAATGTATCCTGCAAATGCACCGATAAATATTACACCATCAAAATGTCCAAGCATCATTCCTGACTTATCACCAACCCCAAGGATTCCTAAAATCAATAAAAGTCCTGCACAGATAAGTGAAAATGGGATATCTCTTTTTATTGTTTCTTTTGCAACATTTACTGTTGCAATCATTGCACACACGCCAATAACAACCATCAGGTTAAATATATTAGAACCGACTACATTACTTACTGCAAGCTCATTGTTGCCTGTAATTGATGCAGATACACTGACCGCCGTTTCTGGAAGCGATGTTCCCATTGCAACAATTGTAAGTCCAATAATAATAGACGGAACATGTAGTCTCTTTGCTACACTTGAGCTTCCTTCTACGAAAAAGTCTGCACCTTTAATAAGCAGAACAAAACCGATTATAAGACATACAAGTACAAGAGCAAATGGTGCATTGTTAATGAATTTTTCCATGTTTTCCTCCTTTTTTTCTCTCCATAATAAGTGTCGTCAGCTTAAAAACTCTGCCACTACTATATTCAACAGATAAAAAAAGACTCATGTATATCAACTACCTGCCGTGTACAACACTAACTGTTAATTGATATACATGAGTCTCATTATTTAAGATTTGCCAGATTATACTCTTTAATTATAATCAGAATGTTGACAAATCACACTTTCGCGCTAACTACTCCCTCATGGAATATTTAATTACTTGATAAATAATATCAAATGCCTGCATGTGTGTCAATAACTAATTCTTATGAAATCTCTTTTCTTCCTCATAAGCAGGCTCACATGTAAGATTCATGCCCAGTCTCTTAAATGTATCCTTGTCTACCGCTGAAAGAATAACTGTTGAATGAACATCACAGCCATAAAGCTTAGGAATCTGCTTTAATGCCTTTTCAGCTAAAGAATTGGCTACAACTGATGATGAAAGTGCAATAAGGATTTCATCTGTATGAAGTCTTGGATTCCTGCTGCCAAGATAATTAGTCTTTAATGTCTGGATAGGGCTGATTGACTCAGGTGATAGCAGGTCAACTGAATCATCTATTCCAGCAAGCTGCTTTAATGCATTAAGCAATGCTGATGACGCAGCACCTAACAGATCACCTGTTTTTCCAGTAACAATAGTTCCGTCTTCTAACTCAATTGCAACCGCCGGTTTATCACCGCTTTTTGCTGACTTTTCAAGTGCAGCATTAACAACAGGTCTTGAAGATGGTGTGATTCCTGCCTGATTCATTAAAAGCTCAATCTTATAAATTTCCTGACTGTTTACACCAGTTCTCTTCTGGTCGCATAAATATTTGTAATATCTTCTGATAATCTCCATATTAGAAGCATAACGGCATGCTTCATCATCAACAATACAGTTACCAGCCATATTAACACCCATATCTGTTGGTGACTTATATGGACTCTCACCGGCAATGAGCTCGAACATAGCATTAAGCACAGGGAATATCTCGATATCTCTGTTATAATTAACCGTTGTTTTACCATATGCTTCCAAATGGAAAGGATCAATCATATTAACATCATTAAGGTCTGCTGTCGCTGCCTCATAAGCAAGATTAACAGGGTGCTTAAGTGGAATATTCCAGATTGGGAATGTCTCAAACTTCGCATATCCAGCCTTAACACCATGCTTATATTCATGGTAAAGCTGTGAAAGACATGTAGCCATCTTTCCGCTTCCCGGACCAGGAGCAGTAACAACTACAAGTGGTCTGGTAGTCTTAATAAATTCATTCTTTCCGTAACCATCATCACTTACAATCTTGGCAACATCATTAGGATATCCGGCAATCTTGTAATGCTTGAAATTCTTGATTCCATGTGCATCTAACACCTTGATGAAATTATCAACCTCTGGCTGCTGGAAATACTTTGTGATGCAGACACTACCTACAAAAAGTCCATATTCTGTAAATTCATCTATAAGTCTTAATACTTCCTGATCGTATGTAATTCCGTAATCGCCACGAATCTTATTACTTGCAATATCTTCTGCACTTATTGCAATAACAACCTCAGCCTGGTCCTTTAACTGTAAAAGCATCTGAAGCTTTGAGTCCGGCTTAAATCCTGGAAGAACCCTTGAAGCATGATAATCATCGAACAGCTTTCCACCAAATTCAAGATATAACTTATTGTCAAACTTGGCAATTCTCTCCTTAATATGCTCAGACTGCATTTTTAAATATTTGTCGTTATCAAATCCTATCTTCATAATCTTATTCCTTTAAGTAAAATTCTTTAATAAAATTAACATAAATCGCAAAATTTATCCAGTTCTTTAGTGACAATATTTTTCGTTTTAAACTTTGGATTATTGTACAATCTGCCTCGCGCCATGATTAAATCCACATTACGCAGCACCCTGAGGTCATCTAACGGATTATTCTTAGTCACAATCAGGTCAGCACATTTGCCGGCTTCAACAGAACCTGTCTCATTGCCAATACCCGCCATTACTGCACTGTTAAGCGTAGCTGTGTATAATGCAAATGCATTGCTTACACCTACATATTTGTGGAAATAATAAAGCTCTCTCCAGAAATCATACTGTGTAATCCATGGACAGCCAACATCATTACCAAGTACGACCGGAATGTTGTTGGCAATTGCTGCCTTGGCACATTCCTTTATTCCCTCAAACACGATATTGCCATTGTACTGCTCAACCTCTGACGCATTAGATACGCTTCTGTCAAAAAGAGCATATGGCAGTGCAGGTGATAATGTTGTGCATAAAAATGCATTATTCTCCTTAAACAAATGTATTATCTCATCATCAGGCTTTGCTCCATGCTCTATTGAATCAACACCATTTTCAAGTGCAACCCTTACACCCTCTGGCGACTCTACATGTGCAGCAACATTGTATCCAAGTGCATGTGCCTTATCACATACAGCCTTAACCATCTCAGGTTCATCTTAAGCTCACCAGGAACACCCTTAGCCTTTGCGTCGAGCACGCCTCCTGTAATCATAAGCTTAATAAGGTCAACATTCTGGCTTTTTGCAATATCAACCTGAACAAGTGCTTCATCTATATTGTTAGCAGCTACCGCAACCGAACCAGCCATATGTCCACCAGGCACAGAAATTCCTTCATTAGCTGCAAGTATTCTTGGTCCGTCAGCCTTGCCATTTCTGATATCATCCCTTACTCTTGTATCAAAATCCGCCAGGCCACCGACAGTTCTTATAGTAGTAACACCACTCATAAGCTCTGTCTTTGCAAAATCCTTTACGACCTTATATGTCACAGCCCTTGAAAGTGCTGTTCCCATAAGCAGCTTAACAGTCTTTTCATTATCTCTCTGCTTTTTCTGTGGCTTTCCATTGCCTGCAAGATGAACATGCATATTAATAAGCCCCGGCATAAGGTATTTACCCTCAAGATTAATCTCCTTAAAGCCGTCTGGTACAGTGTTACCCTTCACAATACCAGTAATCTTGTCATCTTCAACAAGCACAGAATGACCATCCAAAACTTTCATATCCTTAGTTCCATCAAGGATATGTCCATTAGTAAAAATGTATTTCATAACCCGTCGCTCCTTGCTTTCAGCATAATCTTAAGCTATTTTACCACATTTTCACCAGTTATGTCACCTGAAATAAATGCTTTCGCATTCTTTAATGTTGTTTCGCTTATGGCATCAAGCGCCTCCTCTGTAAGAAAGCCCTGATGTGATGTTACTATTACATTCGGGAATGACAGGAGCCTTGCCGTTATTGAATGCTGCAATATGTCGTCTTCAAGATTTTCAAATACATAATCTGACTCTTCTTCATACACATCAAGCCCGACAGCATGAAATTTCATATCCCTGATACCCTTGATAAGTGCGTCTGTATTAACTATTGCACCTCTCGAGGTATTGACTAATATAACACCGTTTTTCATCATGTCTATTGTTCTTTCATCAATCAGATGGTATGTGGTGTCATCAAGCGGGCAATGTAGTGATATGAGGTCACTTTCGGAAAGCAGCCTGTCAAGCTCCACATACTCAACAAAATCAAGGCTTTCATTGTGAAATCTATCATATGCAATAACCTTCATTCCAAAGCCCCTGCATATACGGCACATAGCCGCACCAATCTTGCCAGTTCCGACAATTCCCGCAGTTTTTCCATGAAGTGTTACACCTGTAAGCCCCTGAAGGCTGAAATTATTCTCTCTTACTTTAATGTACGCTTTGTGAATCCTCCGCTGTGCAGCAAGCGCAAGTCCCATAGCAAGCTCCGCAACCGCCTCCGGCGAATATCCCGGCACTCTCATCACAGTTATACCAAGCCTGTCCGCCTCATTAACATCAACATTATTAAATCCTGCACACCGCATAAGTACCAGCCTGATTCCATTGTCGTAAAGAATCTTCAACACATCTGCATCAATAACAGAATTAACGAATGCACACACAGCATCATACCCGTTGCTGTACACCGCTGTCCTCGCATCTAAATCAGCTACCATATACTCAATAGATATATCACTAAAATACCTCAGCGCCTTATCAAAAGACTGCTTGTCGTAACTTTTCGAATCATAAAAAATAATACGCATATTATATGTCTCCTTGTGATTAAAGATACATATAATATGCGTATTTTCTGTTTTATTTATACTTAAGAAAACATCATCACCACACCATGTACAACAAATGCCATCACCCACGCAATCAGGCACTGCCATACAACCATTATAACAGCCCATTTCCCTCCAAGCTCACGCTTTACTGAAGCAATTGCTGCGATACAAGGTGTGTACAGAAGACTGAATACAAGCATTGCGGCTGCACCGGCTGTTGAAAGTGCTGCCCGTATGCCTGTCCCGAAAAGTATCTGCATTGTTGATACGACACTTTCCTTTGCCATGACACCACACAGCAAAGATGTACATATTCTCCAGTCACCAAGTCCTAAAGGTGCAAATACAGGGGCTATTATTCCCGCAATAAGTGCAAGTATGCTGTCCTTTGAATCTGTAACAAGATTAAGGTGCAGATTGAAGCTTTGTAAAAACCAGACAATTACAGTTGCAACAAATATAACTGTAAATGCTCTCTGCAAGAAATCCCTGGCCTTTTCCCATAATAACTGCAAAACATTTTTCATGCCCGGAAGTCTGTAATTAGGAAGCTCCATAACGAAAGGAACAGCTTCGCCTTTAAACAATGTTCCTTTGTAAAGCAATGCCACAAGAATTCCCATAATAATTCCAAAGAAATATAAGCCTCCCATTATAAGTGCACCCTTTCCCGGAAAAAATGCACTGACAAAGAATGAATATATTGGCAGCTTGGCTGAACAGCTCATAAATGGTGTAAGAAGAATTGTCATCTTCCTGTCTCTCTCACTTGGAAGCGTTCTTGTTGCCATAACCGCAGGAACAGTACATCCAAATCCAATCAACATAGGAACTATACTTCTTCCTGACAGACCAATCTTTCTTAATATTTTATCCATAAAAAATGCAACTCTTGCAATATAACCACTGTCCTCCATAAGTGATAAGAAGAAAAACAGTGTAACAATAATTGGCAGGAATGAAAGCACTGAGCCGACACCTGCAAATATTCCATCTATTACAAGACTGTGAATAACCTTATTCACACCTGCTGCTGCAAGTGCATTGTCAACAACGCCAGTAAGTGCATCAATACCCATCTGCAGAACATTCTGTAAAAATGCACCAATCACATTGAATGTAAGAAAGAATATTGCAAGCATAATCGCTACAAAGCATGGTATTGCCGTATATTTTCCAGTAAGAATCTTGTCAATCTTCTGGCTTCGTATTCTTTCTTTGCTTGCTTTAGGCTTAACTACATTTGCTTCGCATATCTTCTCTATAAATGTAAATCTCATGTCCGCGATTGCCGCACTTCTGTCAAGACCTCTTTCAGTCTCCATCTGAAGTACAATATGCTCAAGCATTTCTTTTTCATTCTCATCAAGCTGCAAAAGCTTTAATATAAGAGGGTCACCCTCAATAATCTTACTTGCTGCAAATCTTACCGGAATATCAGCTCTCTTTGCATGATCCTCTATAAGATGAATTACTGCATGTATACATCTGTGTACTGCTCCTCCGAAATCATTCTCATCACAGTAATCAGTTCTTTCCGGCTTTTCCTGATATTCTGCAATATGAAGTGCATGCCTTATAAGCTCATCAACGCCTTCATTCTTGGCAGCAGATATAGGAATAACCGGGATTCCAAGCATATTTTCCATGCCATTAATATCAATAGAACCTGAATTGCCTACTACCTCGTCCATCATATTAAGTGCAAGAACCATAGGCACATCCATCTCTAAAAGCTGCATTGTAAGATACATATTTCTCTCAATATTAGTTGCATCAACAATATTAATAATCGCCTTTGGCTTCTCATTAAGCACAAAATTTCTCGAAATAATCTCCTCACTGCTGTACGGAGACATAGAATATATTCCCGGTAAATCCGTAACTGATGTATTCTCATGTCCCTTAATCATACCGCTTTTGCAGTCAACCGTAACTCCCGGAAAATTTCCGACATGCTGGTTAGAACCGGTAAGCTGATTAAACAGAGTTGTCTTTCCACAATTCTGGTTACCAACCAGTGCAAATGTAAGCTTTGTTCCTTCAGGAAGCTTTTCTCCATCTCCCTTAGCATGGTATTTACCAGTCTCACCAAGTCCCGGATGGTCAGACTTATATATTCGGTCTGGTCTTTCGTGTTTTCTTGTACGCTCATCTATAGGATCAATAGTAATCTCTCCTGCATCGGCAACTCGAAGTGTAAGTTCATAGCCATGTATCTGTAATTCCATTGGATCACCCATAGGTGCCAGTTTTACAAGCGTAACCTCCGCCCCGGGAATTACGCCCATATCAAGAAAATGCTGTCTTAATGCGCCTTCACCACCAACTGAGGTAATTCTTGCACATTGTCCAATCTTAAGTTCATTTAACTTCATGTGTGTTTTCCTTTTCTAAATAATCTGCCCAAATCATTATTGATAATTCTTCTCAATATTTATTGTAGCACATATGACAAGTGCAGGACACCCCTTAATTGGCATCCTGCACATTTTTCTTAATATTTAACTTCATTTCTGTACGGAATTGATGGTATGGCACCTTTTCTTGTAACTGCGATTGAGGAAGCCTTTGCACTCATTCTTAAGATGTCAGCAACAGGCATGCCCTCTATGATTCCGGCAAGGAAATCCCCTGTAAATGTATCTCCTGCGGCGGTTGTATCAACTGCATTTACCTTAAATACCGGCTGTGTAATCTTGGTATCCTTGTCCGCATATACAGCGCTGTCACCTCCAAGAGTAAGGACTATTCTTGCTTCTGGAAAATACTCTAACAGACTCTTAATTATCTCATCAGGCTCTTTCTTTCCTGTAATCATTTTATACTAGCGAAGCACAAGGTCTGCCGAATAACACGATATCCTCTCTGCCGGAAAGTCATATGAAATCTTCTGAATTTCAATATTAGCAATACTGCCGTCGGTTTTATGTCGTAATCGGTTATTTTTATCTCGTGAACGGTAATGTGTACATTTAAAATGTACTATTTTCGCCCCAAACTTTATGTATTAATTATTCCAATTACATACATAAAACTATCTTAGTTTATGTTCAAACACATTCACAATATAAAACCACATTCCCGCTCCAGTTAATACGACAACAATCAGTAAAATCCAATACCAATCCATTGTCCGTCCACCCTCCAGTAAACATTGGAAGAATGAAATATATTTAACAACAGATACATTATGTAAGAAATCAAATCCAATCATATACAGCAAATGTGGTAGCACAAGTACTATGCCAACTGCAAAACAATATATATATTTTACATATATTGATACGACAGACATTATTAACTGAATCACAACCATAAACATATATTTAACAGCAAAATCAATTATAACATATCCAATAATTGGCGGATTAACAATAAAATTTTCTGAATATCATAATGCTTTTCAATGGCGCAGTAATATTTACATATGTGTATGTATCACAGAGTTTTTTGTAGTACATTCCATATGTTATGCACATGAATACCAGACATATGATATTCTGTACAAGCATTTTCTTTATAAGCCACTTTCTTCTTTCTCTGCCCGAAAGTGTCAGACTCTGAACTGATGATTTCTTTTCATAAGACATGAAACCACACGAAACAATAATTGCTGCAATAACATTTATCAATGCAATAAGCTCCTGATTACTCCATTCCCTGTCTCCTATTGTGTCTGTATAACTGTATGGGTTAATTACAACCGCAGATATTCCCTGCTCATTCATTTCTTTTATGTAATTAACATTTTCTTCTACATAATTAAATAAATCCTTCTTATTTGCAAGAATTATCTGTGCATTTTCTACTGAATAATCAAAGTCACTTACGAATTGCTCATACTCTTCACGATACTGATTATAAATATTTTCTAATTCAGGACCATATTTTAGTCCCTCAGCCTTCTCATAATATCCAAGCATATAGCTTTTTCTGGAATCATACACAACACCGTGACCGGGTGTCACATTTGCACAAAGATACATCAATAACAGCAATATCAATATCATTCCCTGTGATATCAATATTTTATATACTTCTTTCCACGAATTTCCTGCATTTTCCATGAGTCTTACAGCACCCATGTGAATAAAATCAGTAACATTTTCAATCCAGTTCTTCTTTGCTGTAAAATACTTATTAATACTGATATAAGCACTTAATCCTAAAGCCATTATCCCGATTATCACAGATACTAATATTGTAGTCGCACGCAATGAAATAATCATTCCGTAAAATCCCCAGTTATAATAACCAAGTGCCTTGCACGGAAAAAACATGTAATAGATATTCACATATTTAAAAATCCTGAATACTGATTTTCCGGACATAATCATATATAGCAGAATATCAGCCATACATATAAATGTGTAGCAGAACAGCCCTATATTAACATTGCTGAAGCATAACAGAAGCAGCCATAGTACCAGCGATAAAACCATTGTTGTTAGTACTGATAATAATATTATCAGACACAGCATTTCAATCCTTGAAAGATTTCCAGATGTCAGAAGAAAATACTCATCACTTGAAGCTGCAGCTCCCAGTCCATTCCATCCACCATATTTATTAAGCAGTATAAATGCGGCTTCAAAATATAATAATGCATTAGTTACTGTTGTCTGTAACATCAGCACGCCACATCTTTTTATAAACAGACTGCATCTGCCATTCTTAGATGTATGCACAATATAGCAGAGTCCGTTTTTTCTTTCCGCAAAAAACATATATACTGTAAAAACACTTGTAACAAATGCTAACAAATGAATATAATTATTCTCGAATATTTTTTGCAGCCATACTCCATTGCTTAACTGCACATCTGTATCATATATTCCGGATAAATCATACTGCGTTTTTAAAAGATTGTTATATTCAAAACCATTCTTCTTATAAGTGCCTGACGCTGCATATAATATTGCAGTCTGTTTTTTGCTTTCCACTATATCCTTATAATTATCTATATACTTTGCCTGAGACACAAGCTTTTCTCTTGCCTGTTTTGCAATAGCAGTTTTTTCTGATGTGTCACTCCCATCTATCTCATTCTTATCAAAATACTCACGCCACGAACTTCCGGCAGCAGCCGTACATGATGATTCATTCTCCATGTATTTATCTGCAATATTAATCATATCAATATACGCATTTAACATCTGTGCATCAGTCTTATCACTGATGATTATCAGCATATTAACTGCTAATAACAGTAACAACAGGCAGGCATATCTTTTCCCAAAGATTCTTTTCAACTCATTCATATTGTACCTGTTCCTGTTCTATCGCGCATATTGATATATCTGTTTTATAGATACATTGCTGCCACTTAGATAATCCTTTGTATTTATTATCCCGACACCAACTACAGGCTCTTTCTTATAATCTACTGTATCAGAAGTAGTGAGATTCTTAAAACCAGTCGTTCTGCTGCCAAGCACTATATACCTGCCATCAAGTCCATACACCAAAATATCCGATGCATCCGGCTTGTATGAATTACCATTCACATTCTGTCCTGAATGTTTCTGCATTTCAGCCATATACTCTTCGTCATATTCCATTTCATACTGAGTCTTTACATTTCCACTCATATCAATTACTGTAAGCAAAGACTTTTTATCTTTAACAGAATCTGATTCAAAAAAATACAGATATTCTCCATCACTCTGTAAATAATCCAGCTTCTCCATCTGAGTAGTATAAATAACTTCACAAGTATTCTTATCAAAATCAACTTTAATTATATTGTTATTATCCTTAGCCTTTGATGAGGTCATAATGTAAAAATTGCCCTCAGAATCTGTTCTTACATATCCGCCTTGTGACATGCTATTAACATATCCCGTTCCTTCTCCAAAAACATTAAGCCCGCTATTACCAGAATGTACATATAAATCAGTATACTGGCTGTTATCAGGATTATATTTTGAAACATGGTATTGTACACTGTTATTGGCTGTATACATCCGGGCAGCTCCGCCGGCATAAAAATATATACTATTATCCGTAAAATAAATGGAAAAGCCATTACTCTGGCCTGCCTTCATCGCATAATCACCCGGAAACTGAAATTCTCCCAGAACTTCCCGTGATGAATTATTATCAAGCTTTATTCTGCATGCATAAAACGAAGCCGTATAATCATTTTCTGCATATTTGGAATCAAGATATGAAGCATAATAATACATATATCCATCAGATATAAGACATGCCTGTGCATCAGACACCATCAGCTGTTCGTCTTTTATCGAAGCAAGCCTTGTTACCTGCTTTCTGTTACTAAATGTGGAATCATACTGGTACAGATAATAATCCCTGTCCTTAGTAACCTCAATACAATATATGCTGCCATTATAATACATAATCTTTTCGCCCATACAATTACATTCAAATGTGCCGTTCTCTGTATTAATTGTACTTACATAAGCATCACATGTATTATCATTATGCCTGCAATTTACTTTGGAACACAATGGCATATTAATATCACTGTCAATATTATAAAAATACAAAATATTATCAATTATATAATAATAACCATTTGGGGCTATTGCCATTTTAGACTGTCCATATATCTGCTGTGCCAGCTCCTGATTATATTCATAATCCGGAAACAGAGCCTTCTGTCCTACCTGTTCATCCTTTACCTTGTACTTACTACATGCCGTCATTAACAGTGTCATTGCAAATATAATGCCAGACAGAACACCTTTTTTTATAAGTTTCATAACTATCTCCTCCTTCAGTAATTATTACCTTTGATTTGACATAATTATATATTATGAAACTTACACCCAGCTTACATAGCACTATAAGTCCGTATTTTAATCATATTACTTCGTAGTCGCAATCATATCCGCAATCGCCCATCTGCCCTCATATTTCACGAAATAGAATGTCGAATCAATAACATCTTTTCTCGCGCCGCCTGAGGTAAGTGTCATATTCTTTGTAAATGCAATATGGCATGAATAGCAATCATCATTATATTCAATATAATTATCAACTGTCACTCCTGTATACGGATTTCCTGACAATGTGTGGTCACTGATAAATGTAATATCTGCACTTGAAGCATAATCTTTTGCAAGATTCCAGTAATACGAATCCTCAATAAGATACTGCTGCACTGTTGCAAGTCCATGACCTGAACCGCTTAAATCATTAGTAAGGAAATTATCCCATATTTTTGCCATATTAAGAGCTTCTTCTTTTCTTTCTGATGGCATATCGGCAGAATTGCCACTTGCAGCTACAGATACATTCCCCTTAGCATCTACATTTGCAGTAACTTCACTGCTGATGCATTATATATCTTAATCTCCGGCTTATTGACAAATCCTGTCAGCTTATATTCTACTGACTTTGGCATTGTTACATACTTCGAAACATTCACATAATCAGGATTTTCTATAACCTTACCCGTCTTGTAATCATCTGACACAGTTATTCCATTAACTGCAAATGTATACCCTTCCGGAATTGATACAGTATAATCGTTAGTCTTTGCTGAAAATACAGGCTCAATTGATTTAATCTTCCAGTCAAACACTGTAAGTATTCCAAGAACAACATGCTGGTCTTTAGCTTCCAGAGTCATTCTGGCAACCTTCTTATCATCATCATATATGTCATACATAGGCTCTTCTGTATTATAACTGTCCTCTGATTTCTTATATGTATAGTCTGTTGTACCATCTAATTCGGACATGTACATATTGACAAATGTATCTTTTCCCTCAAATTCACTGCTGGCTGGAAGCTCAATATTATCAGCCAATGTCTTATCAGCAGCCATCTTTGTAAAGTCATTAAGGAAATCATTCATTACCTTGTCCGACTGTGAATTCTCATATTTCTTAAGGCATGAACCTGTATATGAAATCATACAGATTGCAAGAATAAGAAGAATCACTGCATATACGGCAAGTCCTGTCCAGTAATTTAATGGTATATTGATTTCACCTATCTTTATAGACTTCTTAGCATTATTTTTCATATCTACACAGTTCTCCTTCCAATTACTTAGGCATTACGACAAATGCTGTTGGCAGCTTCCATGATGAATTCTGATAATAAAATGTTACACTTGTCATCTCATAGCCACCGTTATATACCATTGTTGAAGAACTTCCGCCATCAAGGTTGGCTGCATTGACTGCTCCGTATTCCTGCATGACTGATATCAGGTCTGACGCAGTTGCACCAAGATGTCCTGAAGCACCTCTTCCATCTGTAACTAAAAGAAGTATAGCTCCATCAGCTCTCTGTCCGATTGCTGTTCTAGGGTTAGCCCCACTTCCCTGACCTTTTAATACTCTTGCTTCATTGTTAATAATAAGTGGAACAAAATGATTATTAGAATCAGAGCTTTCCTCCTGGAAAGCAACAGCATCCCTGATCCCGGCTTCATTTACATAGCTTTCAAAATCTGCTGCCGACATACCATCTATATCTTTAACAACTAAAAGGTTGTCCTTATTAAGTCCGATTAGGTAAAGACCGGAAAGTGCTGAAGGATTGTTATATGTAATCTTACCGTCCTGCACTACGATTCCAAGTGGTGAGCCGCCTCTGTTTCCTGATGAAACATACAGACCGCCGTTAACTCCTGCAACAGCTCCTGCTCCGCTTACAATCTCATGAAGCTCCTTACCGTAATCTCCCCAAGGATATGTAGTTCCGACCTTAACCTGTGACGGATCTTTTATAATCAGCATTTTTCCAAAGAATGACCTTCCTGAAATCTCAACCATTCTTATTCCATTCCCATCAAACTGCTCTACCTCTCCGTTATTATCAACCGTCTGTGTATCTGTGTCTGTTGATATATTAATGAGAGATGTATCAATATCTGAATCCATTGACTCCATCTTATTAGCATTAATTACCTCATTAATCTGCGCATCTGTACAGAACCACGAAGCCAGAAACTTCATCTGACCTGATTCAAGAACTGTTGATATAAAAAGATTTCTGGCTGTAGGTGCTGAATCGCTGCATATTCTCTTAATCATAATGAATAAAGTTCCTACCAGCATTACTATAGTAACAAGTACCACCAGTAATACTCTGCCTATAATTCTGGCAATTTTCTTTCCCATAATTTTCTCCCTATTCTGTATTATATATTATTCCAGCCTCATTGCATTAGATATCACTGAACCTGAAATACTGAAAATATTAATTATTATATCACTAATATGGCAGTGTTTGCCATATATAATTTGAAATACTCATCGCTGTCACTTTTTCTTATCTATTCTCATCGCTGTCCGCGCGGACAGCTCATATGCCAGAACTGCATTCTGGCATTGTCGCGACGCTCCTCGAATATACAAGAACAAGCCCCAGCCCATGCAAGCATGGCTGTTACTTCTTCTTGTACATTCTCATCGCTGTCCGCGCAAAAAAAAGAGCGACGGCAAATTAGTTCTGCCATCGCTCTCTTTAAAAATATGAGGGAGAAAAAATGTTTTCTTTACTCCATCATAATACAACATACTTTGTGATATGTTAATATATATTGTATAAAGCATTTCTAAAAAAAATATAAACTGACATTCATCTTATTCCGGTCGTCCAAGATAAAATCCCTGCACTAAATCAATACCATTATCCCTTAAGAATTCATACTCTTCCCTAGATTCAACGCCTTCAGCAAGCACCTTAATGCCTCTCTTATGGAGCTGTCTCTATAATAAAAGTAATACTCCTGCTTATCAACATCATTCTCAATATCTGTTATCAGGCTTCTGTCAAGCTTTACGATATGTGGTGCAAATATATCCACTGCCATCATATTATTATAGCCTGTTCCAAAATCATCAAGTGCAATATTAAAACGGCTTCTATTAATGGAATTCCTCTTTGACTGCCATTTATCAATATCAAGAGCTGTATATTCAAGAATTTCAATTATTCCCTTATCACCAAGAACATCAGCATAGAATTCATCAAAAACAGCCTGTTCCTCTGCAGTAAATGATTCCGCAGGAAATGAATTAATTGCTATATATGAATGATATCCTCGTTTTGCATAACACTGCACCGCCCCAAATATAGTCGCAACCTCAAGTGTATGCAAATCATTCTTTGCCCTGAACTCTTCAATTAAATCCATAACCAAAATATTCTTAGGTCTCATTAAAGCCTCATATGCATATATATCCCTGCCATCCGGATAGAAAATAGGTTGAAATGCATAACTTATCTCCAGCTTTGCAAGCTTGTCTTTAATCTCTTCATCAAGCGGAAAAATGCTGTAGTCTACCATACTTTTGTCAAAACCCTCTCACATTATTTACAAATCATATAAACAGATTTTACCGCTTTATTACATTCTTTGCAACTGTTATATTCATCCACAATCAATCACAAATAATCATCATGAAGGTGTAAGTTCTGACATTTTACTGCAAGCACTTCTGAAGCTTTCTATCTTCATATCAGAATAACTGATAACAAAGCTGTGACTGTATTCATCTGTATTATTATGATAGTACTCCGATAACGCATTTATATGGATGCCTTCTGCCTCAAGTTTTCTTTTTACCTCATTATCAGAAAGTAATGTATTAAGTTCAAGAATAAAATGAAGCCCTGAATCAGCCTCTCTTACTCTTCCAACACATTTGAACGGCTCCTCTTTAAGTACCGAAAGAACAGCCTCTCTCTGTTTCGTATAATACAGCCTCATTCTGTTTAAATGTTTCTCAAAATATCCTTCTTCTATGAATGCAGCAAGTGCATACTGCTCGAAATTAGATACAGTACATGCATAAAAATCAAGTTTTTCCTGATATGTTGCTGCAAGGTGTGGTGGCAGAACCATATAACTGATTCGGATTGTCGGTGTCAGTGTTCTTGAAAATGTATTCATATATATAACCTTTTCGCTTATATCTATGCTTTTCATAGTCGGAATTGTCTTTCCTGTCATACGGAATTCTGAATCATAATCATCTTCTATTATATATCTGTCCGGCTTTTCATTAGCCCATGCAAGCAGTTCAAAGCGCCGGCTTACCGGCATTGTTATACCTGTCGGATAATGATGTGTAGGACTTATATGAACAATATCTGCCATACATTCTCTTACGGCTTCTGGTTTCATTCCTTCATCATCCATACCGGCATAACAGAATTTCACATTATTACTTGCATATATCCTTGCTATCTTAGAATATCCCGGATCTTCAACACAATACACTTTATCTCTTCCCAAGAGCTGTATAAGAAGACTATACATATATTCCGTTCCGGCGCCTATGATTATCTGTCCGGGTGTTACCTGCATATCACGAAATGAAGCCAGATGCATAGCAATTGCTTTTCTTAACTCCCATGTTCCTTCTCCCGGAGAAATTTTCATAAGATCATCCTGCCTGTCTGTTATAACACGTCTCATAAGCTTAGCCCATGTTGCAAATGGAAAGCTTCCAGGATCTGTCCTGTTTGATGATAAATCTGATTTATATCCGGTCTTCTTCTTTGCGGTTATTTCAGGAACTTCATATTTTACCGGCTTTATCCTTGCAACACCTGAAATATCCGATACATAATAGCCCTTCTTAGGAACAGAATATATATATCCTTCACTCATAAGCTGTCCATATGAATTCTCTACTGTTATGGTGCTTATTCCAAGATTGACCGCAAGCGTTCTCTTTGAAGGAAGATGCTCACCCTTAACAAGTCTGCCTTCTATTATATCTTTTTTGATACATTTGTATAAATATTCATATATTGATTCTTTTCCAATGTTTTCAAACGAGTATGTCAACATAATCTGACCTTATTTCTTTCGCAGAAATTCCCCTTTATATTAATGTCAGTTATTATAACATACATTATATTTCGTGACAATCTGTCAACATGCATATATCAAGTGTAAGTTATCTGATAAATGTATAGTTACAGACTCCATTTAGCAGCTGTAAGCTGTGTGTTTACCATACCTGCGTATATTCCGGATTTTGCCATAAGTTCTGATGGTTTACCGCTTTCTGCTACTTTACCATTTTTTAATACTACTATTTTGTCGGCGTCTGCTACTGTTCTCATTCTATGAGCTATTATCATTACTGTCTTATTCTTTATAAGCTGTGATAATGATTCCTGTATCATTGTTTCATTATCAACATCTAAGGAAGCTGTTGCCTCGTCAAGAAGTATTACTGGTGCATCTTTTAAGAACGCTCTTGCTATGGATATTCTCTGTCTTTCACCACCTGAAAGCTCACAGCCATTCTCACCAATCATTGTGTTCCAGCCGTCTGATAATTTTTCAGCAAATTCATCACAATGTGCAAGTTTTGCTGCTGCGATAACTTCTTCGTCCGTTGCATCCATTTTTCCTATCCTGATGTTCTCGATAACTGTATTATTAAACAGTGTAACATCCTGAAATACTATAGAGTAAAGCGACATTAGTGTCTCTGGGTCAATCATTGATATGTCCATTCCACCGACTGTTATCTTTCCCTTATCAGCGTCCCAGAAACGGGCTGCAAGTCGTGAAACTGTTGTCTTTCCTCCGCCCGACGGACCGATAAGAGCTGTTACCTCGCCTTGCTTTGCAACGAAAGATACGTCCTTTAATACCTCATCACCTGTATCATATGAGAATCCTACATTAGAAAACTCTATGTCATAACCCTTGTTATCAAGCTTCTCTGAGCCTTCCTGCACATCATGTGAAAGTATTTCATCTAATCTTGCACTCTGTACATCTGATGCGATAATTGCCGCAAGATTCTGTAAAGATACCTGCATTGGATCATATATTCTTGATACAACCATAAGAAACATGAAAAATGTAATAACATCTAACTTTCCACTGGCTAATAATGCTCCGCCTACCAAAGCAACTGTTGCAATACCAAGCTTGAGAATCATCTGTGCACTTCCAACAAACACAGCAGTTCCAAGTTCTGTAGCTACAGCGTGCTTCTCAACTGCCTTAATTTTCTCATCAAGTCCCTTCATATACTCTTCCTGAGTATTATATGCCCGAATATCTCTGACACTTTCAAGGCACTCCTGAATACCGTCTGCACACGTCATTTTCAGTGCCACCTGCTTTTCGTTAAGCTTTCTCTGAACCTTTCCAGAGCAGCTGACTATAATGAATGATATCGGAAGTACCCACAGTGCTGCTATTGCCATTCTCCAGTCAAAGAAGAATAGTCCTATTGCTACAAATGCTGTAGATATGCACGCTCCGACAAGCTCCGGTATAAAATGTGATGATGCAGTCTCCATCTGTGCGCAGTCAGCCATGATAGTACTTGTAAGGTCAGACAAATCCTTCTTTCCAAAGAATGAAAGCGGAATCTTTCTTAACTTCTCAGCCAGTGTAATTCGTCTTACACCACTCTCTACATATGTTGATAAAAATGTTGCATTATACTGGATATATGTTGATACCGCAATCAATACAAGTGTAATAATAACTCCGGCAATATAGAATCCGCCTCTTCCTGCCAGATTCCCTTCCATATAATCTTTAACAAGAAAATACAATAAAGACACAGGTATCATCAGTATCAAATCAGATATTGTAACTGATATGAATGCCTTAATCATATCCTTAGCGCCCTGATTTGAAAGGGCATATTTATGCATAAGCTTTTCTTTCATATTACACACCCACTTTCCAGTTTACTGATTTATTATATTCCTCCCACATATGTGCATACAATCCGCCTGACTCTGCCAGTTCATTATGCTTTCCACTCTGGTTAATCTGACCATTCTTTAATACATATACACGGTCAACACCAGTAACTGACGACAATCTGTGGGCAATCATAATAACTGTCTTTCCCTGTGAAAGCCTTTCAAATGCTGCCTGAACCTTTGCCTCGTTATCAGGGTCAGCAAATGCAGTTGCTTCATCAAGTATAAGTATAGGAGAATTCTTTAACATTGCCCTTGCAATAGCAATTCTCTGGCTTCACCGCCTGACAGGTAAGTTCCTTTAGAACCGATTACAGTGTCTATTCCGTCCGGAAGCTTCTCGATAATATCATCGCACTGTGCATTCTTTAACGCTTCCATAACCTCCTGTCTTGTAGCATTTTTATTACCCATACGGACATTATCCAGTATAGACATCTTAAGCAGGTGGCTGTCCTGAAATACGAAAGATACTGTATCCATAAGCTCTTTCTCATCAATGTTCTTAACATTTACACCGCCGATTAATATATTGCCCTCTGTGACATCTGCAAATCTTGCGATAAGCCTTGCAAGTGTTGTCTTTCCACCACCGGAAGGTCCGACAAATGCGACCTGCTCACCAGCATTTATCTTAAGACTGACATCATGCAGTGCATCATTTACCGCACCCGGATATCTGAATGAAACATTTTCAAATGTGATAGATGTATCTGCAGGGTGCTTCTTATCAGCGGTCTGCTCTAACGGCTTTCTTTCTATAATACTGTTAATTCGCGAAAGTGCGTCCTCAACAACCATTGTATTCTCGCCTGCATACATCATCTTTGTAAGTGTGACTGTAATAATAGGCGTAATAATTATATAAAACATCAGATTCAGTAAAAATGTGTTGTTTATCGTGCCGCTCTTAACTCCGCCGAAAAGGAATGTTCCCGCAATAAGTATTGCAAATACTGCATTAATGGCTGCAGTATAACCCATCATCGGGATTCTTAAATCCTTTGTGTAAGATACAGTCCACTTCTCATATTTCTTGATAGAATCCCTGAATCTCTTGAACGAGAATACTGACTGTCCAAATGTCTTGACAACAGGAATTCCTCTCACATACTCAACCGCCTCGCTCGACATTTCCTCCAATGCATTCTGATACTCTGCCATTTTCTTTTTCATGTTGTCGCCCATCATGCAGCTCATTACTGCAAATGCGATTACAACCGGAATAAGGCACAGAAGTCCAAGTCGCCAGTCAAACACTAAAAGAAGAAGCACAAGCCCGACTGGTGTGGCTGTCGCAACACATTTGTCAGGAAGCTGGTGTGCAATATAGGTTTCTGTCGCAGCGCTTGATTCATTGACAATCTTTCTTACCTTACCGCTTCCCTCTTCGTCCATGAATCCAAGTGGAAGTGTAAGTATATGCCTCATAAGCTTAGAGCGCATATTGGCCTGAATCCTGAATGCTGACAGATGCGAACACATCAATGCACCTATGTATATAAGCATTGCTCCTATTGCAAATGCAACGGCACTCCAGCCATATACAGACAGGTTCTGCGCATTGCCATAATCAGGTGCAACACGAAGCACCTCTTTAATTAATCTCCATATAAAATAAAATGGTACAAGTGCAACGAAAGCACTTATCGTAGCAAGTACCCATGACGCAATTGTCAGATACCTGTAATTACCGGCATATTCAAACAACTGCTTAATTGTATCTGGCTTTTCCTCTTTCTTTGCCATAATTATCCTCCTTGCTTTACTGCTTCGTTATATAACACTATTCAGAGTAAGATATCACTAACCTGCACCTTTAAATAAAGGCTGCCATTACTGACAGCCATATATTATTATTTACATTCATCGTATATTACGCTCCAGCCTGCACTGTGATACTTTTCAAGCAGATCAATATACTCCATTGCCTCTTCCTTAGACATATTGTGTCTTACTACCTCGAAAAAACTCTCAAAAAGTGCTGTATTCATAATATGCATGAAATCCTTTGTCAAAGGTCTGCCCTCCTTGAACTTAAGTCCGACCGCTTCCATATATTTGTATGTATAATCTGTCTCAATATCAACTAGATGTTCAACAAAATTCTGAAACTTCGTACCGTAAGAACAATTCACTAGAAGATTAAACTCCTCAAAATGGTTATACATATACTCAACAAGCTGTATCATCCCATTTCTTGAATATTCATCAAGGCTTTCTGTCTGCATCTCACTCTCCATCGCATGGAATTTCTTCTGGACATCTTCAAAGATTTCCGTAAATTCCCTTGCTGCCGGCTCAACCAATGCTGAAAAAAGACCTTCTTTTCCGCCATATCGTGAATATATTGAACCAGTTGTAGTTCCCGCTTCCATAGCAATAGTTCTTAACGAAGCCTCAACATAGCCTTTGCTCTTAAATTCTTTTCTGGCACATTCTTCTATCTTCTCAGTAACACCTTCAACCGCCTTAGACACTCACGCCTCCTATCTATAACAGCGTTATATAACACTGTTATGAGTATATTATTTTTATATTTCCATGTCAATATTTCATATCACAAAACATATTTATTGATATTTTTTATCATTAATTATTGTGTTTTGCCTTATCTTTTCTGTTACACCAAATATAGAATACCACATTTAACACAATTCCAAAAATAGTTGCAACCGGAGCAGCCAGACCAATCTTAGTAAGGCTCGCATCAGGCTGTATACTCATATAATACGCAAATGGCAGACGGACAAGCAGCGTCTGTACAAGCCCCTGAATCATTACCCATACCGTCTTGTCATGTCCATTAAAGTAACCAATCATGCTGAATAAAATTGCTGTAACAATTGTCTCTAACGCAAATCCCTTAAGGTAGTCATAACCATTCTGAATAACTGCCTCATCGGTTGTAAATATTGCTGTGAGAAGGTCACCCTTAAACATCACGAATAAGAATACTATGCATCCTATAACCAGTCCGACTCCAATACCGACAAACATCGTCTTCTTTGCTCTCTTTTCGTTGCCTGCGCCGACATTCTGTGAAACAAATGACGCCATTGACTGCATAAGAGAGCTTGGAATAAGCATTGCGAAATTAACTATTTTACATGCAACGCCATATCCTGACGAAGCCTGTAAGCCCAGTCTGTTGACAAATGCACATAAGGCAAGGAATGAAATCTGTGTAAGAAATTCCTGTAATGCAAGAGGAAGACCTACCTTTAACGCTCTCCTGCAATGTCTGTTAATTGAGAAATCCTTCTTAGTTATCTTAAACGGAAGTTTTCTCTTAAAAAGTAATACAAGTGCAAATACAACACTTACCGCCTGTGCTGCAACTGTCGCAATAGCAGCTCCGGCAGCATTCATATTAAACCCTGCAACAAGGACAAGGTCACCCACAATATTAATAACACATGCAACTGCAACGAATATAAGTGGTGATTTACTGTCTCCAAGTCCCCTGAATACTGCTGAAAGAAGATTATATGCAACTATAAAGAATATTCCTGAGCCACATATTTTTACATATAAAGATGTAAGACCTACTGCTTCTTTCGGTGCCTGCATTATAACTGCAATCTGTCTTGAAAAAACAATCATAACGATAAAAAGAGCAACCGAAATCATTGCAAAAACAACAATTGCGCCACCAATTAAAGCACCTATCTGTTCCGGCTTCTTCTCACCAATATATCTTGCAATAAGCACTGTAACACCCATTGCAAACTGTGTTATAACAAATGTAACTAAATTAAGCACCTGGCTTCCTGTAGATACGGCTGAAAGACCTTCAGTAGTTCCGAATCTTCCAACAACCAGCAAATCAACTGCACCATATGCCGCCTGTAGTATTAACGCCCCAAGTATAGGCATCATAAAAGGAATCAGCTTCCCTAATATACTTCCCTGTGTAAAATCTGATTTTGAATTATTCAATATCAACTCTCCTTTCGCTCATCACCTTGTAGAATTTGTTAATAGTTGCAATCATAGAATCAGCCTCTTCATCAGTAATGTCCGTCAGATATTCACTAAGGCGGCTGTAATAATCCGCATCATACTTCTTAGACAACTCTTCTCCCTTATCCGTAACCGTAATATAAGTTATCCTCGCATCTTCCTGTGAAGTAGTCTTCTTAAGATATCCCTTAGCTTCCATCTCCTTAACAGTACGTGTAACACCCGGTCTTGGAAGATTAAGCCAGTCACTGATATCAGAAATCTTAACACAATCATTAGTCTCCAGCAGATGATGAATTACATCAATATACTGGATATAAGCAGGCGCAACCCCATCTGGCAGTTCCGGCAGCAGTTCTCTGATCCTCTTAGCCAGATAACAGGCATCCAGCATTCTCTTAATCTTGTCTGGTTTCATAACACATTCATCTCCTTAAGTTATATGGTCTCAGGAGGTAATCATTTCATTAATTACCTCTATTAATTATTTCTGTTAATTACCAGCGGTAATTATATATACATATTCTTGTGATGTCAACCTGAATGAGTTTTTATCTTTATGTGGAATTGCCGTTCCTATAAATATCATTTTTCATAAGCATTTATAGGTACTTTCCAACTAGTTTTTAGAATTTTCAGCAAAAACACCTATAAGACATTCCATAATGAACTGTCTTATAGGTGTTTTCAAAATAAAAATCAAAATAATATTCAGTTTTTCCAAATTTCTGCCTATAAATCCACTAATAATACGACTACCTATCGGTATCACATTCCAAGACCCTTTTCAAGATCCTTAAGCATCATATCAAGTGCCTGAATTCCGCCCTCTGCTGTATACCATACATTAGGATTTTCAAGATAAATAATATGATTATTCTT
This sequence comes from Eubacterium sp. AF22-9, assembly GCA_003458705.1. Taxonomy (GTDB): domain Bacteria; phylum Bacillota; class Clostridia; order Lachnospirales; family Lachnospiraceae; genus Lachnospira. Next base: position 89,918 of record QRVH01000001.1, on the reverse strand, counting down.
ATATGCAGGAGTTGATTTTACAAGATCATTTTCAACTATTTCCTTAGCAGATGCTGCACCAGCTTTTCCTATAGCCTTATCTCTGTCCATAACAAATATATATTCCGGATTCTTTGCAACTACTGTTTCAAAAGAAGCCTCATTTCCATGTGTTGAAGTGTTTCCTGTTGCTCCAAGATTATTGAAGCCAATCTCATTACCTATAATTGAGCATCTTCCATCATTACCAAGAATATTAAAGCTTCCGCTTGTTGTCATTCCTACAAGAGCATTCTTTCCAGATGCAATACTCTTTAAGTTGTTTATTCTGCTATTATACTGATTAACTTTATCCTCAACTTCATTCTCTTTGCCAAATATAGATGCTATTGTTCTTGCATTTTTCAAAGTACTTTCAACAAGTCCTATACTGCTGTCTGTTGCAAGATAAACAACAGGAGCTATTTCACTTAACTTATCATATGAAGCTGACAGTCTTCCACCGATAAATATTATATCTGGTTCACATTCCATAACTGCTTCAATATCAGCTTCTTTTATTGTACCAAGATTCTTTATGCTCTTGTTTTCTGAATAATGAGAAAGATAATCAATGCTTGTCTGTGCCATTCCAACAACTTTGTCACCAACACCGATACTATCTATTATATCAAGAGCAGCAAGGTCAAGAATTGCTATTCTTTCAGGATTATATGGAACCTCAAGCTGTGTCTCTTCTTTCTGTCCATTTAATGTTGTTATTGTTACGCTTGTTGGTTCAGTACTTCCTTCTGAACCATTATTATCCTTACCGGTCTGGTTACCACACGCAGTAAGTGAAAGAACCATAAGTGCCATTAATAATATAGCTGTAATTTTTTTCATTATATGTTATCCTCTTCTATTTTTATTTTTCTGTACAATGCTTCGCGACTGACATCATACATATATGCTAAAGCCCGCATGCAGGGCCTGAAGCCATAATAAATTAATAATATATTGACAATGGTCTGCCCTGTATATTCATTATTTCAAAATCAACATTATATATTTCTGCTAAGACTTCTTTAGTCATAACCTCATCAACTGTGCAAATTTGGCAACCCTGCCGTCTTTAAATGCACATATATAATCAGAATAAAATGCTGCATAATTAATCTCATGTAAAACTGTGACAACTGTTTTTCCAAGTTCATCGCTGAGTTTTCTTATAATCTTCATAAGATTAGTTGCATGATATATGTCAAGATTGTTCGTAGGCTCATCAAGAAGAATAAATTCTGTATCCTGTGCTATAACCATTGCAATATATGCACGCTGTCTCTGTCCGCCAGACAATTCATCTATAAATCTGTTTCTGAATTCATTAAGTTCCATGTATTCAATTGACTTATTAATTATATCTTTATCCTTATCATTAAGTCTTCCTCCTGAATGAGGAAACCTTCCAAATGCCACAAGTTCTTCAACTGTGAGCTTCATTTGTATATTATTGCTCTGGGTAAGTATTGCCAGATGCTTTGCAAGTTCCTTACTTTTCCAGTCATGCATTGACTTTCCCTGAAATTCAATAATACCTGCATCATTAGCAATAAGCCTTGATATCATTCCCATAACTGTAGATTTTCCTGCTCCATTAGGTCCAATAAATGATGTAACCTTGCCTTTTGGTATAGAAAAGCTTACTGAATCTACAACTACTTTTTTATCATATTTTTTCAACAATTTATCTACAACCATTATTGTTCTCCTTCTTAGTATTATGCTCTTTTTCCTGCAAGCAACAGATACAGGAAATATATTCCTCCTCCAACTGTAATAAACACACTTACAGGTATTGCATAGATAAACACCCTTTCAACTATAAGCTGTCCTAATATAAGTCCTATCATCCCAAATAATGCAGAACCAAGTATCAGCTGTGTATGGCGGTATGTTTTTAACATTTGTCTCGAAAGATTAGCAATTATCAGACCAAGAAATGATATTGGTCCAACCATTGCTGTAGCAACCGATATACATAATGTAACAGCCAGTAAAAGTCTTCTTATACATTTGTCATAATCAACTCCAAGATTAACAGCCTGCTCTTTTCCAAGTGTAAGCACATCAAGCATTGCAAGTTCTTTTCGAAATACCACAATAATTGCTGCAATTATAATCAATGAAAAAATTATTATTTCAGAATTAACATTACTGAAACTTGCCACTAACGAAGTAAGAAGTGTGTCATATTCATTAGGATCCATTACTCTTGTCAGTGTGCTTTGTATGCTCGAAAAGAATGATGTAAGAACCGTCCCGATAAGCAATACATAAAGCACGTTATGGTTAGTCACTTTAAAAAGATAACTATATATAAATGTTGCTACAACACCCATTATTACAAGGTCAAGTGCAAAACTCATATTCGCATTTATAACAAGCATACTGCCTGACCCTAAGAAAAACACTACTGCTGTATGTATAAGTGTATAAAGCGAATTCATTCCTAAAAGACACGGAGTAACAATAGTATTATTTATAACTGACTGAAACACTATTGATGCCCCACCTATTGTGAATGCCGTGATTATCACTGCAATAAGTTTTGGGTATCTTATTTTGAATGCAAATCTCATAAGTCTCTCATTATGAAATTTAACACCTATTGTCATGTAAGCTGCCATTGCAAGCAGAACGATAACAGCAAGAATAATCAACTTATATATATTTCTTTTCCTGTTCATTATTTACCTCTTTCTGCTCATTAAATAATTTAATACTAACAATCTTTCTTCCATGCTTAAGTCTGTATATTAACAGTGCTACAAATATCAGACTTCCAAGTATTCCAACTATAAGTTCAATTGGAAGTTCATACGGCATAATAACAACTCTTCCAATAATGTCACACACCAGCACAAACAAAGCCCCAAAAAGTGCGGTATCAACAAGAGTTCCTCTTATCTTATCGCCCTTGAACATTGCAACCACATTTGGAACAATCAGTCCTATATAAGAAATTGAACCTACAACCACTATAATTGATGCTGTAATCATAGCTGCTATTGTAAGTCCTGCAAAAAGGACAAAATTATATGGTACTCCAAGATTCTTTGAAAAATCTTTTCCCATACCCACAATGTTAAAATGATTAGCAAATATGAATGCCAGTATAACGAGTGGCACAGTCAGATAAACAATTTCATACCTTCCCTTTAATACCATTGAAAAATGTCCTACCAGCCATGTCGATAATGCCTGTGTAACTTCATACTTGTAGGCAAGGAAGTTCGTTACTCCTCCAATAACATTTCCAAACATTATTCCTACAAGTGGAACCATCACAATGTCCTTATACTGTATGCGTTGTATAAACCAGACAAAAATCCATGTACCAAGTATTGCGCTTACAAATGCAAATATTGCTCTACCCCATATAGTGGCATCTGGTACAAGTATAAGTGCAAGAAGAATTCCAAACTGTGCTGATGAAATTGTTGCTCCGGTTGTTGGTGAAACAAATTTATTCATGCACAACTGCTGCATTATAAGTCCTGCTACACTTATTCCTATTCCTGTACACAGAATAGCCAGAAGCTTGGCAGTCTTGATATCACAAAGACTTCCATTGCCTGCGAATCCATAAAAAAATTTTTTATATTAATATCAATTGCCCCTATAAAAAGCGACACAACAGACAAAACCAGAAGAAGTATCGCAAGAGTCAATGTAATTATATTTTTCTTAATAAATGTCTTTATCATAATTACCATCATTCTCCTTTTTCGCTTACTTTTGTTAGAATATACTAACTTATTTTCTTTAAAAAACAGCATTTATTAAATGCTGTGAACAACGGTGATTATAAATAAGCTTATGTTTATTGACAAGAACTTACTTTTTTGTAAGTATGTCAATATTATTCTTTGTACCATACATTCTGGAAAATGAATGGGCAATATTAACTATTTCACATATACCTGAATATTCAGGATTTATCTCGTAAACAACAACTTTAGGCGGTGTACTGACTAATACATGTTTTAATATCAGACCACTTTCTTCCATTTCATTAAGCTGCGACATCAGAACTTTTGGTGTTATACTGTCAATCGTCTTTTCAAGCATGGAAAATCTGTTATCTCCATTCATGATATGCCATAAAATTCTTAATTTCCATTTTCCACCAATAAGATCATTCATCATAACAAGATTGCAGTCGTACTGTTTTTTCAGTTTCATTGTTACCTCCTTTTCCTACTGCAATGGTGTTTTTCGCATAAAAAAATACAGTGAGCCCCATTACAGTCGGATTTATGCTGTAATGCTACTCACTGTTTGTTAGTATATTATTAAATTATTTTTGTATTGTCAAGAAGTAAATTCTGGTTTTATTCTACGTTCTTCAGTGCATCCGTCTTAGGAATCTTAGAAATCTTCACAAGCTGAAGCACAGCAACAACTGCATAGCATACAATTCCAAGAATAACCATCTCAACAAAGCAGCTTTTTCTTATCATGTATGGAATATATCCTGTCATCATAGTGTAAAGATATGATGAGAATGCCCACTTAAGCATGACATTGATTAAAGGAACTGAAACAACAAGTGATATAACGACCATAATCGAAGTTGCCATTATATACAATCCTCCAATCTCTCCATTCTTGAAGCCAAGAATCTTAGTCATTGAAATTGACTGTGCATTCTTTTCGATAATCTGTTTAGATAACAGATACATAAGAAGTACGAACATTATAATTCCAAAATACTTCAGTATGTACATCATTTCACCCATCGAAACCTTCATCTGGTTAGACACCTTTGTAAGATCTTCATATGTGATTGTTGACGCAATATATTTATCATCAATATCAGTCAGCTTCTTGTCTGTGAAATATCCTGTAAAGTAATCGTCATCCTTATCGAATGTATCAATAAAGTTATTTCTTGTCATGAATACAGCAAGTGCAGCGTCATATGTATAGCTTCCTGCTATCCTGAATTCATACTCATTATCTGAATAAGGGTCTTTCAGTTTAAATGTATCGCCCTTTTTAAGACCGAATTTCACCATTACTCCATTAGATACAAGCACTTCATCATCCTTAATATCCATATCAACATATCTGCTGTTATCCTCAATGCCGTATACCATGATATCATCAGTCATATATTTTTCATCAGTTGTATTAAGTGAAGTCACACAGTACTTTTCGGCACCTGATATATCAGTTTCCACCTGACTCTTTAAAACATACTGGTATTCACATATCTGTGACTTCTTAACAACATCAGCATAATCATTAATAAGCGGTTCAAACATGATACTGAATACAACAAGTGCACCTGCAATCAGTATTCCTAAGAACAGTGTCAGATAATTAGGTATATTCTGGAACATAATTCTTAATCTGAACCTTGTCATGAAAGGAATCTTGTGGCTTAACTTTATAAGTTTCTTTTTCTTTCTGTTAGTAAGCTCATGTCTTAAGAATTTAAGCGGTGAAAGTCGAAGCTTCTTCTCAAGTACAATAAGATTAACAACAAACATAATAATAATCGGAACAACTGTTGTATCAACAAATGCTTCTGAATTAAGCAGTGTTGTATAAGTACACAGACTATAGCTGTTATAATATATATCTACAAACACCTTTTCCAGAATTGTATAACCAAGTATATTACCAACAACCGCAGCAACCAGTGTTACAGCAACAGGAAGCACCATGTAATGTCTTACAATCTCACTTCTCTTATAACCTGACGCACGGAGAGTTCCAATAACACCAGCCTCCTGACTGATTGTATTAGATGTTGTAACAGCGAATACAAAGGCAATTACAATCACAACGATATAGTCAAAAAGCATAATAGTTGCCTTATCTGACCCCATATCATCACCGGTGAAATTAACAGCCTTGTTAATGTATCTTGGAAGATAATCAGATACACTGATAATATCTGTATTACCGCTCATCATAAGCTTTGTATCATATTCTTTGATAATATCGCCAAGATTTTTAAGAAAATCATCAGAAGCCTCTTTTTCTGCCTTATCACCGGATACTTCCTTGTTATATTTCCATGCATAATTATATTTCACATGATTACTTGAAACATTTTCAAAGCCCTTATCAGTCATAACTGCAATAGAAAAATTAGTTGAATCAAACATCATGTCTGAATTATTCTCAAAAAGGCAGCTATAATCAGGAACTGCAACAAATCCGGTAACCTTTAACTCTTTTCCTGCGAGTTTAATTGTGTCTCCAACCTTAATCTTTGCATTCTGTGCATACATACGGTCAAGTGCTATTTCATTATCAGCAGCAGGCATCTCACCTTCCATAACGCACTCAAGGTTAACCTCTGTCCTGTCTTTATACACTCTGATTGTTGCACCACTGTCAGCCTCGTCTTCCTCAAAGTATCTTAAGTCATAAAGCTTGCTGTCAGTCTTATTCTCAATATCTTTTATAAGTGAGCTGTCAGGCTCTTTATCTAACGCAAAATGTCCATCTTCAAGATTATATTTTCAAAGCCCTCATCATATGAGTGCTTTACACTGTTGTCTGCTACAAGGAATCCGCTGACTAACGAAATCATCATAACCATAAACAAGAATATCACAAGATATTTACCAAAATCATGCTTTAATTCTCTTGGCAGACGCTTATTTAAAGGATTTCTCATAATTATCTCCTCTCTTACCACTCAAGGTCTGCTGCTGCAATCTTGTTATCATTAACATAGTTCTTACGGATTCTGCCATCTCTTAATGTAATAACTCTGTCTGCCATATTCTTGATAGCATCATTATGTGTAACTATTATTATAGTATTACCATACTTCTTATTAACGTCTTCAATAAGCTTTAATATGTCCTTGGATGTATTGTAATCAAGTGCTCCTGTCGGTTCATCACATAACAGGATATCAGGATTCTTGATAAGTGCTCTTCCTATTGAAGTTCTCTGCTGCTGACCACCTGATAACTGGTTAGGCTTCTTGTCAGCATGGTCTGAAAGTCCAAGTGTGTTAAGTATCTCGTCAGTATCAAGTGCCTTATCACTTAAGTAAGCACCAACCTCAATATTTTCCCTTACAGTAAGGTTAGGTATAAGATTATACATCTGAAAAACATATCCAAGATGCTTTCTTCTGTACTGTGTAAGACGCTTCTCATTCATATCCGCTGTTTTCTCACCATCTATAGATATATAACCCTCGTCAGCATCATCAATACCACCGATAATATTAAGCAGTGTTGATTTACCAGAACCTGATGGACCAAGCAGTACAACAATTTCCCCTTTATTAACCTGTATGTCTATACCATTCAGTACTTCTACCCGGCTTTCGCCTTCTCCATAATGCTTTTTGATTCCCTTAATCTCTAAAAACATATTTACCTCCTTCGGGCACGCCCTCTCATATCGTTATATGAACAATCGTTCATATATTCATCATATTAGCACTTATTAATTTTGTGTCAATAGGTGAAAATTTATCATTAACAGGCACAAAAAAGTAAGCGTAGGTTAGAATTCCCTAACCCCGCTTACTTTATCACATTTCACTATATAATTCACTATATCTTATTGATAAATATTATCAATAAACAAACTGTATTTTTACTTATCTTTACCTGTCAACTCATCAATAAGCCGTATTGATTCCATAATCATACTGTCACAATGAGCCTTCTTCTCACCACCCTTTAAAGCATTGTCTCTTAAAAGGTCAGCACAGTTAGTCATTCCATTGTGATTGTCCCTTATTGTTCTCTGAAATGCTCCGACAGCACCTGGACTACTTACACCAAGTGCGCCGAGTACCATAAGTCCCCCGGTGATTGCACCGCATGTTCCGCCACATTTCATACCGCCGCCAAAATTACAGCCAAGCACTCTGCCTGTGTCTCACTTAATCCCAAATCATCAGCATATGCCATCATAATAGTTTCGGCACAATTATAGCATTTCTGCGGTGAACGCAGTTCCTTAGCTTTCTCTATATGTCTGTTCATACTCATTCCTCATCCTTCATTATTTATCGTATTTCTCATTACTGTTCCATAAAGCCAAACTTTTTCTTCTTGACTCTCACAAAGAAGAACACACTTAATGCAACTGAAGCAAGTTCCGCAATCGGCCATGCCCACCATACAAGATTAACATTCCCTGTTCTGGAAAAAATATAAGCACATGGCACAAGGAATATTATCTGTCTGACAAATGATACAAGCATGCTGTATATACTGCTTCCAAGTGCCTGAAAGAATGAACTGCATATAATACATATTCCTGCAAATATAAAACTTATTGATATCGTCCTTAAAGCAGGAACGCCCATTCGTATCATATCTGACGATGCACTGAATATTGACAGCATTGGAACTGGAAATATCTGAACTACAATCATGAAAAGTATCATTATTATCTCTGCATACATTACTGCAAGCTTAAGTGTCTGTATAACTCTGTCTTCTCTCTTGGCCCCATAATTAAAAGCAATTATAGGAACCATTCCACTGTTCATACCAAATATTGGCATAAATGCAAAGCTCTGCAGCTTAAAATACACACCAAATACAGCAACCGCTGTTGATGTAAATACAACCAGAATCTTATTCATGCAGAATGTCATAACCGAACCAATTGCCATCATAATAACTGATGGAATTCCTATGAATAAGATATTGCAAATTCTTTTTCCTGATGGTCTAAATCCCTTAAAAGTAATATGTATCTCTTTATTAACCTTAATATTAAATATCACTGCCATAACGGCTGCAACAATCTGGCCCGCAACCGTGGCTGCTGCTGCACCTACAATACCAAGCTTTGGTGCACCAAACAGACCAAATATAAGTATTGGGTCAAGAATAATATTAATTATTGCACCTGTACCCTGTGTAATCATGCTGTAAAATGTTCTTCCTGTAGCCTGTAATAATCTCTCAAATATCATCTGGAACAGACAGCCAAAGCTGACAATAAGAATAACTGAAAGATAATCATAACCATAGTCAGCTATCTCTTCATTAGCACCCTGAATAACAAAAAACTCTCTGGCAAAGAAAAGCCCTATGGCAAGAAATATTATATAGCTGCAAGCCGTTATGAATATACCCTGCACAGCCATTTTATCAGCTTCTTCATGCCTTCCTTCTCCTAATGCCCTTGAAAGCAATGCATTAGTACCTACACCCACGCCGCCTGCAACACCAATCATAAGATTCTGCATTGGAAATGCCATTGAAACCGCTGTAAGCGCTGCCTCACTTATTCTTGCAACAAATATACTGTCAACAATATTATACAGTGCCTGTACAAGCATTGATATCATCATTGGCAGAGCCATATTAATAAGCAGCTTATTAACAGGCATTGTACCCATTTTATTTTCTTTCATTGTATTACTCATAAAATTCTTCTCCCTTATTCTCCTCATCAAAATATTCGTATTCTCTCATATTATCTTTGGTTTTATTCTGCTCGTCAATAGCATTTCCAAGTCCCTTCAATGCTGAGAAAGGCAGGAATATCTTAGCCCTGCTTTCCATATCCATTCTTGGTCTTTTACTCGGTACTGGCCATTTCATATTAATTATATCATCATATTTTCCCATAAGCTATGCCCTGTGACCTCCAATCTGACCGTTTCTTTCAATTGCGGTTGCCTTGCTCTGCAGGTTATTAGCTTTCATTACCGCATTCTTACCATATTTTTTCTTAATATCAAGCATTGCGTGCTGCATCTTTTTTTCGCGTTCAAGCTGAGTCTGGTCTGTAAACATGTCAAACTGCTGAAAGCCCTCATTAGTAAGATTGGCAACTGTAAGATTTAACTTCCTGATATACAGCTTCCTGTCAGTGTATTTATCATATATATCAAGAAAAGCTTCTCTTAATTGTTTTGATGAAGATGTACATGTCGTAAGTGAAACAGATTTGTTAAGTCCCTGTGGAACTTCTCTTCCATATCTGTCTACATGGATTTCACCCTTGTAAGTTCCTTTATCAACATTTACCCTGTCATAAGTTACATTTAACGCAATTGAATCCGTCACAAAGCCTTTATCTACTAAATCAAGTGCAAGCTCATCTGCCATCTCTCCAACTACAATCCTTGCATCTTCAAATGTGTATGGTTCTTTTAACACCTGTCCTGAACACAGGCTGCTCGCCTTGGGCTTATATTTCTTAATATCTGCAATTGTACACGGTTCATATCCCCATGCGTGGTCTATAAGAATCTCTGCGTCTACACCAAACTGCTTATACAGCCAGTCCTCATCTTCAAGGGACATTCTCGCAATATCACCCATAGTCTTTATCCCATGTTTTTCAAGCTGTCTTGATATTCCTGGTCCAACCCTCCAGAAGTCAGTAAGAGGTGTATGACCCCATAACATTTTTCTGTAATCATTAACACTTAATTCTGCGATACGCACGCCCTTGCTGTCTGCCTGTATATGCTTTGCAACTATATCCATTGCTATCTTGCACAGATACAAATTAGGTGCAATTCCTGCAGTAGCCGTTATCCCTGTCGTATCATACACATCCTCAATAACTTTTGCGGTAAGTTGTCTTGCCGTCATATTATACAGCTTCATATAATCTGTTGCATCAATAAATACTTCATCAATACTGTATACAGTTATGTCATCCTTGCTGAAATATTTAAGATATATAGAATATATCTTTGATGAATATTCTATATAAAGCCCCATTCTTGGAACTGCTACTATATATTCAAGCTTCTTTCCTGTGCGTTCCTCTATTTCTTTTGCCTTCTGTTCTACCTCAAAAAGCCTGCTTCGTCCGGAAAGTCCATATTTCTTAAGAGAAGGAGTAACTGCAAGACATATTGTTTTGGCTGTTCTTGATTCATCAGCTACAACGAGATTAGTGGTAAGCGGGTCTGATTCTCTTTCAACACACTCAACACTTGCATAGAATGATTTAAGATCAATTGCAATATACACTCTTTCCATTACATCCTCCTATACTTAATCCTAGAAAAAGACACACCAGCATATACCAGTGTGTCTTGTAGTTTCATAATAATTCTAGCCAATTTTCATTGCAATATTCATTTCCATGAATACTTTCGAATCATCTGTAAGTAATGGTATTGCAATGTTCTTGGTATACATCGTATCTATCTTTCCAGTTCCCCGTCCAACAGTTGGAGGAGTAATATCAATGCCTATATTTCTAACTGAGAATACTGTTGCAGCATTACCCATTATCATATTACCAAGCTCGCTTATTGCACTTATAGCCATATCGTCTAATTCCGGAACAGGCATGCCCATCATCATACGTGAAGCAATCTCACACGCTTTCTTTTCATCTATGGATAATACAACCTGACCTCTCATCTCTCCGGTTACACCTATAAGGATTACCACCGTACCCTCTGTCAGTTCAACCATTTTGGCATATGGCTTTCCTATTTTTAATTCCACCTGACAGGCGTCTTTAACTATTGCAATCGCAGCCTCTAAAAATGGATTAATATAATTAACATTCATATCTGCCATAGAACTTCCTCCTTCGCCACATGCATTCCAGAATATTAATCTGTAATAATACTCTTCATTATATCAACTGGAACATAGTAGCTTACGCCCAGCGGATTAATTACAATACCAGATGCTCCTATTTCTTGTACAGACTTTAACAATTCCATATATGTATAAAGCATGTTCTCATGCTTATCTGTATAACATTTATCAAGTTCGAAACCATCTGTAAATACTGGCAGTGCAAGCACCTGTTCACCATCTTTATGCTGGACTTTATCTGTAATATCAACATATGGATGTGCAATTGACACTGAATCTTCAGTCTCTTCCTTTGTACATGGAACCATATAATCCGCATTTCTAAGTGCAACCCTGAGTTCAGATTCCTTAGTTGCTAATACAACTGATTTATCTTTACCTTCCGGCTTTCTGAATTCCTGGAAGAATGCAATCAAAGCACTCTGCAGACCAGGATTAGTAACATAGTCATCTTTAAAGAACTTATCATATGTGGCAATTTCTTCTCTTGGTACAATAAGCATGTTATCCCTGCCATCTGTGAATCTTATATTCTTTAAACCATTACGGTACATATGACCAATTTCATAGAATATAGATTCTCTGTCTTCTATACCAAATGATACATTGAAACCATACTTTGCAAGCTGTTCACCAACTTTATCATGGTTAGTAAAGTCATATAATACAACAATATCACCATCAAGGACATATGGATAAGCTGTACTGTCACAATATATTGTCCATAAATGTTCTGCATTTACCAGCTTCTCTATAACAATCTTACGGTATATTTCACTAAGCTTGCTGAAATATCCTGCATCATTAACATTGTTCTTATTCTCTGCTTCCTTAATAAGTTCAGGAATTATCTTTGTTAATACTTCAACGCTGTCCGCCATTGACAACCCCTTAATATATTCACATCCTTTATCTTCATCCTTAAATATGTGTCTCACAATATCCTGTGCTTTAATTGAATTCATTACATTCTCCAATCTTTTACTCGATAGATATTCTATTGATAGAATAACACAATACAGTAATTCTTTCAATAAAACAATCTCTATTCAATATGCATAAATGCTTTCTTTATTGAATCCTGATCACTTTTATTATTTAATAAAAGCATAAGCAATATTCTTGCCTTGAAAGGTTCCATATCAGTATAGTAAACATTGTCTCCATAATCTTTCAGATTACCTGACTTCAGCGTATCAATACTGCATGTAACAACTACAGGGCCAATATTATTCTGTGAAATGATTGTCTGTATATCATCAAATAACACTGCATTATTCATTGACGAAACTACAACTGTTCCATCATTAATATAAATATCCTTAGATAAACCATCCACATTTTTACCTGGATAATCGTAAATAATATCCACATCCGGCAATGCCTTGCTGTCAGATAAATCATATATGCCCTGTGAATTTCTGTTAACAATACATCCATCCGGTAAAGAATCTGCATTCCCGTTAATATACATTTTAACCTGATTGATAAGTTCTGCCTGCTTTGTGTCATCATTAAGATTCTTAATGATAACCAATGGCTTTTTATCTTCAACAGTTAATGATATAAAATATGAAAGATAATCCATATACTGCTCATCACCAATAAGTATTATTCCTTTTGTTTTATCGTCGTCTATATTTTCATTAATTTCTTTAACAGCCTTTAGCATACCCGATACTGAATAATCAGACATCTTATCTGTACCAAGTATATATATTCCCTGATTATCATTATCTTCTTCTGATGAAATCTGTTCATCAGAAGAAGTATCATTATTTCCTGTATCATTCTGTGATTCAGTCTGTTCCTGCCTTGTCTCATCCTGACTTATAACATATTTCATTGGATTACCAAACATTGAACTGCACCCTGTCAACATTAAGGATGCAATCATAAAACCTGACATTGTTATACAAAACTTTTTATTAATCATTTATTAACCTCTTGCAGAAACATAGTAATCTGTAAATCTTACCTATATCAGATTATAGTAAGAATTCCAAGTGATTTAAGAAGAAGAAGGAATAAAAGAATTGGAGCAACCCACTTTACCATAACTGTATAAAGGCCCTTTCTTACCATCTTAATTCCTGTTTTCTCCCACTTTACCATAACTGTATAAAGGCCCTTTCTTACCATCTTAATTCCTGTTTTCTCAACTTCATCTATAACAGTCTTCGGCTTAAGTATCCATCCAATAAGGATACATGTTCCTATAGAAACTATTGGCATAAGTACATTATTGCTGACATAATCCATAATATCAAGCACCTGTGCATGTACTCCGTTAGGGAGCTTAATATCAAATAACAGTTTATTATATCCTAAGCATACGATAACTGCAACAGCTATACCGATTACAGTTTCTATTGCTGTAGCCTTGTTTCTGTTTAACTTAAATTCATCCATAAAGCTTGAAACAATAGCTCCATAATTGAAACTGCACTTGTAAGGGCTGCAAAGAATACCATTGCAAAGAATATTGCACCAATTACATTTCCTGCAAATCCCATAGAATCAAATACTTTAGGAAGCGAAACAAACATAAGACTTGGACCTGATGCTGTCATTCCATCTCTTCCCATGAATACAAATACAGCAGGAATAATCATTACACCTGCAAGAAATGCAACTATTGTATCAAATAGCTCAATCTGGTTAATTGACTTTCCAAGATTAGCATCATCACTTACATATGAACCATATGCAATCATAATACCCATAGCAACACTTAAACTGTAGAAAAGCTGTCCCATTGCGTCCATAAGAACTGTACAGAACTGCTTAACAGTAATTCCTTTCATGTTAGGAATTACATATGCTCCTAATCCCTGTAAACCTGTTCTTGTTGTGCCATCAATGTCTGTATATGAAATTGTAAGTGAATATACAGATACACCAAGAACAAGCACAATAAGTAATGGCATGATAATCTTTGATGATGATTCAATACCACTGTTAACACCACGGAATATAATAAATGCAACAATTATTGTAAACACAAGCATCATTATGATTGGCTCTGCTGTCTGACCGATAAATCCTGAGAAATATCCGTCCTGTGCTGCTGCATGTCCATTACCCGTAATATAAACAAGAAGATACTTAAGTACCCATCCACCGATTGTTACATAGTATGGAAATATCATCATAGGTACAATACACGCAATAATCCCCAGTGGCTTCCACTTACTCTTTAACTTGCTGTAAGCTGTAAGCGGACTCTGCTTTGTCTTTCGTCCAATAGCAATTTCTGTTGTGAGTAGAGTAAAACCAAATGTTAATGCTAAAACAATGTAAATAACGAGGAATAATCCGCCTCCATCTTTAGCTGCCAAATAAGGAAATCTCCATATGTTACCAAGTCCTACAGCACTACCCGCTGCTGCAAGGACGAACCCTATAGAGCCCTTGAATGAATTACGATTTTCGTTCATTTCATAACCTTCCCTTTTTTAATATATACTTATAAATTATACCTAATAATATCAAGTCGGTCAACTGTTTAGCAAAAAAGAGACACCGTGTTTACACAGTGCCTCTTCATAAAAATCATATTATTAATTATTACCACGATTATCAATCTTAGCAATATCAACTATAGATAATTCCTGATTATTGAATGCGTGCTCAAGACTTGATATAAGTGCATGGGCTGTATCAAGACTTGTAAGGCAGTGAACGCCTGTCTCGATAGCATATCTTCTGATAAGGAATCCGTCCTTGGCTCTCTCAATACCACTCTCTGGTGTATCAATTACAAGGTCAATCTTATGCTCTAAGATAAGGTCAAGGAGTGTAGGAGCTTCCTGGCCGATCTTATTAACCTGAATTGCATGTACGCCATTTTCCTTAAGAACCTTGGCTGTTCCTCTTGAAGCATAAATCTTGTAACCTAATGCTTCGAATCTTTGTGCAATATCA
Organism: Eubacterium sp. AF22-9; assembly: GCA_003458705.1. Lineage (GTDB taxonomy): Bacteria > Bacillota > Clostridia > Lachnospirales > Lachnospiraceae > Lachnospira. The sequence goes on along the minus strand of QRVH01000001.1, from coordinate 74,442 downwards.
ATACCATCCTGCTTATCCTTATCTGCAAGAGTCATGATAATCTGCTTATGCTTTGGAAGTCTGATTCCGGCTCCCTCGAATGCCTTATAAAGTGCCTCATCAAAACTCTTAGATATACCAAGACACTCACCTGTAGACTTCATCTCTGGTCCAAGGCTGATATCAGCGCCTCTGATCTTCTCAAATGAGAATACAGGCATCTTGATAGCATAGTAATCTGCTGCCTTCTGAAGTCCCGGCTCATATCCTAATTCCTTAATTGTCTTGCCAATAATAACCTGTGTAGCAAGCTTGACAATTGGAATACCTGTAACCTTGCTGATGTATGGTACTGTACGGCTTGAACGAGGGTTAACCTCAATTACATATACCTGATCATTATATACGATAAACTGGATATTAATCATACCCTTTACATGAAGTGCTCTTGCAAGTCTTCCTGTATAATCTTCAATCATATCTACAATCTTAGGTGATATAGACTTAGCTGGATATACTGAAATACTGTCTCCTGAATGGATACCAGCTCTCTCAATATGCTCCATGATACCAGGAATAAGAATATCCTGACCATCGCATACAGCATCGACTTCAATTTCCTTACCCATAAGGTACTTATCAACAAGGATTGGGTGATCCTGCTTAATTCTGTTGATGATATTCATGAATTCAACTACATCTTCATCAGATACAGCGATCTGCATACCCTGTCCACCAAGTACATATGAAGGTCTTACAAGTACAGGATATCCAAGCTCATTGGCTGCCTTAAGAGCTTCATCAACTGTGAATACAGTCTGTCCCTTAGCTCTTGGAATCTGTGTCTGCTCAAGAATCTCATCGAAAAGTTCTCTATCCTCAGCGGCATCAACATCTTCTGCCTTAGTTCCAAGAATAGGAACCCCCATCTTCATAAGTGCTTCTGTAAGCTTGATAGCTGTCTGTCCACCAAACTGTACAACTGCACCATCCGGTTTCTCAAAATCCACGATTGATTCAACATCCTCTGCTGTAAGTGGCTCAAAGTAAAGCTTATCAGCAATATCAAAGTCAGTAGAAACTGTCTCTGGGTTATTATTTATAATAATTGTCTCAAAGCCCTCTTTCTTGAATGCCCATGTACAATGAACTGAACAGAAGTCGAACTCGATACCCTGTCCGATTCTGATTGGACCAGAACCAAGTACAAGAACCTTCTTCTTATCCTTAGTCTCTACAGCTTCATTCTCACTGCCATATACTGAATAATAGTATGGTGTTGTAGCTGCAAACTCTGCTGCACATGTATCAACCATCTTAAATGCAGCATGAATATTATACTGGTCTCTTAATTCCTTGATTTCTCTTTCTGTGTGACCTGTTAAATCGCCGATAACATTGTCAGGGAATTCAATTCTCTTAGCTTCTCTTAAAAGGCTCTCTGTAAGAGGTCCTCTCTTAAGAGCGTTCTCCATATCAACAATAATCTGGAGCTTATCAATAAACCATAAGTCTATCTTAGTAATATCATGCATCTTGGCTGCAGAAATGTGTCTTCTTAAACCTTCAGCTATCTTCCAGATTCTTCTGTCGTCTACAATTGCAAGTTCTTCAAGAAGCTCTTCATCTGTAAGTCCTGTAAAGTCATATGACATAAGACTGTCAACATGCTGTTCAAGAGAACGTATAGCCTTCATAAGACCACCCTCGAAGTTATCAGAAATACTCATAACCTCACCTGTAGCCTTCATCTGTGTTGTAAGTGTTCTCTTAGCTGAGATGAATTTATCAAATGGAAGTCTTGGAATCTTAACTACACAGTAATCAAGTGCTGGCTCGAAGCTTGCATATGTCTTTCCTGTAACTGCATTCTTAATCTCATCAAGTGTGTAACCAAGTGCAATCTTAGCTGCAACCTTAGCAATAGGATAACCTGTTGCCTTAGAAGCTAATGCTGATGAACGGCTTACACGAGGGTTAACCTCGATTACACAGTACTCAAAACTGTCTGGATGAAGTGCATACTGTACATTACATCCACCTGTGATGCCTAATTCATCAATAATTCTTAATGCAGATGTTCTTAACATCTGGTATTCCTTATCTGAAAGTGTCTGTGAAGGAGCTACTACAATACTATCACCTGTATGAACACCAACAGGGTCGATATTCTCCATATTACAGATAGTAATACATGTTCCATTGCTGTCACGCATTACTTCGTATTCAATTTCCTTCCAGCCAGCGATACAACGCTCAACTAAAACTTCACCAACTCTTGAAAGTCTTAAACCATTCTCAAGGATTTCTCTTAATTCCTGCACATTCTTAGCGATACCGCCGCCGCTACCACCAAGTGTGTAAGCAGGACGTAATACTACAGGATATCCAATCTTGGCTGCGAATGCTTCGCCATCCTCAACGTTGTTAACAACAAGTGATGGCGCACATGGCTCACCAATCTTTTCCATAGTTTCCTTGAACATAAGACGGTCTTCTGCCTTCTTGATTGTAAGTGCAGTTGTACCGATAAGCTTTACATTATGCTCCTCAAGGAATCCTGTCTCAGCGATTTCCATTGCAAGGTTAAGTCCGGCCTGTCCACCAAGTGTAGGTAAGATGCTGTCCGGCTTTTCCTTTAAGATAATCTGCTTTAATGCTTCAACTGTAAGAGGCTCAATATATACCTCATCAGCAATATCTTTATCTGTCATGATAGTAGCAGGGTTAGAGTTAACCAATACTACTTCAATTCCTTCCTCTTTAAGAGAACGGCATGCCTGTGTTCCGGCATAGTCAAATTCTGCTGCCTGACCAATAACGATTGGACCAGAACCTATAACTAATACTTTCTTAATACTCTCAATCTTTGGCATGTTCTTAGTCCTCCTTCTTCATCATATCCATAAATCTGTCAAACAGGTACGCTGTATCCTGTGGACCTGCGCAGGCTTCTGGATGGAACTGTACTGTGAATATATTCTTACCAACATATTCAAGTCCCTCATTAGTCTTATCATTAACATTCTCAAATGCAGGTACTGCAACCTTACTGTCTAATGTGCTTTCATCTACAACATAACCATGGTTCTGTGATGATATATAACATTTGCCAGTCTTTAAATCCTTAACAGGATGGTTAGCACCTCTGTGTCCGTACTTAAGTCTGTGAGTATCAGCTCCTGTAGCAAGTGCCATAAGCTGATGTCCAAGACAGATTGCAAATATCGGTACATTGCTGTTATACAGCTTCTTAATCTCTTCAATTATCTCTACACATTCCTTAGGATCTCCAGGACCGTTAGATAACATAATTCCATCAGGATTAGATGCAAGAATCTCTTCTGCCTTAGTATATGCAGGATATACTGTAACTTCACAGCCTCTGTTATTAAGTGATCTTGCAATATTCTTCTTTGCGCCAAAGTCCATAAGAGCAACCTTAGGTCCTTTTCCTGGAAGAATATACTTTTCTGAACATGTAACCTTTCTTACAACGCCCTTAACACTGTACTCCTTAATCTTAGGAAGTACCTCATCAAGATTATAATTCTCATTAGTTGTAATCATACCGTTCATAGTACCCTTTTCTCTTAATATCTTAGTAAGGGCTCTTGTGTCAATCCCACAAATACCTGGGATATCATTATCAAGAAGGAATTTCTGGATAGGATCTTCATTTCTGAAGTTGCTTGCCATTCTGGAAAGCTCACGTACAATATATCCATCTGGCCATGCTTTCTGGGATTCCATATCCTTATAGCACACTCCGTAATTACCGATAAGAGGATATGTCATTGTTACTGCCTGTCCTGCGTATGAAGGATCAGTCAACACCTCCAAATATCCTGTCATAGATGTGTTAAAGACAATCTCACTAATAACTTCGCGGGTCGAACCTATGCTGGTTCCTTCAAAGACCGTTCCATCTTCAAGTATCAAAAATGCTTTCATGAATGCCACCTTAATTCCTTTCGTTTATTTAATTTAATCATTTGCCCAAGAAACGCCAAAATCACTTTTGCGCAAAAAAAAAGACACAAAAATGCCTTTTTTCTCTCAAACTTTACAATATGTTACCATAGTTAAATGTAATTTTCAAGCAAATATTTATCTATGTTTTGCATAAAAATACATACTTATATGTATATAACGGATATCGCAGCCAATAACAGGTCTGAACCTTTTCCAGACCTGTTATAACCAGCATAGTAAACTACCTGTTCTGCGTTATTCCATCATCATTGACTGTCCATATCTGTATACATTTTTCATCTGGGACAGTTCTTTCTCCATCAGTGCCTCCCCTGCCATATTCATCAAACCATCCCTGTGCATTATTATACACAGAATCATTAATGAGTTCTTTCTTATATGTACCGCTCGAAACTTTCAGACATATTCTCTTTTTCTTCGACCACTGCGCATATATATAATACATTCCGCCATCAACATCTACCAGTTTTGATACAGTATCACCCTTTTCATATCTGGCTCCCTTTCCATCCTTTTCAGAATTCCATGAATCAAAATTATATCCTGGTCTTGTAAGTTCATATGGAAGGCGGTTATTTTTCTCATAACCGGTTACAATTATTGTATCATCTTCATATCCACCATTGACATCCATGCCGAGGCTGTATGAGTTTTCCTTCCACACAGCATTCAAATCCACTATGTCTCCGTCTATATATGACAATATGTTTCTGGTATTATTAAAAGGTCTTACTAATGAATTATCATTCTTTTTCCAGCATATGCCTGTCCACCCTGAAATCCCATATACATCAGAAACCTCGGGCAGTTCACCTATTCTGTCATATATGAACTTTCTTTTATAGAATCCCAATTCATCCCACTGCCAGCCTGCAATACTCCTGTTTTCCAGATTCCCGCTGGAAGCCTGAGGCTTATTTCCATACAAATGCACCTCATAAACTATCGGGCATATATAAATATTTACAGTTACATTATCAAGCACTGTACCGCTAAGACTACTGCTGTACTCCCAGTCTGTTTTCCATCCAGGATAAGTATTTACGCTTATTGAATATGTAGAATCCCCGATTATTTTTTCTGAATATTGATAAACAGAACTCTGTTTTCTCTGCCCATTAATATCTATATTCAATCTTGCATGACTGTTATAGCTTTCTTCTTTTATCCATTCTTCATTATCAGACAGGAAAAATATATTAGCCTTAACATCGTAATCACAGCGTTTCCACTTTGCCTTTATTGTAATGTTCTTATTTGTATAAGCACCAATATCAACCCTCACGCCTGCTGTTCCAAAATCATAATATGATTTTCCTGCACCAGAAACTTCCCATCCTGTAAATATATATCCAGCTCTTGAAACTCCTTCAATCCTTACATAAGGAGTTACTCCGACACAGTCATAATAATTAGAAACTGTTGTTCCATCTTTAGGCACAGAAGCATTATAACCTGCAATTGTATGATACTTTCCATATTTATCTGCAAGATATTTACCTACTCTCAAATCTTTAAACCACTTCCCGGCATTGGGGCCTCTATCTTCCTGTGATTCATAATAAATATCTGTGCATCCGCCACCGCCTAAATCAATTGTTATGCTATGTTCAACCTTATACTCATCCACAGCCGCAAATATTGCAGCTCCTGTTGCACACACTGCAATCAGAAAAATTACAATTCCTGCAATAATTTTTCTTTTCAAATGTTTCATAAAATTCTCCTCACACATGCTCACAATTCATGCATGATAACATCCGAAAAATCCATAAAATAAAAACACGCGCATAATAGAATACCTTTACAGACATAATAATACCACGCGTATTTATATTATTCAAATATTAAAATGATTTTTAATAAATTTTTAATCTTTTATTTCCATCTGGCCTATATACTTCCATGTACTTCCATTATCCGAAGACTGGTACTTCGCTGCGGTCTTGCCGTCATTATACACACCATTCTTTCCCTGGGTAAGATAAATAGTTATTATCCCTGTAGAATCAACAACCGGAACGAGTGCCTCTTTATACACGTCATTCCATTTTAACTGTTCTGTTGACTCTGAAGTCACAGATGTTCCATCTGCTTTAGAAGAACTTTCCTGATTCTGGCTGTTAGCTGCCGAACTGTCAAGTTCCTGTGCTTCAAGTATTACCTTTGCAAATGTTTTTCCACCATCATCTGTTTTATACAGATTACTATCCATTCCATCAACATAATCATAACAGAAAAATCCAACATCCGCTGTCACATATACAACACCTTTAATAATATTGGTTGCAGGACCGCTTCCTACTGTTTCCCAGCTTTCTCCTCCGTTAGATGTTTTATATATTCTGGATGATTCATTGGTATCATTACTTTTAGCGTAACCGCATATAACAACACCATTATTAACATCAAAAAATTTAACATAATAATAATCTGCATTATATATGTTATCAAGCTCACATGTAGTCCAGTTTTCACCTTTATCATCGGAATAAATAACCGTAACCGGCACTTTCGTACTATTAGCAGTCTTTCCTCCATATACAAAAGCCGTTTTTTCTGTTGTTATCATGTAACTGCCTTCTTTTAAAGAGGTTGTGCTGTTATCCTCATACAAAAGATATGAATACGAAGCCGGCACAGTAACATATTTTTCGCCTCCGTCATATGTTATATACAGCGAATTATCCCTGACTACATAATTGGCAAGCTGATCCTTATTAGAATTAGTCGTAACTTCTGTATCTCCGCCAGAATCAATGCCAAGATTGGCATAATACTGCTTCAGTCCATAATCTTCCGAACTGAGTACTGATGTAACATAAAGAGTTCCGGTATCATTAAAATTATCATCGAGATAAAAAGATACTACCCATTCACATTTAAGTACACCATTATCCATTATTCCATCCCATGATGAAAAATAATCAGACTCTGTGTCCTGTGGAACAACCCAGAAAGATAATAATACAGTATTATTATCCGAATCCAGCATAGTTACTGAATCAATACCATATTTCTTTACAGACATGGAATATGATACAAATCTCTGTCTGTACTGGTTAACATATTTATTAAGCCATGCCTTGGCTAACTCAGTCATATCCTCATTGGAATATCCCGTAACATTAGAATCAACATCTATACTGAATGTATATCTTGATTTAATGTCTAGCTTCTTACTTTCATATCTTGAAATATAACTGTATGCAAATATTGCAATAACAATCAGGCAGAACACTACCAGAACAATACATGTAAGCATTCTTGTCTGAAATTTCTTACTTTTCTGGTTCATAGCTGCCTCCTGTCATCAAAATTCTCTCTTATTATGCATTGCTTCTCTTATAATTACTCTGTAATACTTATACCACCATAAGAAGTACATAGCACCCGCACCAAGAAGAAACATAATCAGCACAACAAATGGATGTATTGCATAAATCCATGTTGGAGAAACGCTTCTGTTAAGTACCGGAAGACCATATGCCAGAAGAACACATATTGCCATAATTGTACCATTAAGTACGCTTCTGTTCTCATATATTCCCCTAAAATGGTCAAATGCTATGATAGCAAACATTTCTCCTATCGGTCTTGAACATACCGTAAGAATACACAGCATCAGACTGTTAAGAACAGGTACCTGAAAAATCATAAGAATTATAAAATAAAATACAAACTCTGTTGCTATTTTATATATAAATTTTCCAAGGAAATTCATATATGGACTCACAAGCATAACCCTGATCATAAGGTAATCCCTGTCGCCCATCGCAAAAATCGTAGTATTTGCAAGACTTCCGCATATAGTTGAAAGCATTACAAAAAGATATATTATTGTTGTGCCCTGATGAATTTTAATCAGCGGGAAAAAAAGTGCCATAATCATATATGGAATAAACATAAACAATAACACATACAAAAATTTTCTTATAAACTCCCATAACATCATGAATATCTGTGACACAATTCCTACTGCCAGCCTGCATTTCGACTTCTCGCCAAACGCATCATCTTTTATATGGTTTCTTACAAAAGGCAGTCTTTTTATAAGATGGATTCCACCTTCAGTTCCTTCATAAAAACGTAATATTTTCTCAGCAAACAGCTTTCTAAATAATTTCATTGTCTGCCTCCCCAAGTATATCTAATACAGCTGCCTTAATCTCAGGAATCTGCATTGTTTCATATGATATCTGATTAAGTTCCCCGTTATTAAGCACAACAACATCCCGTGAGATTCTGTGTGCAATTTCAAGGAGCCCTGTAGATATCAGGATAATATGTTCATCCTTCATCTCATTAAGTACCTCAAGCATATCATCAATATACTCATCAGTACAGTAATCAAGTGCTTCATCAAACATCATTACATATGGCTTCTGGATAAGAAATGCTGCAAGCTGAAGTCTCTTCTTCTCTTCAAAGCTGTACTCAGCAATATGCTTATCTCTTATTTCCTGTGAAAGCTTTACCTTTTCAAAATAATATTCCGGTTCTTCACAGTCCCTGTTCATATCGCACAACATATTTACAAACTGGTAGCCTGTTATAAGCATAGGAAGAACACTCTGCTTTGCAGCAAAAAACAATGTGCTTTTCTCCTTAGTCTTAATCTCTCCTGAATCCACAGGAATATCTCCTGCTATACACTCAAAAAGAGTGGTTCTTCCAGCACCCGGACCTCCAAGAATAGGATATATCCTGCCTTTATTAAATATATATTCAACATCAGTAAGAACTTCTGTCTTACCAAAGCTCTTCTTTAAATGATTTAAATGTAACATTATAATTCTCCTGCATTAAATGTGTCATATTATTATATTACATGTTTATTTGATTTGTAAACCTGCAAAACCGTATTATATTGCATTTATTCAGCAACAATGATATAATTTCTGAAATATTTTGCTAATAATATTAAAAAATGTAGAGGTGTACAAGATTGAAAGATTTTTTTAAAAGAAAAGGCTGGAGAATCTGCTTCGGTGCATATATATTTATATATCTTCCGTGGTTTATGATTCTTGAAAGAATATTTAGCAGTGATTATCCGAGACTTCATATAATTAATATCCCGTTTGATAACATGATACCATTCTGTGAATACTTCATAATTCCATATGTATTATGGTATCTGTATGTAGTCGGTGCCTGTGTTTACATGTATTTCAAAGCAGATAATAAGGAATTCATACAGTTCGCATTATCACTTATAATCGGTATGTCACTCGCACTTACAATATGCATGATATACCCTAACGGTCTTACATTAAGACCTGACCCTATACCTGATAACTTCTGTGGAAAGATAATCAACACACTGTATGCAATAGATACTTCAACAAATGTATTCCCTAGTATCCATGTATACAACTCACTCGCAGTTAATTTTGCATTACTTCGCTGCAAAGCATTAAAAGGACACACCTTAACAAAGACCTTATCTTCTATTCTCTGTATCCTTATATGCCTTGCAACAATGTTCTTAAAGCAGCATTCCGTAATTGATGTAATCGGAGCAATAATACTCTATATTATTCTCTACATTTTCATATATGTTATCGACTACAGTAAGTTTAAGAAAGCCTAATGTATTTTCTTTAAACATTTTGAAAGAAGTTCTATAAGAAGAACTACAACAAACAATACAATAAGAATTGAGCCGACGGCGTCCCATCTGTAATTGTTCATATAGACAATCAGTGGGGCGCCGATTCCGCCTGCACCTACAAGTCCCAAAGTACTTGCCGACCTTACATTCACATCAAGCCTGTACATCACAGCATCTTTAAACTGAATCTTAAGTTCCGGTACTGCCACATATCTTAGTCTTGCAATAAAGCCTGTTCCTGCACATTTGTATGCATTCCATGCCGCCATATTCCAGTTATCAACAGCAACCGTAAATCTCTTTGTAAGAAGCCCGATACTGCACATCATCATTGTAAGCACTCCGGCAAAGCTGCCCGGTCCGGTAACTCTTATAAATATAAGTCCATACACATACACAGGGACAGTTCTTATCGCCATCACAATAAGTCTTCCCACAAAAGCCACAGGTGCCGGAACGAATTTCCTTGAATTAATTAACGTAAGAAGAACTGCAAATACCGCACCTGAACATGTTCCTGCAACAGCGATTGCAATAGTCTCAAGCATAAGAAACATAACTCCGCTCTTTCCTGACATAAACATATAATTCCAATCAGGGTGCGTGATTCCATGTGCAATAGCGCCAACAACCTTAATTCCAAGCTTTGAAGCCGACACATCTTTGATTGCACTGAGGCTGTACAGGAAAAGTGCCATGATACATACGCTTATAATCACATTTGCAGTCCTGTTTCTCTTAATCCGTCCATCAAGATATGCCTTTAAAAATGTACTTATCACCTCAATCACAAGCACTGCGCCAAAAAGCATGACAAGAATCATTCCAACCCTGCTGTATTCTCGCCAGCTTATCTTCTCATTAAGTAAAAGTCCGATTCCGCCTGCGCCGACATAGCCAAGAATCGCCGCATGTCTTATATTGGCTTCCAGCACATACAGAGAATTATTAAGATAGCCCGGCAGCAGTTCAATAAGAACCGTCCTTGAAAATGCTTTGAATCTTCCTGCTCCCGTGGCCGCAACCGCTTCATACGGCTTCATCGACAAACCTTCTATATCCTCGCCGCCGATTCTTGACATTACCGCCCATGTCGATACAGCAATTGCAATCGTACCTGCTGCCGCGCCAAGTCCCCATATAAATGTTGCAACAAGTGCCAGTATAAGCACAGGGATTGTCCTTACGCACTGCACAATAACCCTTACAACAATCCTCACATAAGGTTTCTTAATAATATTGTCCGCATATAAAAATGCAGTAAAAAGTCCAAGCACAGCACCGATAAATGTACCCGCAACTGACATCTGCACTGTCTTAATAAGTGGCTCTATAATCTTACCGCAATATGCCGTATCCGGTGGAAACATTCTTTTTATGAATAATACCGCTTGATTGCCGCGTCGTATAATCACACCCATATCAAAGCCTGTTACTGCAAAGCAGAATATTATCAAAGCAAGCATTATCAGTGCAGTAATTCTTCTGACAGCTTTCATTCTATTCATACTTTTCATACGCACCACCATATACGAACCTGATATCTTCATTTGTTACCTCTGGCGACTTTTTGTCAAGAACCAGTTTTCCATCAGCAATCCCAATAATTCTGTCCGATTTCTTCAATGCAAGTTCTACTGAATGACTGTTCATAATAACAGTCATATTGTACTGCTTATTAAGCTGCACAAGAATATCTGTAATCTGTTCAGCACTATAAGGGTCTAATGAAGCAACCGGTTCATCTGCAAGAATAATATCAGGCTTTGACATAAGTGCCCTTGCTATTGCAACTCTCTGCTTCTGTCCGCCTGATAACTTTCCGGCATATGAATACATTTTTTCAGACAGACCTACCGCCTCAAGCTGCTTTTCTGCATATTCCTTCTGTTCCTTACTAAATATACCAAAAAGTGCCTGAAAAGCATTTCTTTCTGCCAGTGCCCCGTTAAGCACATTATCAAAACAGGTCAGTGTATCAACAAGGCAGAAATCCTGATATATAGTGCCTATTGTTTTCTGGATATCTCTTTTCTTTTTTCCTTTCAACTTTGCCAAATCCTGATTATTAATAATAATGCTTCCTGTTGTCGGCTTAATCATTCCGTTAAGCATGCGAAAAAGAGTGGTCTTTCCAGCACCACTCTTTCCAATTACTGATATGAATTCGCCCTGTTCTACTGAAAAACTAATGTTATCAAGGGCTTTGTCTCCACCTTTATATAATTTACTCACACTGTCTATCTGTAACATGTATATTGTCCTCCCAGACAGCTTAAAGGTGAATTATTTCTTTAACATATTCTGTGCCGCACGCTCTGCATCATAATCAGAGCTTTGGGCATACTGATATCCAATATGACTTAATACATTCAAAACTTTAAGTCCGTCTTCACTTTTTCCTATATTAATACAAGCATCTGCAAATGCTTTCTTAAAGCCTTCTGACATAATATCTGAATTCTTACTAACACATATTGTATCATCCATTATCTGATCTGTCACTGCCAAAACTGCAGTCTGTTTATAACAATCATCTGTACCACCGAATTTGCTCATCCAGTTAGCTGCATATTTTGCTCTCATATGTGCAAATCCAACGATAACATCAACCTGCCCTGCTGCAAGCCTTGACATAGATGTTGTATACGAATCAGACTGTACGACATTGGCAAGGTCACTTATCTGCTTCCCATAATTATTGTAAAGCCACAGACTTGGGTATATATAACCTGATGCTGATGAAGCACCCATTACAGCCCATGTTGCACCATTCAAATCATCCCATGTAAGCTTCTGTCCTGCATTGACCTTGGCAGCAAGCTCCTGTCCCTTAGTACTTGGTCCTGCAAGAATTATTGAACGATAATATGTTGTAAGATTATCTGTAAATGCTTCCTCCGTTCCGTCATTCCAGTCCCTGGCATTAAGAGAATCCTTGTTAATAGCTTTTCTCTGTGCAGTAAGCAGAACATCACAGTCATCATCATATGTAACATAAGTTCCGCCAGAAATAAATCCTGCATCTGCTGTTCCGGCACTTAAAGCTTCTCCAACTGCACTGTAAGAAGTTCCTACTGTAATCTCAACATTGCCTACATTATATCCCTGCGTAGCAAGTTCATCTTTAATCATGCCGCCAAGAGGCTCAAGTCCTGTAAGCAGCGTATCAGCATCCTGATACGGTGCAATCATTATTCTGAATGTATCAATATCCTTAGAATCTTCTTTAGTTGTATCTTTTCCACAGCCTGTCAGCCCTGCTGATAATCCCATGCAAAATGTCGCTGTAAGTAACACAGTCATTCCTTTTTTCAAATATTTTGTTAATTTCATTATTTTGTCTCTCTTCCAATTTCCTTTAACATATTCTTATCGCTTCTAATTGTAGCACATGCAACAGTAGTAAGCATATTACCTGTAATAGTAGCAGACGCACCAGACTGAAATGCCTTGATTCCGTCTCCTGTAAGAAGTGCTCTTCCTGCACCAAGTCTTATATCAGCCTCCGGGTTAATATATCTAAAGAATGCTATTGTTCTTAATATCTCAGGCTCAGTAAGTCTTCTCTCATTCTCAAGAGGTGTACCCTTAATTGGCATAAGTGCATTAAGAGGAATAGAGTCAACTCCGACTTCCGCAAGACTTATTGCCATATCAAGTCTGTCTTCCCAGTCTTCGCCCATTCCTATTATACCACCTGAACATGCCCACATACCTTCTGCTTTTACAAGCTTTAAAGTTTCAATCTTCATATCATATGTATGTGTAGTGCATATATTAGGGAAATTTCTTCTTGAAGTCTCAATATTATGGTGATAACTTGTAACACCTGCTTCATGAAGTCTGTGAAGCTGCTCAGCATTAAGAAATCCCATAGATGCACACAGCTCAATATCACATTCTTTATTCATAATTTCATAAGCATGAACAGCCTTTTCAAATTCCTCACCGGTAAGAGCTTTTCCAGCCGTAACAATCGAGAAACGATCAACACCTTCTGACTCATTCGGCTTACATGCCTTTACAATATCCTCTTCTGGAAGAAAATCATACACTTCACAATCTGTATGGTTATGTGCTGACTGTGCACAGTACTTACAGTCTTCTGGACATTTGCCGCTTCTACCATTAATTATAGAACATAAGTCAACCTTATCTCCAACAAAATGTTTTCTTATCCTGTCTGCCCCTTCACAAAGTTCATCCAAATCGCAATCCAGAAAAAATGACAAATCATCCTGTCTTGTAATTCTTCTTCCATTAATAATCTCTTCAGCCAGTTCTAATGGTGTCATAATGATATACCTCTTTTTTAAATTTTTATTTGATTATAGAACTGAAAATAGCGAATGTCAACAAATTGCGTCTTGCAGTTGACATCCGCTATATGTAATTACCCGCTGATATTCTTTATCTCTCACCTATATCTGCCATATCATGTATAACATCAGATATATTTTCTACAGTTGAGGTTATTCTGTTATTAAGATCTGTACAGCTCTTAGCAAGCTTTCCTACCTCTAATGCTACAACTGAAAAGCCTTTTCCCGCCTCACCGGCTCTTGCAGCCTCAATAGATGCATTAAGTGCAAGAATATTCTGCTTTCTCTGTATGCCATCAAGCTGCTTGGTATTCTCCTTGATATCTCTCACATACTCTTCACAGCTCTTAACACCACCTGTAAGCTTTGTAATCAATTGTCCATTGTACTTAGAATTATATTCTGAATTAATAAAATTATTAAGTACTGCTCCTAGCAGGTTAGCTGCTGCATTAATCTCTGCCTCTGTTCTTACTGTAACTTTTCCTAACGCCTCAATATACTCATCCTCATTAATACCCAGTTCTCTTGCAACACCTCTGAATTTCTCTTCATTCGGATGCTCAGGTAAAACCTGACCTCCGATTACAGAGCCAAGCACTGTACCATCGCTTAACTTAAGCGGAATTCCAAAATCCACAAGTCCAGCATGACAATGATATACACCTTGTCCCTCAGCGTCACATTTCTCACATCTTCTGCATCCCTCCTTACTTCCTCTGGTAAGCTTTATACAGAAATCTGTAAAGTTGTAACATTCGGAAATATACTTTCCATCAGCTCCAACTGCAACCGTAGCTAATCCTGTTGCCACAGCCCAGTCAGACATAATTGATTCAAATTTCTCCATATCAGCAAAATCTTGAATCTTCATGCTTAAACCACCTCTTTTTCAATTGTTACATGTATTGATTGAATAAATTTTAACAAATAAGACCTCTAAAGTCAATGAATATGAGTAATTAGCAACATTTTTATGTACTGGCTCTGTATTAATGATGGAACAGTCTCATTCCTGTAAAGCACATAGCCATTCCACGCTTATTAGCTGTTTCAATAACCTGATCATCTCTTACAGAACCACCAGGCTGTGCTACATACTTAACTCCTGACTTATAAGCTCTTTCTATATTATCTCCAAATGGGAAGAATGCATCTGAACCGATTGTTACATCAGTATTGCCTGCAAGCCATTCCTTCTTTTCCTCTGTTGTAAATACAGATGGTTTCTCTGTGAATACTCTCTCCCAGTCATTGAGAATATCTTCATACTCATCACCAATATAAAGGTCAATTGCATTGTCTCTGTCAGCACGGCCTACGCCTTCCTTAAACGGAAGATTAAGGACCTTTGGATTCTGGCGGAGATACCAGTTATCAGCCTTCTGACCTGCAAGTCTTGTACAATGGATTCTTGACTGCTGTCCTGCTCCGATACCGATTGCCTGTCCATTCTTTACATAGCATACAGAATTAGACTGTGTATACTTAAGTGTTATAAGTGCAATAATCATATCAATCTTAGCAGACTCTGGAATATCCTTATTCTCTGTTACAACATTTGATAAAAGTTCCTTATCAATAACAAACTCATTTCTTCCCTGTTCAAATGTTACACCAAACACCTGCTTTCTCTCGATTGGTTCAGGCTTATACTCAGGGTCAATCTTAATGATATTGTAGTTACCCTTCTTCTTAGCCTTTAATATCTCAAGTGCCTCCGGCTCATAGCCAGGTGCAACAATACCATCTGAAACCTCATGCTGGATAAGCTTTGCTGTAGCAACATCACATACATCTGATAATGATATGAAATCACCGAAAGATGACATTCTGTCTGCACCTCTTGCTCTTGCATATGCACATGCGATTGGGCTTAATTCTCCGATTGCTTCGTCAACCCAGTAAATCTTCTTCTCAACATCTGTAAGAGGAAGTCCTACTGCAGCACCTGCTGGAGATACATGCTTGAAAGATGTAGCTGCTGGAAGTCCTGTAGCTTTCTTTAACTCCTTAACAAGCTGGTATCCGTTAAATGCATCAAGAAAATTAATATATCCTGGTCTGCCGTTAAGAATCTCTACAGGAAGGTCACTTCCGTCTTCCATAAATATTCTTGAAGGCTTCTGATTAGGGTTGCATCCGTATTTTAACTGAAATTCGTTCATATTCTTTCTCCTTAATTACTTTACATTCTTGTTAATAATTCTTGTTTCGTATTCACCTGTAGCAATATCAATATATCTTACAAAAAGTGAAACCTTGTTATCTGCATTAAGATTATCCCAGATCATCTGTGTGAATTCTTCAATATCACCTGATATCTTAACCCATGTAGGTTCTCCCTCATAGCTTGGAAGTGGATTGCCATCACCCATATATGTATGGATATAATGTCCTTCTCCTGCAAATGCTGCATCATATGTATATGTGTGTCTTTCACAGATGTCAGGATTACCATTATGGCTCTTTAATATTGACATTGCATATGAATATTCATTATTCTCAATATGAAGCACACTTGAAATTCTTGGTGTATAGTTAGGTGCATCATGCTCATATTTTCTTACTCTTAAAGATTCTTCAAATGTTTTTCCTTCTGAAAGTCCATCATAAACTGTATCAGTCTGATCACCATTAGTAACAATAGTATTGTTTCCAAGTACTCTGACTGGAGCATAGATAATAAGTTCTGGTGCAACTAAAAGTGTTGAAGGATCAAAAGCCTCTGTTCTTATGCCCTCACCATCCTGTACAAATACACGGTTACGGCTGCTCTCGCTTCTTCCCATAATAAAGTAAGCTGAAACTGCCTTCTTGCCATCCTCTGACATACCGGCAACAATTCCTCTTCCTGGATAAGCACATCCTGATAATTCTTCTGAAAGATTCTTAATTGTCATAACTGACCTCCTGTTAAATGTGATGACTGCGTTCACTCCTCATGGTTCTTTTTCGCGAGTAGCAAGATGCCAGAATTTCATTCTGGCATTGTCGCGGTGCTCCTCGAATATCCGTGAAAAATCCCCAATCCATGCAAGCATGATTGTGAATTTTCACTCCTATCCTCATCGCTACTCGCGCAAAAAAACCGCCTGGGAACGCAGCTTTATGCTTTGCGTTGCCCAGGCGGTCGGCTAATTCTTAATATAAACTGTACTCCCTGTGGGTTATCCCACAATGCCCTTTAAGCATCTTCCGCCAGTTGTACAGCGCTTATTAATAACATACAACAAAATATATTAAATTGCAACACCATTCTTCTTAAGAAGCTCTCTAGCTGATTCTACAGAATCAACTCCTGTCGGATTCTTGATAGGTGCGAATTCTTTCTCTCTTACTACTTCGAATGGGAGACAGCTGTCAAGCTCATGAATCATATCAAGCACAAGACCTTCGAACTTATATCCGTTAGGCTTTTCCGGCTTAACAAGGTTACCATTCTCATCAATATATGGAATCTTCTTCTCAACTATATGTAATGGAAGATTCTTTTCAACTATTCTTTCAAGATCTGAAACCTTAAACAGGTAATTAAGAATAACTCCGAAATTATATGCAGGATCACCCTTTGCATTCTTTGCATCCATCATTTCCTGTGTAAGCTCATAGTATTCAACAATCGAAGGCTTTCCGTCTTCAAGACACATAACTCCAACCTTTTCATCCGGTGCAGCCTTTCTTACAACCTTAGCTCCTACTGCACAATGCTTCTCAATTGTAGCACCAACAAATACAGGGTCAGCAATTCTCTGAAGGACATTATCAACAGCGAATACATTAAGCCATTCAATTCCGTTATTCTCAAGAACCTCTGTTAATCCTGCTTTCTTTAAAGAAATATACCAGCCACCATTACCATTAGGTGATGTAGCCATTCTTCCCTTCTCTTCAAGATATATCTTGCCATTATAATCAGTAGCTGCTGCCATCTCCTGCTTGAAGAAATGTACATATTCGCTCTTATATCCAAAGAAATTCTTCTCATTAAAGAAAGAAACTGTTGCATCATTATTCTTCTCACTTGTCATAACGAATAAATGTATATATGTTCCTGTTTCTTTAACAACATCCATAAGATTATTAATAAGACATTGAAATATATAAAGTTCCTTATTAACTCCTACATTATACATTCCCTTTGGATTATCAGAACCAAGTCTTGTTCCCATTCCTCCTGCAAGAAGAATTGCGCCGACTTTTCCGGCTTTAATTGCCTCTACACCTGTATTCTTAAATATATCATAATTAGCCGCTATCTCATCAAGTTCCATGGCATCAAGAGGTGTGATTTCCCCCTTCTTAACAAGTTCAGATTTATGTTCAATAGCTGATAAAACCTCCATATCAGTCTTGTCAATCTGATCAAGAAGCGCATTCTTCTCATCATCTGATAATTCGTCATAATATCTTAATATCTGTTCCTGTCCGTACTTCGAAAGCTTAAGCTTTGCTTCTTCTAAATTCACTTTAAAAATCCTCACTTATTCTATTACTTATTGTCTTACGACATTTTTATAATTTTAGCATATTAATAGTTACCAAGCAACTTAATTGACTCTGCTTCTTCTTCAATTCCTCTTAAAGCATTCATAACTCTTGGATCATCAATATTTCCTGTAAAATCAACAAAGAAGCGGAAATTCCATCTCTTTCCCTCTACATTTCCCTCAATAGGTCTTGATTCAATCTTATTCATATTAAGGCCATTATATATAATGTGGCTTAACAGATTATAAAGAGTTCCTGCTTCATTGGCTGTTTCAAATACAATGCTCATCTTCTGTGCGTTCTTAACGAACTTTCTTGTATTAGTAACAATAACGAATCTTGTAGTGTTGCCTTCCTGATCTGTAATTCCTCTCTTAAGGATATCAAGTCCATAAAGCTCTGCTGCCTCCTTGCTTGCAATGGCAACATGAGTCTTATTATGCTCCTGAAAAATCATTTTGGCAGCAAGTGCTGTATTAGCCTGACTGATTCTCTGCCAGTCCTTATGTGTATCTAAGAATCTGTCACACTGCATAAGTCCCTGTGGATGTGAATATACAGCAGTAACATTTTCAAGGTCAGTTCCCGGCAGTCCGAGTAACAAATGTTCAATCTTAACATAAGTTTCTGCAATTATGTAATTATCATATCCCTGTAACAGATCATACACATCTGCAACAATTCCTGCATTGGAATTCTCAATAGGAAGCACTGCATAATCAGCATTTCCCTGCTTAACTGCCTCCATACACTCTCTCCATGTAGGAACATTGAAATTATCAACATCCTTGCCAAAGAAATTAATCATGGCTGCATATGAATATGCTCCCGGAACACCCTGATAGACTACCTTGCAGTCCTTCTTATTAATCTCATCAATAGCCTCATATGGTTCTCTTAAAGTCTGTCCCATCTTTTCAAGAAGCATATACTGATTCTTTCTCGAGTTAGCCATAATCTGTGAAAACAGATCATCAATGGCATGTACATTATCAGGATTCTTAACCAGCTTCTTGACTGATTCCAACTTAGCTTTCTCTCTTGCCGGATCAAGAACCTTCTTACCTGTTTCATCTTATATTCTGCAACCTCAGTTGTCAGTTTCATTCTCTCTTCGAACAGCTCCACAAGCTGGCTGTCAATTTTATCAATATTATTTCGTATCTCATTCAGATCTAACATATACTTCTCCTCTTTAAAGCGATGTATTATTCTTATTGTATCACATTTTTAATGATATGCAATAAATGTACTTTATGTTATACTTAAGAAAATGTTCTTTAAGGACACACATAAGGGAGTGATATCATATGAAAAAAGCTATAACTATAGGAGTTTTGTCAGTTATCAGCATAGCACTTGCTGTTTTGATATTTATATCAGTAAGAAACAACCGTATTGTCTATAACAATGATAACGCTGTCGGTAACACAGCCGGCAACCTCAATAACGGCGGTTTGTTCTGTGAATATAATGACAAAATATATTTTGCCAATCCATACGATTACAACAAGCTGTATGTAATGGATTCTGACTGCACTAACGCCATGAAATTAAACGATGACAGTGTTGGATCAATCAATGTCTGTGGAAACTACATATATTATGTTAAAAATAATTTCAAGCAGGAAACAATCGGAACAATATTCAGGGGACAGTTTTTTGGAGTATACCGCTGTGACTTAAATGGTGAATCCCCAAAAGCCCTGTATGACCAGTTATCAGGTATTATTGCACTTTCCGGTAATGACCTGTATTACCAGCACTATAGTGACACAACGCCACTTGCCTTTCATAAAGTGGACATCGCCGGTAAGAAAGATACCAAAATATCTGATACTCCGTATTCACCTGCATGCGTACAGAACCAGACAATATACTTTTCAGATCCAGAGGGAAAACATAATGTATTAAGCTACGACACTAAATCAGGCAGAACATCTGTCGTATATGACTGCAATTCTTATCTGGCAGATGTTGAGAACGGATATATATACTACATAGATTTAAGCAAGAATTATTCTTTAGTACGTTATAATCTCTCTAACAAGACACTTGAGCAGCTGTATGCAGGTACTAAAGACAGTAAAGTAATCAACTTTAATGTATACGGAAATAAAATATTTTTCCAGTTAGAAGGTGATTCAGCTGAGACAGGATTATACAGGATGAATATAAATGGAACACAGATTGATCCTATTGCAATAGGTAATGTAACTAATATTCACTGTACATCAAGATACACATTTTTCCAGTATTATGAAGATCAGGGAGTCCTTTACAGGGTAAGCACAAGTGGTGCTGATACATCTGTTGAACAGATTACTATCAAATAACATTTTTATAAATATTATATAAATAATGCCCCACACTTTCAAATCAGTGCAGGGCATTTATTATATTTTACTCTTCAGTTTTCTCTTCTTCAATCTTAATTGAAAGTTCATCAAGCTGTTTAGCATCTACAACATCAGGAGCATTAGTAAGGAGACAAGATGCGTCCTTTACCTTAGGGAAAGCAATGACATCTCTGATTGAATCTCTCTTAGCCATAAGCATTACAAGTCTGTCAAGACCATATGCAAGTCCTGCGTGTGGTGGTACACCATACTTAAATGCATCAAGAAGGAATCCAAACTTTTCATTAGCGACCTCATCTGTAAGTCCAAGTGCCTTGAACATTCTGCTCTGAACATCAGCCTGATGGATTCTTACTGAACCACCACCGATTTCTGTTCCGTTAAGAACAATATCATAAGCCTTTGCACGAACTGCACCAGGGTTAGTCTCAAGCATGTCAAGATCTTCATCCATAGGCATTGTAAATGGATGATGCATTGCAACGAATCTTTCTTCTTCATCAGACCATTCAAACTGTGGGAACTCTGTTACCCATAAGAACTTATAATCAGACTTATCAAGAAGACCCATCTGGCCTGCAAGTTCAACTCTTAATGCGCCAAGAACATTCCATACTATCTTATTTCTATCAGCAGCGAATAAGAGAAGATCTCCTGCTTCACCGTCCATAGCCTTAACAAGGGCATTCATCTGATCCTCTGTCATAAACTTTGCAAATGATGACTTATATGAACCATCTTCGTGAATTGCAATATAAGCAAGACCTTTTGCACCATATCCCTTAGCAAAATCAACAAGTGCATCAATCTTCTTACGAGGCATGCTTCCCTGTCCCTTTGCGTTGATTCCTCTTACAGAACCGCCATTCTCAAGTGCTCCTGTGAATACTCCGAAGCCGCAGTCCTTTACGATATCTGATACATTCTGTAATTCCATACCAAATCTTAAATCAGGCTTATCAGAACCAAATCTGTCCATAGCTTCCTGCCATGTCATTCTCTGGATTGGAAGCTTTACATCAACATCAAGAACTTCTTTAAAAAGATATGCAAGAAGTCTTTCATTAACATCAATTACATCATCAACATCGACAAATGATAATTCCATATCAATTTGTGTGAATTCAGGCTGTCTGTCTGCTCTTAAATCCTCATCTCTGAAGCATCTTGCAATCTGCATATATCTGTCATAGCCAGAACACATAAGCATCTGCTTAAAGAGCTGTGGTGACTGTGGAAGTGCATAGAACTTACCTGGATGAATACGGCTTGGCACAAGATAATCTCTTGCTCCCTCTGGTGTAGACTTAGTAAGCATAGGTGTTTCAATCTCTAAAAAGCCTTCATTTGCAAGAAATGCTCTTGTAAGAGTTGCAACCTTGCTTCTCATAATAATATTAGACTGGATATCAGGTCTTCTAAGATCAAGACATCTGTACTTAAGTCTGATATCTTCCTTAGTCTGGATATTTTCCTCTATTGGGAATGGAGGTGTCTCTGACTCTGAAAGAATTCTTAATGTCTTAGCAGCAATCTCAATGTCACCTGTCTTTAAATTCTCATTAACAGCACCGCTTCTCTTAATAACTTCACCCTCAACAGCGATTACGAATTCATTACGAAGTGTATATGCCTTGTCGAAGCCTTCCTTGCCAATTATATTTTCATCAAAAAGAATCTGTAGAATTCCACTTCTATCTCTTAAATCAACAAAAATAAGTGAACCAAGATTTCTTCTCTTGGCAACCCACCCCATTACAGTAACCTTCTTACCAATATCAGCCGATGAAACCTCTGTACATCTGTGCGATCTCTTTAAGCCAACCATTGACTCTGCCATCTTACTTTACCTCTTTCCTGTAATTAAATACTAATCTGCGAAGGATAGAATATCTTTAAGACTAAGATTTTCTAAGTCTACCTTACTATTTCTTATTATCTCAAATGTTTCTTCCTCGTGAATCATTCGCTGAAACTCAATAAATACTCTCATATCAAGATTCCTAATCTCTTCAATAAGAATATTCACAGCCGTATCAATGTCAAATGCTTTCCTATACGGCCGGTCAGATATCAGCGCAGCAAATTCATCTGTCACCTTAAGAATTCTTGCACCCAGTGGAATATCTGTTCCTTTAAGATTATCAGGATAACCACTTCCATCGAAACACTCATGGTGATAGAGAACAACTTTCATTATATTATCTGAATAATCATAATTTTTCAATACATCAAAGCTGATTTTAGAGTGCATTCTCATATATTTCATCTCTTCGACTGATAATTCACCCGAATTTCTGCCATATAAGTATTCTGATAATTTAAGTTTTCCAATATCATGAAGCATTCCTGCTATTTTTAATTCATAACATTCGCTCTCACTAAGTTCCATTCTTTTAGCAAGCTCATATGTAAGATTTGCCACAAGAATTCCATGCTGTATACCGCTTTTAAAATCCTTAACAATATATTCCAGTAATTCTTCATCGTTAATATTATTGTGTCCCATAGGTAGCCTCCCTGCCGCCCATATAGTATTTCTTTATAAACTCCTTTGCTGAAAGCGGTTTATCAAAGTAAAAACCCTGAATGACATCACATCCGTAAGATACAACTGCATCAAGTTCTTCCTTTGTCTCTATGCCTTCAAAAACAAGATCATAATTTACCATTTTAAGCATTTCAATCAATGATTTAATAACCTGTCTGCCCTTATCATTCTTCAGTGACCGGCTCGCAAATACCCTGTCAAACTTGATTATATCAGCAGGGATATTTGCAATCTGGTTAAGAGATGAGTATCCAGAACCGAAATCATCAACATTGATTCGGAATCCTTTTTCTCTTAATGCATTGATAACATTTATCATTGTATCCAGAGCATCAATAAAAGTAGTCTCCAATATTTCAAGTTCTACAAGCGATGAATCTATATCATACTTTTTCTGAAGTCCAACCACATAATTAAGCAGTCCCTCACTTGTAAACCTCTGTCTTGATATATTAACCGATACAGGCACCGGCTTTATGCCTTTATCAATACATTCACGCTGAAATACAAATGTCTTATCAAGCATAATATCATCAAGCTTTCCTATCATTCCCGTATGCTCAAGTACCGGAACAAATCTCACTGGCGGTATAAGCTCACCATCTCTGTTCCTCATTCTTACAAGTGCTTCCGCACCAACAGCTTTTCCCTCTGATACAGAAATCTTAGGCTGGAGAAATATTTCTATCCGGTCTTCCTCACATGCACGCACGAATTCATTCGACATATCCATATGTTCAAGATATTCATTGCAGTTATCTTCTGAATAAATGCAACAATGAATATCAAATCTTCCCTTAGTTGACTTTTTAGCAAGATTAGCCCTGTCAACTGCCATTCTGACATCTAAGGCCGGATCATCATAAAAATAAAGTCCCACATATACATGCTGGTATACTAAAGGATATCTTGCAGATAATTCTGCCTCAAATGTCTCATTCTTTCTGGAAATATAATCAACTACATCTTCATGCGTCATTCCATCTACTTTATATGCACCCCTGAACTGATCGAATCCTATTCCATGAGATGCCAGGCATAAAGGCTCATTAACAAAATAAAAGTCTGCTATATCCTGCATAACCTTATCGCCTTCATCCATGCCATAAAAATCATTGATATATTTGAAATTACTGATGTCAAGTGCTAATAGTACTATTCTGTGTTCATTACTGTGTATAATCTCCGTAACTTTTTCATTAAATACATCATGCCCTGCCATCCCAAGATAACAGCCTCCCATATGCTTACACACCCCTTTGTATTACACGTTCTTAAACTTATTAAAATTATATCATATAAAACAATATAAATCTACCATCTAAAATTCATCAATTATTAACTTTGTGATGCGACATAGGTGTAGTATCTGTAATCGGTAAAAATGTATATCCCTCGCTAAGTCCCCACTGTATAATTTCTTCAACAGCATCAACACTGAATTCCCTTGTGTCGTGCTGGAGGACAACTGATACATTATTAGCCTTTATTCCATTAATTACATTATTTACGACCTGTGAAGAACTGTTTACTTCACCTGCATCACCACTTGATACATTCCAGTCACAATACCTTAAACCTTTAGCTTCAACAGCACATACAAGCTGGCTCATAATTCCATAACAGTAAGTGGCACTCACTGTATTAGACGAACCTCCCGGAAATCTTAACAAATCTGTTTTTTCTCCTGTCTGCTGCTGTATGATGTCGTTCATTTCATCAAAATCTTCGAAATATGCATCCAGACTCTGATATATTTTTGAATATTCATGTGATGCTGAATGAATTGCAACTGTATGTCCATCAGCAGCCTCTTTTCCTATAAGGTTCTGATATGCCGGCTTTCCATTTGTGACAAAAAATGTGGCTTTGACATTATATTTGTCTAACACATCAAGCAGTCTCTGGGTGTACTTTCCCGGTCCATCATCAAATGTCAGATACACCACTTTATTACCCGGATTGACTGTATTATCAGGCATTGGTGAATAAACCCTTACGCATCTTTCTACACTTGTCTTATTACCTGCTGCATCTTCTACTTCATATGTCAGAGTATATTTGCCGTCTGTCTGTGTATCTACATTTCCTGATACCTTTACCTTAGAAGTCAGATTACCGTCACAGGAATCCTCTGCCTCATAACCAGGCTCACAATATTGCGTTCCATTTTTAATATAATATGTAGTTCCATCAATGAGATTAATATCCGGTGCAGTTGTATCAACAACATGAACAATTCTTTCCGTATGCACTTCTATGCCTGCTGAATTCTTAACCGAATATATAATTTTCACATCTCCTGTAACATCAGAATCCACAAGTTTGTCTTTTGTCACTTTTTCAGAAATGTCACCATCAGCCTCATCAACAGCCATGCATCCTGAATCCTCATAGTCTGTTCCAGCCTCAATAGTTATTTCCGGACTTCCAATAAGAGTAATAACCGGCGCCTTACTATCTGCTTTCTGTATATTATCACCTGACACCTGTAGATTTTTGTCAGAATTTGTTATTCTTGTTTTATTTTTTTTATCAATAACAAATATAATGGCAACAATTGCCAGAAAAACAACTGAACCAATAATTAAGTATTTATACCATGCTTTTTTCATCATTCTTACCAGCTTCCTCTTTAGAACATTTTATGCATGAGTATTATACTTCTTTACTGTAAAATAAGCTAGTTAAAATACCTTACAAAATCAGGCAATTTCTATAATTCTTCCGGTTCTCGCATTAGTTCTGTGGGATATTGATATAACAGTCCTGTTCTCACTTACCCTGTTTAATGCATCAAGCACATTTTTCTCAGTATCAGCATCCAGATTAGCTGTTATCTCATCTAACAGAAGCAGTTCAGGCTTTGCTGCTGCAGCCCTTGCAATTGACAATAACTGCCACTGTCCCTGTGAGAAATCTTCTGGCTTGCATATAGTATCATAGCCGTTCTCAAGTTCCATAATTGCATCATGAATACCTGCTGCCTTAGCTGCTTCAATTACATCTTCATCAGTAATTGATACATCATACAGTGTTATCTGGTCTTTGACAGTTCCTGGAACCATATGGAAAGTCTGCTCAACATATCCATATATCTTTCTCTTTTCACTATCCGGAATAGCTGTAACCTTCTGACCTGCAATCAATACGCTTCCATTATCCGGCTCGTAAAGTCCAAGAAGGAGTTTAAATATTGTACTCTTTCCTGCACCTGTTCTTCCCGACAGAGTAACCTGCTCGCCTTTTTTAATACTAAAGCTTAAGTTCTCCACAACATTTTTATCATTATAAGCGAATGTTACATTATTGAAGTCAACAAGCACATCAGTGTCAGCTTCCATCGCAGTATCCTCTGTGATGAATGAATCCTTTTTAACTGAGAATTCATCCAGCTCAAAAAATTCATTAATTCTGTGTACTCCTGCTATTGCTGACTGTATAGTCTGAATCTCCATGCCAAGATTCTCAACAGGAGCAAATATCTGTGAAATATAATTAATTACCGCAACTGCTGTACCTGCTGACATGCCAAAAAATGTAAGCACTGTCTGGTTACCTGATGCCGAAAAAAGCATTACCACAGCAACAACAATAGCATTGAGAATAAGGATTACCGGTGAATATACAGCATCATAAAAATTATTTTTTTCAATTGCTGCGTAGCTTTCGCATATATATTCATCATATCTTTGTGCCATATAATTTTCTTTGCCAAGAGTATGTATTGTTCTTATATTATGAAGAGTTTCCGGAACGTGTCCTGATGCCCTTCCGACAGCCCTTCTGTTCTCAATCTGTGCTTCCAGCATATTTTTCTGAATAGTTCTTGTGAATATGAACAGGAAAGGAAGAATAACGAGAAGCACAATGGCAAGTCCCTTATTCTTAAACCATATAACAGCAACTATACTTATTATCTTACAGGCATCAGCAAACATACTGATAATTCCTAATGTAAACAGATTCTCAACTGTATCAGCATCACCAACGAATCTTGAAACAACAGTTCCCGGTTCCTGACTTGTAAGACCACCTGTTGTAAGACAGCTGTACTTATCCATCAACGCACTTCTTAATGAATGTGTAATCTTCTGTCCGAATACTGTTAGAAAAGTCTCTCTTGCACTCTCCATAAGACCTGTTATAAGAAGAAATCCGAAATACATGATAATCATATACAATGCCGGCATTGTACCTGATGTAACTGTATCAATAATCCCAGCCAGAATAAGTGGCGGAAACAATGCTGTCACAATTGCACCAGCAACAGTAATTACAATTCCTGCTGTAAGCAGCCACTTTTCTTTTATTGTGTTTAATATAACTCTGCCAACACTTTTATTTTTCATCAGATGCTCCTCCCCTCTGTTCGTTATAAAGAGCCGCATACTGTGGGCATTTATTCATAATCTCATCATGTGTACCGACTACGGCTTTTCCGTTCTCCATCCATATAACCTTATCCATCTTTGGAAACAGATATAATCTGTGTGAAATAAGAATCACAATACAATTCTTAGTGTATTCTTTAACATTAGCAAATACCTTTCTTTCTGTTTCTTTATCAAGAGCTGAAAATGGGTCATCTAATATAAGCAATGGTTTCTTATGGCAGAGCGTTCTTGCCAGTGCAAGCCTCTGTGCCTGTCCTCCTGACAGTCTCACACCTGTATTCCCAACATAAGTGTCCTGTCCGTTTTCCATCTCATTTACTTCTTTGTCAAAACACACTGCCCTAAGAAGCTTAGCCACATCCTCATCATCACCCATCAGAATATTATTCCTAATTGTATCATTAAACAGTTCCGGATCATGTCCCAGATATGCTGCAAGCCCTGCCTTTTTCGAACCATCAAGTTCTGAAAGTTCATTTCCTGAAATCTTAATGCTTCCCTTATATGGATATTCGCATAAAAACACCTTTCCAAGAGTTGATTTACCACATGCAACAGAACCTGTAACACCGATGATGCTGCCTTTTTCTGCTTCAAATGTTACATTTTCAAATATATCAGAACCTCCCGGATAAACAAATGTAAGTCCTTTTACTTCAAGTGAGTCACACTTTACACCGTTATCAGCATTTTCATAATTCTCATGCTTCATAAATGGTTTGATTCTCTTCCATGACACCTGTGCCTTATGTACTGCATTAAACAGCTTTGCTGCATGTGAGGACTTCTTAGAAAGCTTTGCAAAGCATGATACATATGTAGCTAAAATAGCAATATCCCAGTTTTTCCAGCCTGTTCCCAGAACATTCCTGCTTCCGAAATATAATATAAATATAACCCCGGTAAGTGCTATAACCTTGTATATCGGCGGAAATGCTGTCCCCCATATATTCGCCCTTACTGCCGACTTTTCATAGGCAGTAAGATTATCTTCGTAAGCCTGTTTCCGTTCCTGTCCGCAGCCATACACACGGTATGTAACCGCATTTTCTGCTCTGTCAAGCGTTGCCGCACTAAGTCTTCCTGACTGCACCTTATATTCTGCACCTGTCTTTTGTACAACAGCCTTCATCTTCTCTGCAATGATATAAGATATAGGCGGGAATATCATACATATAAGCCCAAGTCTCCAGTCATAGAAAAGAAGCATTCCTGCATATGCTGCAAGTGCAACACCCGTATCAAATATCTCAGTCGTGAACTTTCTCATCCCTTCAGCACAGTCGTCAACATCCAGGATAGCTTTAGTAAGAATATCTCCTGCGCCTTCTTCCTGTAACTGTGACCTGCTCTTATGTACAAGACTGTTATACAAAACCTCTTTCATGTTCTTATTAACATTATTAGCAAATCTTCTTACATAAAATCTCTTGATATACCTTGATATCTGCACTACTGCAATTGCAATTACATAACATAACACAAGAATAAGCATATCTGTAAATGTTGATTTTCCACCAAGTATATTAACAAGACAGCCTGTCATTCGTCCTTCAAACCACGGACCTGCAAGAAGTCCGAGGTTGTATATAAGACCGGATACCGTTATTATCAGAAGTATATGCCACTGAGATTTAAAATAATATGACACCCTGTCGGTCATAATATTATTCTTTTCTGTGTTACTCATCTTCTTTATCCTCTTTTCCTATATGTGAAACTCTTTCTGACACATGTGCGAATCCTGCTCTTCGTTCCGCCATGGAACGCCAGTACTGCTTATCAGGTAGTCCACAGAAGGTCTGTTTCTCGTTAAATCATGAAGCTATGGCTCAATAACTATGTATATTCTCTTTACATCTTCGAGTGCTTCCTTAAACAGCACATTATTAAACTGTGTGCTGTCTATATCTTTAATCACCTGTTCTGCCTTGTCCTTCTCCCCATTATTCATATACACTTTATAATTAAAAGCTTTCTTATATGCACTGGCAAATGTATAATAATCTTGCGTATCTTTATCAATATCTTTGCCTATGCCTGTGTTATATTCTGTCTTTTCAAGAAGCCCTTCATAATTATTCTCTATAAAATCATTATAAAGACTGTCTTCTTCATAGCCCGACATTCTTCCCTTTCCCCTGAATACATCACCTGATATATCAGCAATACATGGGATTATAATAATCATCATAATTACACACAGCACATATGCCAGAAGTGATATATTAAATTTCTTCTTTTTTCTCATTCAAAGCTCCTCCTTGTAATGAGTGTAAGTATATCTGCCTGTGACATATCAGGAAGTCCGGCTATGTCCTCATCTGTCAGATTGCAGTATGCCTTTAACAGTTCATGTGATTTTTCATATATATCATTTATATACTTAATACTTTCTTTCGATACACTATGATACGATAAATTTAAACGTCTGCTGACAATATCTTCCATATCCGCAACAGCCCTTGAAATCGTATTCATATATTCGTCGCCATAATATGATGAATTATTCCTTTCCATCATACTTATTATTCCTTTTCTTATATACACATAATCACCTGCGACATTGTAAAAATCATTCCATGCGTATTTATCATCATTATCCTTTATTGAACAATCTCCCACATAATCCATACTGTACAGAGTTGCATAGTCTCCTGCTTCTAACAGAAGCTTTAGTTTTGTCTGGATTTCATCACTATGGGATGAATAATATTTCTGCTGATTTTTTCTTGCTATATCGTATCCAATCATTGAATTTTTACCAATAATAGCCAGTGTAAGTGCAGTCATTGTTATAACAAGAGCTGTTATTGGTGCAATATATTTCACAAACCATTTGCTGTTACCAATTACTTTGGAACGCGTGCTGTTAAACTTTTTATTATATTGTTCCATATCATCAATATGCTTCTTAAATTCCACATTTGGTGAGCCGCAATTAGGACAGAACTTCTGATTCATCTGTATGGGTGCGCCGCAATTATTACATTTCATCAGTTGTTCCCTCCTTCATTATATTTTTTATAAAATGACTCTTCGTAGCTCTTTCCAAGCTTGTAATCATAATAGCCATTCTGATACAATTCATTAAGCATATCATTAATTTCTTTGTCCGTCGCCTTTGCAACATTCTTAAGATAATTCTGTGCTTCTGCAACCCAGCCGTCCACAGTTTCTTTTTCTTCTGCCGTACATCCCTCATACCTACGGTAATTATATCCGTTTTTATTATTAATGAAATATATCATGTCGAGTGACTCTTCAAAGCCTGTTCCAAACTGATAATCACTCAGTTTTTCGCCTTTTTGAACCATAATGTAGATGTCTGCCACTCTTTTATAATAATAATCATAAATATTAATAAAATTGTAATGACTCCACTTTTCCAAAACACTTGAACTGCCATTATAACTATCTGTCAGTTCTGAAATGCCTGCATAGTCCCGCTTTTCATATAATGAATTAAGTTCACCTATATTATTATTGTACCAATCTAATGACTGGTGTATCTCTTTCCTGTTGTGTGAAGAATTATACATGCTCTTATATGAACCATATCCAAACATACTTCCGGCAAGAACTGCTGCCGCTATTGCCGCACATACTATACCTACACTTTTCATTGTACTTTTTATGATGTATTTTCTGGTATTCTTATCCAGCTTCTCCATTCCTTCATTCAGATTGTACAGGTCTTTCATGTACTTCTGTTCAGAATTCTCATACTGCATAGCACCACAATATGGGCATGCTGTCTCGTTATCTCCTATATCTGCTCCACAATTACTACATATCATAGCTATCCCCTTTTATCAGTTATTGTATTATGCAGAGGCTCCTTTATCCTGCATAATTATCTTTTATAATACTCTGCAATTGTACCAACTACAACATCCATCTGTAAAGGCTTCGACAGATGTGCATTCATTCCGGCTTCAACACATTTTCTGGCATCCTCCTCAAATGCATTGGCTGTCATTGCAATTATCGGAATCTCCACAGCATCAGGTCTTTCCATAGCTCTTATAGCTTTGGTCGCTGCAATTCCGTCAAGCTTTGGCATCATAATATCCATAAGAATCACATCATATGTATGTGGTGCACACCTTGTAAATTCCCTGACAGCCTGCTCACCATCACTGACAACAGTAACATTAGCGCCTTCATCCACCAGAAGAGTCTGTGCAATCTCAGCATTAAGTTCATTATCCTCTGCTAACAGAATCTTAATTCCCGAAATATCATTACTGCTCTTTTCCTTATCGACCTTCGTTTCTTCAACTTTGCTTGCAATCTCGAAAGGAATTCTGATTACAAATGTTGAGCCTTCCCCTTCCTTGCTTGTGACACTAATTGTTCCATTCATTTTGTCAACCAGACTCTTAACAATAGCCATCCCAAGTCCTGTTCCCTGATAAACACTTCTGGCATCAGTCTTTTCCTGTACAAATGGTTCAAATATATGATCAAGAAATTCTTCACTCATGCCGATTCCTGTATCAGTAACAGTCCACTCATATGTAACAATTCCATCCTGTGTTCCAATACATTTAAAATATGTTGAAACCATTCCTCCTGCTTTATTATATTTGATGCAGTTAGCGTATATATTTAGAAATAACTGGCGTAAATGCAGAGGACTTCCGTATACATATGGATACATAACCTTTCCTGCCACCTTGTCATACTTAATATTAACACCTGCATCTGAGGCACGCTGTTCAACTATAGTAATAATATCTTTTGCAAGCCTGTTAAGATCCACAATCTCTCTTGAAAGTTCTATCTGTCCATCCTCTAACTTACTCATCTGGAGGATGTCATTAATAAGTGATAAAAGATGATTAGCAGCTATTGACATCTTCTTTCTGTTAGTATTTATCATATCTGTATCTTCTTTATGACTCTCATCAATTCTTAACAGACCAATTATGCCATTAAGAGGCGTCCTTATATCATGTGTCATTCTTGATAAGAAATCAGTCTTGGCAGCATTAGCCTTTTCCTCTCGGCGTACTGCCTCCTGCAGCTGTTCATTTTTTTCCTGCAGTGTCTTTGCATACTGCTGCTGCATTTCATACTGTTCACGCTCATATCCCTGAACCGTTTTCCAGCGCATCATATTAAGCACAAGTACAGCAAACATATAGGCAACAAATGTATACTGCATATTTCTTGGTGTTGTCTTAAAAACATTTCTTTCCGGCATATAAACATATACATAACAATCTCTGCCACGTTCCATAAGACCATAATTATGCGAGCCCCACCTTCTGTTACTATCAGCATGTACTATTTTTCCACTTGCACCGGTCTCCTTTATCTTCTTAATTACATTATATTTGTCAACATCTTCACCAACCATACTGTCATCATTAGACGCTATTATCTGATTTCCCTTTGTAACAACAATCTTTCCATCTTCCCTGTCATCATAACCTGATAATATATGTGTAAATGAAAGATTGTAATTATTAACATACTCTGCCGGTGTGTGGTAATAAACAACAACTACCCCACTTGAATCCGCCATACCACATGCTGCAAGGTCAACATATGAACCATCTTCACAGTCAATTCTTGTTGCGTATGTTTTTTCAGTATTATCAACAACATCAATAAGTGAAGTACTGTCAAGATATTCGTTAAGCTCATCTGCACCATATTCATCTGTATATTCCTGTGCTATAAGATTACCTTTTGAATCCATGATTATAACTGCCGTCAGATAACATTCCTGCATATTCTTTTTGATAAATTCTTCTGTAAATATATCTTTATCTGAAAGGCTGCGTTCATATGTGATATTATGTTTTATCTGCTGCGCACTTTCAATTACCCTGAGCAGGCTCTTGGTTTCTGACGCAAGATTATGTCTTGTAAAGCTGTTGCACTGTTCATTGATATAATGCGCAGTATCTGAAAGTGTTTCCTGTGTAGTTTTTATATCAACATTTACAGCAATAAAAAACACAATCATCATTATAAACAGACCTGCTATAATCTCAATCGGCCATATTCTTTTTCTTTTCTTTCTGGTAATGGTATTATTTCCCATAACTGTCCACCTCCAGATATTTATCAGCATCAGAAATATATCTGCTGATTATCTTCTTCTCTGTACCATCATTCCTCATCTGGTTAAGAATTTCTGTAAGCTGCTTCTCTATCCCACGGTCATCATTTTTGTCAAATGCTACTCCCAGTCCTACTGTCTCTAATGGTTCGTCAAGAATCCTGAACTTAATATTATAATCTTCAATGTACTGGCATATTGCAGTTTCATGAGCTGCCAGAGCATCTGCATAGCCTTTGCTTAAAAAAGGATATATAAGTTCTCTTTTCTGCAAAGCTATTAATGACCTTATAGCCGGGATACGCTCATCAGTCTTGCTAAGAAATATCTTCTCAGGTCTTGTTGTAGTCTGTACTGCAATCGTCTTTCCTTCCAGATCCTCAAGAGAATATATATCACTTTCCATATTCACAGCAACAACCTGACGGCTGATCATATAAGGTCCTGCCCATCTGTATTCATTCTCCCTGCCATCCATGCTAAAGCTTCCCCATGCACAATCAATTGTTCTGTCAGCAAGAAGATTCTTCTTATCCTCCCAGTCAATATATATGAATCTGGCCTTATAGCATTCTTTTAAATGCTTCCGTAGCAAGCTCAACATCAATTCCGGTAGCATTGCCATCTGTATCGACATAATTATATGGCGGATAGTTGTCACTTCCTATGACTATTTCCGGCAATCCAACCTCATTATTGTGGCTGTCTGACCTTTCTTTTTTTTCACACCCATATAAAAAAACTGTATATATGCTTAGCAGACATATTAAAATCAAAAAGCTTTTAATCCTACGCACTTACTTTCCCTCTCCTACATATTTTTAAAATATGTTCTATTATAATACAAAAAGCTGCTGATTACTAATCAGACTGACAGTTTTCGTACGACATAATTCGACAATTTTTTTATAATCAGTTTTCATCTGACCATATTCCTGATCTATTCTGACCTTATACTGGCATGTGACATTTTTATTAAATTGGATATTCCTTTATAACCAGTTGTGCAATATTATATGTGAAAATCAATTCATAAAATTCATTTTCAAGGAGGTCAGTTATGACAACAAATTCACAATATGAATTAAACAAAGGTCTTGCACAGATGTTAAAGGGCGGCGTAATCATGGATGTTACTACTCCCGAGCAGGCTAAGATTGCAGAGGCCGCTGGCGCGTGTGCTGTTATGGCACTTGAGAGAATCCCTGCTGATATCAGGGCTGCAGGTGGTGTTTCGCGTATGAGCGACCCTAAGATGATTAAAGGTATTCAGGATGCTGTAAGTATACCTGTTATGGCAAAATGCCGTATCGGTCATTTCGTCGAAGCACAAATTTTACAGGCAGTTGAGATCGACTATATTGATGAATCTGAAGTATTATCTCCTGCTGATGATATATATCATATTGATAAAACCCAGTTCAAAGTACCTTTCGTATGTGGTGCAAGAGATTTAGGAGAAGCATTAAGAAGAATCAATGAGGGTGCATCCATGATAAGAACAAAGGGTGAACCTGGTACGGGGGATGTTGTTCAGGCTGTACGACACATGAGAAAGATGAATTCTGAAATCAGAAAAATAACATCTATGCAAAAGGACGAGCTTTTCGAGGAAGCTAAACAGTTACAGGTTCCATATGACCTTGTCCTCTATGTACATGATAACGGAAAGCTTCCTGTAGTAAACTTTGCTGCCGGAGGTGTTGCTACTCCTGCAGATGCCGCACTTATGATGCAGTTAGGTGCTGAAGGTGTATTTGTAGGTTCTGGTATATTCAAGTCTGGAAATCCTGCTAAGAGAGCTTCCGCTATCGTTCAGGCTGTAACTAATTACACAGATGCTGCACTTATTGCTAAATTATCAGAAGATTTGGGTGAAGCCATGGTTGGTATTAATCCTGGTGAAATCCAGATAATCATGGAAGAAAGAGGCAGATAATATGAAAATAGGCGTACTTGCTGTGCAGGGAGCATTCATTGAGCATGAACATATTATTGAAAAAATCGGACACAAAGTAGTTGAAATACGTCAAAAAAAAGACCTTGAAGGCATTGACGGAATTATCCTTCCGGGCGGTGAAAGCACTGTTCAGGGACAGCTTCTAAGAAAGCTGGATATGCTTGATACAATTAAGTCTGCAATAGCAGATGGCCTTCCAACACTTGCAACCTGTGCCGGTCTGATTCTTTTAGCCGGACACATTGACAATGACGACAGTATACATCTTGGAACTCTGCCTGTCACTGTAAAAAGAAATGCATATGGAAGACAGTTAGGAAGCTTTGTAAGAACTGCTGCTATGAAGGGCTTTGATGAATTTCCAATGACATTTATCCGTGCACCATACATTTCATCAGTTAATGATAATGTTGATGTTCTTGCAACTATTGATAACAGAATTGTTGCTGTTCAATATAATAACCAGATTGGTCTTGCATTTCACCCTGAACTTTCAGGTGACACAAGAATTCATGAGTATTTTATATCACTCTGTGAAAAATAATCTGAATTATAATATTTAATTGACACATTTATATATATATATTAGTATAATGTTAATAAGAGGGAGTAGTTAGCATCGTATCCGGTGCAATAGTAATCGTCATCACGCTGAACAGCCGGTTATTATTACAATTAACGAGACTTTTATCAATTCATTTTTGATGCGATAAAGGTCTCTTTTTATATTATTCCATTCCTTTATCGCAAGAAAGGAGCTTATTATGGAATATTT
The DNA here is from genome assembly GCA_003458705.1 of Eubacterium sp. AF22-9. Classification (GTDB taxonomy): domain Bacteria; phylum Bacillota; class Clostridia; order Lachnospirales; family Lachnospiraceae; genus Lachnospira. The sequence continues at coordinate 37,912 of QRVH01000001.1, read as the reverse complement.
GTTGCTACTCATCGGTTTCGTGCTATTAATAAAAGGCGCGGATTTCTTCGTGGAGGGAAGTTCTTCCCTTGCCAAAATCCTTAAAGTACCAAGCGTTATCATAGGACTTACCATTGTTGCAATGGGAACCAGTGCCCCTGAGGCATCTGTTAGTATTAACGCTGCCCTCTCTGGCAGTAATGACATTGCAATCAGCAATGTTGTTGGTTCTAACATTTTTAATGGTCTTGTCGTTGTAGGTATCTGTGCATTTTTTGCAGGATTTTCTACTAACCGTGACATTCTCAAGCGTGATATGCCTGTTAATATCATAATAACTGCTATTCTTTGCTTTATGTTTATTGATGGCAGACTTTCAAGAATTGAAGGCATTATTCTCCTTGCCGGAATGGCAGCTTACATCACATGCATGATAATATCAGCACTTAAAAACAGGGAAGAAGCTAAGGATTGTAAAATAATGCCTCTGCCTAAGAGTCTGCTTTATATTGCCGGTGGTCTTATAGCTGTAATATTCGGTGGTAATCTTGTTGTAGATAAAGCCTGTATCATAGCTGCTAACTTTGGTGTAAGCCAGAATTTCATAGGTCTTACAATAGTTGCAATCGGAACCTCCCTGCCCGAGCTTGTAACTTCTATAGTTGCCACAAGGAAAGGTGACAGCGGACTTGCGCTTGGCAATGCAATCGGCTCTAACATATTTAATATATTATTTATCTTAGGAATGTCTGCTGCGATACAGCCTCTTCACGTTCTTTCTGAATCACTTATTGACTGTATCATACTTCTTGCCAGTGGAATTGTATTATTTCTCTTCGCATTTACCAAGAAGACTATGAGCAGATTGGAAGGTGCTGCATGTATCCTTTTGTATGTGGGATATACGGCTTATCTTTTCATAAGGTAAGGTTTTTTCTTGTAAATAATAGCAGCCAGTGAGTATGTAAATGCATGCTCACTGGCTGTTTTAAATATTATGTTCTTTTCTTCTTTTTAACAATCAGCCACACAACCATTAACATAACTCCCACCATTGCAAACTTTTTTCTTATATACAATGTCTGAGCAGAACTTGTCAGCCTGTCGTTCCTATAAATCTATCATCAATACGACTACCTATAGGTATCACGTCAAATCCTGCCTTATACAAACAGTTTATTGATGACCAGCGGTTTATCTCAGACAGACAGCTTAATGATGACCGGCAGTTTATCAACCATGAAGTCCAGCTGACTGACGAATCATATCCTCAACAACAATATCGTATATCTCCCCGATAGTACTGCAATACTCAAGTACCTTCCAAGGCTCATTAGTATGGAAATGAATCTTGATAAGATCCTCATCGCCTGCTGCAATCAGGCAGTTTCCTTCAAAATGTTCTGTAATATAATCAGCAATAACATCCTCATCTAAATCTTCATCTCTTCTGTCAATAAGAAGCTGTGTATCATAACGATATGCAAACTGATCATCTTCAACATCTATGCTATGTATATCTGACATAAAACAATCCTCCATAATCTGTCTTTATGTGTGGAAGCCAGCATGTCTAACCCGACTAACCCGGGACATTATCTCACATATGAATCATAACTTCAAGCATCAGAATATTCTTCTGATAAAATTATACAATCCATTATTCCATACACTGACCTCATGCGCTCCCGGTCTTATATAGAAAATGTGGTTAATTCCATGACTTGACATATAATCTGAATAGTTAATAGCAGATTCCTTGCAGTAAGGATCACTGTCGCCAGTTACAATAAGAGTAACCAAAGGCTGCTGACCTCCATCCTTAACAAGTTCAGGCAGAAGAAATCCTCTGTTTCCATAAACTCTTTCTCCACTTCCTGTATCAACCACTCCTCCTACCGGGGCAAATGCACCTACATATCCAAACACATCAGGATGTGCAAAACACAGGAAAAGCGATTCTCTTCCACCCAGTGAATATCCTGCTATCGCCGTATTCTCCCTTCCTGTTCTGGTAGAATAATGCTCGTTAATATAAGGAATCAATGCATTAATAACATCATACTCACACGCATCATATTTTGCTGTAAGTTCAGAGAAATCATAATCTGACTCCTGACCACCATCAGCATCTGTGAATACAGTAAAACTCACCATAATCACAGGATTCCTGTTGTAATCATCAACTGCATTCTGTGCAACATACAGAGCGCCAATTCTGTTATATTCAGAATAACTTCCGCTCATTCCATGCAGAAGATACACAACCGGATAACTCTGTGATTCATCATAATCTCTTGGAAGATATACACAAGCCTTACATTCATTTCCGATTGTCGGTGAATAATAGCTTATTTCATCAACATTTCCATATGTTACACCCGGTCTTTCATCATTATAATCATCTGGTGTGTCATACTCTGTCGTCACTTCATTAGACACCGTTCTGCTCTTACAGCCTGACAATCCTGTCACTGTAAATGCTGTCACCAGTGCCATTAACACAGCACCTGTCTTGTACATATTTCTTGAAATCATAATCCGGTACCTCTGACAAACCTTCTTACAATCCCCAAGCCGCCAACCGGTGCACAGAATTTCTGATTATGCTTTCTGCACTCTTCATAGACATATTCTAGGTTGAACCACTCAACGCCGTCCAATTCTTCCTTCTGCAATGTAAGTTCATCTATATTGACTGGCTTTGTGTATACATAGACAAATGCAATCTCACTGTCCTTAAACATCTTGCCATAAAATTCTTTTTCATATTGGATTACAAATGTATCAACAAACTGCAAATCATCAACAGAAGCCTTAATTCCAAGTTCCTCATGCAGTTCTCTTATAGCAGATTCCTCCGGTTCGTCACCGGCCTGAATATGTCCCGCCGAAGAAGTATCATATCTTCCAGGAAATGAGTCCTTATTCATAGCCCTTTTCTGCAACAGTACCTCTGCTCCCTCGTCAGACTTTCTTACAATCCACACATGTGCCGTTCTATGCCTGATTCCCTCACTATGTGCAGTCTTTCGCTCAACAGTCTCACCTGTCGGCTTTCCATTCTCATCAACGATATCAAGTAATTCCATGTTAAATCTGTACTCCATAATAATAAAAAAGCCACCAGCTATCGCGAGTTCTACGGGAAAAATAAAGTGATTGAACCTAGACTCCGATAGTACCGCTTTCGCAGCACCCCTCCCAGGACTGGTGGCTTACATATTATATTACTATGTGATTGAAAATTCCATAGGGATAATATCACATTTTAAAAAGTCGCACTAAGCAGGAAGAACAATACATATATTGCAAATGTTTCTCCAACTGTATATAATGCGGTCTTTACCCATACATTAGGCTTCTCCACATGCTGTACAGTTCCAGCATTTGCAGTAATCTTTTTCTGATGTTCCTTAATAATCATGATTCCCACAACCGCACCTACAACGCAAGCAATTATGTACAAATAATATGAAAACATCGGTTTTGCCTGAACATAGCCACCATATTCGTCGTTCATTGTATTAGTAATAACAAAATACAGACTTATCAACGCAAGTGCAGATGAGCCAAATGCAGCAACTGCCTCCTTTCCCCAGCCTTTTCCTTCATTCTTTACCATGCATATGCAAAATGCTGAAATAGGTGCAAGCAGGAATACAATCATTCCTACAGTGCCATTTTCTTCTTCATCTGAGTCATAATAATCATAATAGCTGTCCTGAGTTGTATCTTCCGTTTCAAATGTTAAATCAGCCATACTTACACTTCCAACATTAACCCCTGCACATGACACTGTGAACATTGGGAAAAAGAAGCATGCTGCAGCCACTATCGCAACAATCTTCATTATAAGTCTGCCCTTAATCTTATGACCTGCAATATTAATTGATACATCTTCTTCTACTGGCTGTCCGGCTGCTGCCTGAACCGGCTGCTGTGGCATAACGTATTCATAATTATATTTCTGTCCACCTGCATTGGCATAACTGTTATCTGGCCTATTTCTTTTAAATAATATCAGTTAGGTCAGACACTTATTGTCATATTATTTTATTTTACAAAAAATCAGGCTTTGGATTTCTCCGTCGCCTGATTACAATTCTATTAATTCAATTCAATATTATCGCTAAACCCACTAATCAACCTTTTTCTCTTGCCACCTCAAACTCCTGCTTTATCTGCGCAAGAAGCTCAGGATTAACAAGAACATCACATATTGAATCAGCCATTATCTTTGCTGCGTATACTATGGCATTATGCGCTGCATCACTCTTTCCGGCCTTAAGGTAGGCTTCTGAATGTGGCTGTGCATCCTTGTCTGTGAATGCAATTCTTATACATGAGCCTGGAACTTCATATAACACATTGCCGAAATCTGTTGAACCAGTCCTTTCGCGTGGTGGTGCGATTGATGGGGCATTCTCATATGCTGCATTTGCCATAAGCAGATCATTGACCTTATGGCACACAACCTTGCTCTTGAATGGAAGGTCTCTCTGAACTTCATATGTTGTTCCAGTCATAAGCGCAGCACCTTTTAAAATGTTGTAGAATCTCTCTACAACTTCATCAAGGTATTTCGTGCTGTATGAACGGAGTGTATATTCTGCAACAGTAAGGTCCGGAACTACATTTGGAGGACCACCTGCATTACGGATTGTGTAATGCATTCTTGTGTCATCTTTAACATGCTCTCTTAACATCTCAATTGCATGGAATGATAATAACGCTGCATCAAGTGCGCTGCGTCCTTCTTCTGGACTTATTGCAGCATGGCTTTTTACTCCGTGGAATGTTACCACGAAATTCTCGAGTGCCATACATTTTTCATCTACTGATGTATTAGGCGAACCATGCGACATAAATGCAAGGTCAAGCTCTTTCATATAACCTTTATCTAGCATAATTATCTTACCGCCAAGAGTTTCCTCTGCCGGAGTTCCATACACAACAAGCCTGCATGGATAATCCTGAGGCAATTCTTTACTGCAATTGCTGCCCCTATCCCGGCAGGTCCCTGAAGATGATGTCCACACGCATGTCCGATTTTTTCAAGAGCGTCATATTCAACAAGAATTCCAATCACCGGGCCGTCACTTCCATTATCCCATGTTGCCCTGAATGCTGTTTCAAGTCCTGTTCCACGCTCTACCTTAAATCCTTCTTTTTCAAGATAACTGCACAATATATCAGATGTCCTGTACTCTTCCCCACTTATCTCCGCAAGGTCGAATATCTCATCTGCCATCTGGCATAAATCTTCTTTATAGCTGTCGATAACCGCTCCAAGCTGCTTCTTAATATCGTCTGACATAATATCTGCTCCTAATCAATTCTAATATCCAATCATTAATGCACCAAGCATAAACAGACATCCAAGTGCTGTCCATATAAGGAACAGAGGCATCATGAACTTAAGCCATTTACTGTATGGAATCTTTGATACAGCAAGATATCCCATAAGTGATGATGACATTGGAAGTACTGAGTTAGAGAATCCGTCTCCTAACTGGAACGCAAGTACTGATGTCTGTCTTGATATTCCTACAAGGTCTGAAACCGGCACCATAAGTGGCATTGTAACTGCTGCCTGACCTGTTCCTGACACAATTACGCAGTTAATAAGTGACTGGCATAAGAACATGCCGACTGCTTTAATTGAATCTGGCATAACATTTACAATATTAACAATTCCGTACACGATAGTATCAAGAATATTTGCATCACTTAAGATTACCTCAACTGTACGGGCAATTCCTATTATAAGACATCCTACGATAATGCCCTTTGCACCTTCTCCGAATTCCCTTGCAATTCTGCTAGGACCGTAACCGCTGATAAATCCGCATATTACACCCATAAATATGAACAGACCTGACATTTCTTCAAAGTACCAGCCCTTCTTTGAAAGGCCATATATAAGTATTCCAAAACCAAGTGCCATAACAACAAGAACTGCAATCTGTCTTACCGTAATTGTGTCTGTTGCATTGTCAAATGTGTACTCCTGGTCTTCAGGAATTCCATATATTACGCTTTTTTCAGGATGTGCTGCAACCTTTCTTGCATAGCAGATTATGTATGCACTTGTAGCAGCAAGAAGCACAACAAGAATAAATACTCTGTAAGCCATCCCGGAGAACAACTGTAATTCTGCTATATCCTGCGCAACTCCGACATTGAACGGATTAAGTAATCCGGCTGTGAATCCAACCGCTGCACCGAGTGCAATCATTGCTGTTCCTGTAACTTTATCAAGCCCTAAGAATAGCGCAAGTGTAATTCCGATAGGAACGAATATCATAACCTCTGATGACATTCCCATTGTGAATCCAAATATAGAAAATAATGTCAAAAATACAGGAATTACAACATATTTGTGCTTAGAAAATGTCTTAGATAACTTCTTGCATAACGCTGTAAGTGCGCCTGTTGATGTAATTACCTGAAAAGCTCCGCCGATTATCAGCATAAATGTGATTGTTGACGCTGATTTCACAATTCCGGTATAGATTGCTGAAGGAATCTTTAACGGATTAAGCGGACTTGATGCTATTCTGTGATAACTTCCAGCTTCAACTAAAGTCTTGCCTGTTGCTGCATCTTTAAATCTTGTAAATTCACCTGCCGGCACAATATATGTTGCCGCTGCAGCAATAAGAATAATTACCACAAGTATTACAAATGTATGTGGCGTTTTCCATTTTTTCTTTGCTTTTGTTTCCATGAAATTTTCTCCCATAACAAATTTATATTTTTATACATTTTAATATAAATCATACTAAAAATAAAATTGTATGTTTTTATCGAAAGTATAAATCTAATTTATAGTTTCGATTGATTGATACATTTTAATTATGTATAATTATTACATTGTTATTGAAACATGCACTATTTTATAAAGGGAATTCATATGATTACTGAAAAAGACATGCAATATGTTCTTACAATTGCTAATTACGGAAATCTTACCAAAGCTGCCAATGCTCTGTTCTTGTCGCAGCCGGCTTTGAGCATACATCTTAAACAGCTTGAAACTTCACTTGGCATACAGCTTTTTGAAAGAAAAGGCCGCCGCATGATTCTTACATATGCAGGCGAGGAATTCGTTAAATCTGCCAGAGATATTACTATGAAATGCTTTGAACTTGAGGACCGCATGATTGATATTGGCAAAAATGTGGCTGTTAAACTCCGCATTGGTTACATGGTACGTCAGGTTGAGTCTCTCTTTCCATCTGTTATGACTGCATTTAACAGACTGTATCCACAGTCAGTTGTATATGCCATTGACGGACATCTCTCAGACCATGAAGAGCAGCTTCTTGCCGGTGACCTTGATATGTTCTTTGGATATAACAGCGTGAGCAACACCAGACTTTCCTATGAAACCATATATGAAGACTGTCTTGTTGCCATTCTTCCCAAAAGCCACCCTGCTGTATCTTTCGCAGAGTCTAAAGAATCATGCATCTATCCATGGCTTGATCTTGCGCATGTAAGAAAAGAAAGATTCATCCTGCAGCACAGCAACCAGAGTATAAGACAGCTTGAAGAAGACGCCCTTTTCTATGCTGATGTCCTGCCAGAGCTTACCTATAAGATAAGCAGTATTGACGCAGGAATCCGACTTGCTGAACAGGGATATGGAATTGCATTTACACTAAACAGTTATCTTACTGCAATGAAGCTTTCACCTGATTCAGTTGTATTACAGGTTGGCGACCCAGACATGCGTATACCATTCTCCGCCGCCTTCCGCAAGGAAGATGAAAACCGGAAAGAACTGAAAGAATGGATACGGCTGACTAAGGAGCTTGTTTCCAGACAATAAAATAACCGGCTGATACTGCATTTAGCTGTACCAGCCGGTATCTTAATATTATTCAATTATAATACTTCTACAAGCTCAATCCTGAAATTCAGTTCTTTTCCTGCCATCTCATGATTAGCGTCAAATGTAATCTCAGTATCAGTTAAAGCAGCAACCCTAGCTGGGAATGGCTGTCCATACATATTCTGAAGATATACTTTATCATCAACTTTAAGTTCTTCTGCACCAGGAAGCTCACTTATAGGCAATGTTATGAAAGCTCTTGGATCGGCTTCTCCATACGCCTCCTCTGGCATAAGATGAACATCAATAACGTCTCCGACATTCATTGTTGCAACAGCCTTATCAAAGCCCTGAATCATCATTCCTGCTCCACAAGTAAATTCAAGCGGTTCACCTCTGTCGTAAGAAGAATCAAACTGTGTTCCATCGTTAAGTGTTCCTTTATAATGAACCTTTACCTTCTTTCCCACATTAGGTCCTTCAAATGATGGTGTAAATGTACCACAGCCACCGCCGCAGCCGCCACAACCACTACCACAGTCTGATTCACCTTCATCACTTCCACAATGTCCGCAACCTGACTCTTCATCTTCATGGCTTCCACAGTGTCCGCAGCCATGACCTTCTTCATGATCGTGATGATGGTCGCAATTAACACCTGCTGATGTTAAATCGCCATTAAGATATGCCTCAACTGCTGCATCTGCTTCTCCATCTGCTCCTGAATATACATCAATTCCAGCTTCTGAAAGTGCTGTGACTGCACCGTTACCAATTCCGCCACATATAAGAACATCTACACCTTTATCCTTAAGAACAGCTGCCAATGCGCTATGACCAGCTCCATCAGTGCCAATTACCTCTGCACGGACAATATTCTTTCCTTCTGCCTCATAAATCTTAAAGCTCTCAGAATGTCCGAAATGCTGAAAAATCTGACCATCCTCGTATGTTACTGCTATTTTCATCAATAATCCTCCTGATTAATATTTATTCTCATACAATGTATGAAAAATCATTTCAAAATCTTAAACAACTAAAACTCAATATTCACCGAACCATTTGCATATTTCATATAATCAAAAAGCTTCGATGCTGTAAGAAGTTCAAGCGGATCTCTTTCAATATCATCTTCCTCAAATATCTTTGCAACTTCCTGTATTTCCGGATTAGAAAGAGAATTCATATATTCTCTCAGTTCAACTATCGGCATATTAAAAAGTTCATCTTTGCTCTTCATAAATAAAATCCTCCTTCAATATCTATTCAGTACGGCCTGTGTAAATTACCTTGCCGGTATTCCACAATTCTGCTGTTCTTCTTGCTGCATCAAGCCTGTCTTCATCATTTTTAAAACTAAATGGTGCAGACTGACATCCACAATCCATACACATTACATAATAAGAATGATCTTCTTCCTCTAATATAGAAGGTCCAAAACATCTTGGACAATCCTGCAAATCAATCATTTCATAAATTTCCATTTTGCAACTCCTTATAATATTATTCTGATTTTATGTATTATACAATTTCAAAAGATTCATCAGATCATTAATTTCTTCAGCAATCTGCTTTCCGTTATCAGTATCCTTTACAAACACACGCTGCTTTTCCACATAAACAACCTGCGATTCAGACTCAATGTCCCTGTTACTGTTAATTGCCATATTAATACTCATAAACGGATGATGTTCTTTTATCTTCATTCCATGAGAATTATAAATAAGTGTATAACCGGCTATTCCTGTGGCAGCATGATATCCTTCGCAAAAACCGCCATCTATAACAATCAGTTTGCCATTAGCCCTTACCGGATGCTGTCCCTCCTTTGTCCTGACAGGAGTATGTCCATTTATAATATGTGCACTCTCATTGTAGAGATTAAACTCTCTTAAAATCATTTTACATATTCTTTCATTCTCATACAGGTCATAATACGGATTCTTGTCCTCTTTAATTGCATTCTTATAGTCAGCATTTCTATCCTTGTCCAGAAAAGTTCTTTCAAATGTTTTAATACACCTTCCGGTTACTGGTGATAATATATTGCTCCATAAAAACCACATAAAATCAACTGCATCTGAATCTCCGGTTCTTGCCTGCCTTACCATTGATTCGCAATAATCAAGATACTCACGACCAGAATACGACTTGCAATCCACAACGATTCCATCAAATACCCCTTGTTCATCAAGTGGCACGCAACCGTGGAACAGAAGATTTCCATTATGAATCTTATAAATGCTGCCTTTTTCATATAGAAAATTGATATGCCTCTCAAGTGCCATACTGTTAATGAAATCTGCCCTGAATCTTCCCATTAGGAACATTTCTTCCATAGTAAGCTCATATGGATTATTCATATCTATGGTTGGAAATTCTGTAGTATTAAGGAAATATTCCTTATCACCAATTCTTACTGTTCCTTTATCCACATTCATCTTATCCAACAGAAGTCTTTCTTCCATCCTGTATTCCGGGTGTCTCTTAATAAGCTGCCCTTCAAGCTTGAATAAAATCACAGAAATAGCTTTATAGACTGCATCATCAACATTTTTATCTGAATATGTATTAACTGCAAACTGTAGAAGAAACCTGAGGCTTATTCCATAACCATTCTCAAGAATCGACATAGTTTTGTACTTAATATTATTTCTGACTACAAGTGCCATACACACCGGATTGCCACAAAAAGCTCCCATCCACAATATATCATGATTTCCCCACTGGATATCAACACTGTGATGTTCCATCAGTAGATCTAATATCTTATCTGCATGTGGTCCTCTGTCATATATGTCACCCAGTATATGAAGATGATCCACGGCAAGTCTTTTAATCAAGTCGGTAAGTGCAACAAGAAATTCATCACCATTATGAAGGCTGAGAATTGTCTCCATAATCTGCCTGTGGTACACACTCCTATTGTCATCTTCATCTTTCTGCGCATGAATAAGCTCATCAATGATATATGCAAAATCCACAGGCATTGCTTTTCGCACCTTAGATCTTGTGTACTTAGAAGACAGAAGCTTTGCAATCTGAATAAGCTGTCCAAGTACATTTCTGTACCATTCATCATTAACCTTATTCTCATCCATAAGTATAGACAGCTTCTCTCTAGGATAATATATCAATGTGCACAACTCCTGCTGCTCAAACACAGTAAGTTCGTCTCCATACAGCATCGCTACCTTCTCTCTAATTACTCCCGAACAATTATTGATTATATGATAAAATGCATCATATTCCCCATGAAGGTCACTCATAAAATGCTCTGTTCCCTTTGGCAGATTCATAATTGCATTGAGGTTAATAAGTTCGCGGTAAACCGACTGTTTTGTGGGATATTTCTCCTTTAAAAGCTTCAGATATTTGTCATACTCCTTCATATATATTCCTCTTATCTTCTGGTTTATTCACTACTTTTAATATTTCCTGACAACCTTGCCCCTTTTATTATCAAAACTCATTCTCCCCAAAGAACTTCCGCTTTCTCTCAATCATCTCATCAATTCTCTCGACATAGCTTCTGACATCTTTGACATTCTCGATTCTTTCAATCCTAACAGAATGGTTTTCATCACCTTCATTATGGAACACTATCTTAGTTGAAGCACCTGCGCCGCACGCAATTATTGTCTGCTTTTCTTCCATAATAAGAATATTATAAATGCATTCAAGTCCAGCAACTGCATAGCCTACATTTTCAAAATTGCCTGCCATATTCTTCTGGCGATACATATAATAAGGCTGCATGTTAAGATCTCTTGCTGTCTGCTCAGTCATTGCGATAATGCTGTCTGTGTTCTCGATTGAAAGCTCAGTGTACTGCTGACGCAAAATATTAAGTCTTGAAGCTCTCTTAATAGCAAGCGAATGTACTGTAAGACTCTCAGGCTTCATTGCCTTAATTTCATTAAGGGTATGTGCAACCTCGTCCACGCCTTCTCCCGGAAGTCCAAGAATCATATCCATATTGATATTATCAAGTCCGGCTTCTCTTGCCATCGCATAAGCATCTTTAATATCCTCAACTGTATGCTTTCTACCAATCAGGTCAAGTGTTTTCTGGTTCATTGTCTGCGGATTAATAGATATTCTTCCGACATTATGTGCTTTTAGAACCTTGAATTTATCTGGTGTCACGCTGTCCGGTCTGCCGGCTTCTACAGTAAGCTCTCGGCATCTGCTCAAGTCAAATGCTTCTTCAACCACTGTCAGTACTTTATCTAACTGTGCTGCACTCAAAGTTGTAGGTGTTCCACCACCCATATACACTGTATCCAGTCTTCTGCCCTTCATAGTTTCAGCGACGAATCTTATCTCCTTAATAAGCGCATCTACATAATTATCTACATAATCTTTGTACGCACCAAGTGCATATGATGAAAATGAGCAGTACAGGCATATACTTGGACAGAACGGAATTCCAATATACAGGCTGTAGCCAGTCTTATAATCCATATCTGTAAGTATATCCAGTTCTTTCCTCGCTACTGTGAGCGCAAGTTCAGCCTTTTCTTCACTTGCATAATGCTTGTCGATAAAATGTTTCTTAATCTGTTCTTCAGTTGCACCCTCTTCAAGCATTGTATACGCAATCTTACTTGGTCTTACTCCTGTAAGATATCCCCATGGAAGCTTCTTGCCAGTTTTTTCTGAAAGCTTCTTATATAAACTGTCCTTAAACACTTCATGGGCATTCTTCTTATCAAGCCCTGTGATATCAGGCACTTCTATTGAAAGAATCTCATCATTCTCTTCCGGCTTGGAATCTGCCTTAAGTGCTGTAACCTCAATTCTTGGATAAAACGAGCGGACAAGTACAACCGCATCATCATAAAACAAATCATTGTCAATCTTAATATATATCATCGTTGCTTCCTTTTCGCGTCAGTTTCTTTTCGCCTGCTGATTCCATACTCGCAAACCCGCACTATCGTGCTTCTCCGCCTGCTTCGCAGGCTGTTTGCTCGTTGATGCCCCGCGAAAAGTAAATAACGCTTCGCGTTGCTTCCTTTTCTCTTGCGGGCATCACATAAACGGATTGTTCTGCTTTTCATATCCAATCGTTGTGAACTCTCCATGTCCGGGATATACATCTGTATCGTCAGGGAGCTTGCAGAGCTTGTCATGAAGTGACTCCATCATTGCAGCAGAGCTTGCTGTAGGGTAATCTGTTCTTCCGACTGAACCAGCAAAAAGTGTATCACCTGACATAAGTGTCTTGTCTGATTCGATATAATAGCATGTTCCACCTGCTGTATGTCCCGGTGTATGAATTGCTTTTATCTTAAGTCCTGCAAGTTCAAGAATATCCCCATCATTATGAAGTACATCTGCTGTAACCCTAAGACTCATGCCGTATGCATTTGACAGGTTTCTTGCCGGTGAAGCAAGAAGCTTTTCCTCATCACATGATGCATATATATTAATTCCATAATGCTCACGCACCTCATTAGCCGCACCTATATGGTCAAAATGTCCATGTGTAAGAAGTATTGCCTGTGGCTTGCTTGCTGAACGCACAACCATATCATATATAGACTCCGGTGAATCTGCCGGGTCAACAATAATGCTCTCATTGTTATCTTTATTAATTATAAGATAGCAGTTAGTAGCTACCGGTCCCAATACTCTTGATTCTATCTTAATCATAATCTGCAAACCTTTCTTAGCCGGCAGTTCTTGTTATATCAGTAACTCCGTCTATCTTTCTTAATTTATCTATAATTCTGTTAAGTTCTTCCTTGCCGTGAATATCAAAGCCGACACTTATTGTCGCAACTTCCTTCTTATTAAGACGACAGTTCATAGACTTCACATCAATCTCTGCCTCTGTGAACATCCTTGATATATCAACAATAAGTCCAGTTCTGTTATTGGCAAATATATTGATTTCAACCTCATAAGTATCGCCTGCTGTCTGTCCCTGCTCCCATTCAGCCTCAATAAGACGCGCACGTTCATTAGCCGGGAAGTTGATTATATTAACACAGTCTGTTCTGTGAATTGATATGCCTCTTCCTCTTGTAACAAAACCAACAATCTCATCACCAGGAACCGGATTACAGCATTTTGAAAATCTGACAGCAACATCATGGATTCCCTTAACGACAATTCCACCTTTGCCTTCCTTCTTCTTTGACTTTTCCTTAGACTCAGCGGCAACGATTTCCTCAAGTACATCTTTATCTGTAACTTCTGCCTTCTTGGTCTTTAAATGCTCCTCATTAAGCCTGTTTACTATCTGGCTCTCTTTAAGTGCACCATGTCCGACAGCTGCAAGAATAGAATCCCAGTCTTTAAAGCCATATTTGTTAAGACATTTTTCAACATATTCAGGCTTGGTAATGTCAGAAAGAACGATTCCTTTAGTCTTACAGTAGTTAGCAATCATTTCCTTACCCTTAATGATATTATCTTCCTTTAACTCCTGCTTAAACCACTGGTTAATCTTATTCTTTGCCTGTGTGCTCTTTACAATTGAAAGCCAGTCACGGCTTGGTCCCTTGGAATTCTGCGATGTTATAATCTCGATTCTGTCACCATTCTTAATAACATAATCAATAGTAACAAGCTTTCCATTAACTCTTGCACCTACCATTTTATTACCTACAGCACTGTGGATACTGTACGCAAAATCTATAGGGCATGAACCTGCAGGAAGGTTCTTGACATCACCCGAAGGTGTAAAGCAGTATACGCTGTCTGAGAAAAGATTAAGGTCATTCTTAATAGATGATAAGAATTCCTTGTTATCAGACATTTCCTTCTGCCATTCAAGAATCTGTCTTAACCAGCTAAGCTTTGCTTCCTCGCTCTGGTTATCCTTCTCGCCTGTCTTTCCCTCTTTATATTTCCAGTGGGCTGCAATACCATACTCAGCAATCTTATGCATTTCGTAAGTTCTTATCTGTATCTCAAACGGCTGTCCGTTAGATGCGATAAGTGTTGTATGGAGCGACTGGTAATTATTAGGCTTAGGCATAGCAATATAATCCTTGAAACGTCCCGGAATAGGCTTATACATTTCATGGATTACACCAAGTGCCGCATAACAGTCTTTAACTGTATCAACCTTTATTCTTACTGCAAATATGTCATATATCTGGTCAAGCGTCTTATTCTGGTTGACCATTTTTCTATAGATTGAGAAGAAATGTTTAACTCTTCCATCAATCTCAGCCTCAATACCGGCATTACTTATATGCATACCGACTTCTTTAATTATGCTCTTTATAAATGCTTCCCTGCCCGGTCTGTTTAAGTTGACCTGTTCAACAAGATCATTATATACATCAGGCATAAGATATTTCATTGATAAATCATCAAGCTCTACCTTAATCTTAGAAATACCTAACCTGTGGGCAATTGGAGCATATATTTCCATTGTCTCTCTTGATTTCTCAATCTGCTTTGCCGGTGACTGATACTGCATTGTACGCATATTATGCAGTCTGTCGGCAAGCTTTATAAGAATAACTCTTATATCCTTTGCCATTGCAAGAAACATTTTTCTAAGGTTTTCCGCCTGGACCTCAATCTTATCATGCTGGTAATTGAGCTGGGTCAGCTTTGTTACACCATCTACTAACAGTGCTACCTCATCACCAAATTCTCTTGCAACATCTTCACTTGTCATAACTGTATCTTCAACAACATCATGAAGAAGACCTGCAATAATTGACTCCTTATCAAGCTCTAATTCAGCCAGAATAATAGCAACACATAAAGGGTGGATTATATATGGCTCACCCGATTTTCTGAACTGTCCCTCATGTGCCTTTCTTGCGGTCTCGTATGCCTTCTCGATATCAGACAGATCTGTAGATGGGTGGTATTTCTTTATAGCTGCAATAAGATCCTTATATAATTCCTCAGGACTTGTAAAATCTGCTGGTGTATCCACCGCTCTTTCAACCTGATTAGTTTTGTTATGGCTTGCGCCTGGTAACTCTATATTCTCTGGCATACGTGCTCCATTCTCTGGTAATTGTCCAGCGTTATAGTTTTCTTAAGCCCATTATTTATACACTGGCATATGTTCTTTCCATAAATTCTCTTGTAGCCACTGCATTCTCAGGAACAGTATTTTCCAGTGTGCAGTGTACATATGGCTTATGCTCCTTAATCTTCTTTAACAGAAGTAGATAATTAAGACCTCCTCCGGTCACCGGATTACCCTTTCCTGTACCTGCTGCCACTGACTTAAGCTCACTGCCTTCAACAATATAATCCTTGCAGTGAACAACAGCAATATCCTTTAATAACAGATCAAATGCTTTCTCAATAATCTCATCCTGCTGTGCAAGATTATCAACACATAAAAGATTAACCGGGTCGAATATAATCTGAAGATTAGGTGAATCAATAGCATCAAGCACCTTTCTAGCACGTTCAACAGTGTATACAATGTGCTTCCATACAGGCTCGATTGCCACAATAACACCAAACTGTTCAGCATATTTAACTATTGGTCTTAAATTATCAATAAAGCACTGAAGTGCCTCCTCACTGTGATTAGCCGGCTCATACTTGTACTCCTCATTAACTGCACCAGTCTCAGTACCAACAACTCCACAACCAAGAATACTTGCAAATCTTATATGCGCCTTATACTTCTCAACAATCTCCTTATGCTTCTCAGGATTAGGATTGCAAAGGTTAAGGTAACATCCAAGTACTGCAACATCAACCTTATTCTCTGTACATAATTCCTTAATATACATAGCAAGCCCCGGAGTCATAGTCTCCACACCCGGCTTGAACTCCTTGATAGACTTACTGAGTGCAATATGCATACAGTGAAAACCCTGTGCATGTATATTAGGTATAAGCTCCTCTAATGGAGCGTATGCAACATCATGTGCTCTTATTCCGATTCTCATAAAAAACCACCTTTCCGTCAATTACAAACACTTTTGAAAGATTATACTATATATTACATAAAAAAACCAGTAAATATCTGCGACTTTTCCAAGCTGTATGGGCGTTAATGCTGCTATATACAAAAGAGCGGTGAGAGAAAGCTCATCCACGCGAAGCGCGTTTGCTTTCTCTCACCGTAATAAACTCTGTATACACCTTCATCTCAATTATGAATACAGCTTTACATTATTAATTAATCCTGTATCTCCAAGTGCCTTATAATATGTAACAAGTGGTATAAAACTCTGTGCAAATCCTTTCGTGCTGTCACCAGAAACAACAACAGCATCATCTATAACCTTTTTAGAACCAACTCCTGCCCTGCCTGTGTTATTAATATTAGTTTCAAATGTTTTGAAACCATACTCAAGATATTTCTTATCACCTGTAAGTTCATAGGCAATTGCCAGTGATTCCAGAAGAAGTGTGTTATTTCCATTCCTTGAAAGTGAAGGAAGCTCCTTATAATAGAACAAACCATTGTCAAGAGTGCAATTCTCTACAATATCATCAATTGCTCTTATAAGCATCTGCTTAATATCTTCTCTTGGAAATACCCTGTAATATCTCATTACGCTTCCTGCAGCTACTGATATCATAAATCCTACTCTTATAAGAGTATTGTCCGTATATGGAGCAAGCCAGTTGCCATACTCCTCTTCCCATATCTTAAAGCTGTCAATAATCCACTCACATTTTGCAAGCCATTTTTCATCTCTTGTCTCCACATATAATGCAACAAGTGCACGTAAAGCCCAGCCAGTTTCTCTCGCATTGGCTTCTCCCGGTTTTGCATACATTGGTGTATCCAGAAGTCTTAATATGTTATCACCTATACTTATTGCTGTCTCAAGACCTCTCTCATCACCTGTAAAATGATAATAATCAATTACTCCTTCAACCCATTCATGTGAGCATACCATTATTCCATTCTTACAATGGCCTGCTGTATGTTCCCACTGTCCGCCTATTCTTAATGGATTCTTGCTGTAATGGCATACATCAACATCCATCTGATGCTTTGCTGAAACTATTAAATAGTCAAGGAATCTTCTGATTCCAGTTCTTGCATACATAAGAGCACATGAATGCGGATAATCATATTCATTATTACTCCATACAGGTTTTCCGCCGCCTCTTCCCTGTAAAGTATATCCCATATCAATAGAATCGCCCCAATTCAGCATGCCGTAGCATCTTGAATGATTATCAGCCCTTGCAATAAGTGCGATTTCAACTTCATCCACAAGATGTTCAGGGAATACATCCATACACACTTCTGCCTTCTTGAATTCCTCTGGTGCTATGCATGGTCTGTCAGGCATCTGGTATATTGTACTTCTGTTATCAAGCTCCCACATCTGCATATCCGGTTCATGGAAATGCATCAGGAATCTCTGTTCTTTCGCCATACCAGACTGCATAACAACATTTCCAATATCCTCTGGAACAAGCATAACAGCTACTCCGCCGTCATACGCCTTAACTGCCTTCGGATAATTCTGCTGTGCCTGATATACAGTTATACACAATCCATCATTTCCATCAGTATAATCTGCAAGAAATGTACCATAGAATACCTCTGCAAAATGTTCATTTGCTTCCTTTACAAGATATGCATCATCGATAATCTTATTAACCTGCACTCCATCTCTTCCGATATAGAAATCAGTCTTATAATTAGAGCTTCCGACAAGTGTTCTTACATTAGAAACGGGAGCTTTGCCCGATATCATCTCTAATTCCCCTGTTCCTCTTGTATGATATACCGGCCCACTCTCTTTAGAATTATCTGTAAGTACATCTCCACATCCGGTAGAGTCATTATCCATATTAATGTGCATATCAAACAAATCATCACTTGCAGTAACTGTCTCATCTGGTTTTGCATAAAATACCAGTGATTTAATATGAAGCTCATCATAAGTCGTATTAATAATTCTGTATGATACATCAATCCATGACTTAGCTGCATATGATGTAAGTGTTATCTCAAAATCAACTTTTTTGTTATTAAGAATGTTACTTCCTTTAG
Organism: Eubacterium sp. AF22-9; assembly: GCA_003458705.1. Classification (GTDB taxonomy): domain Bacteria; phylum Bacillota; class Clostridia; order Lachnospirales; family Lachnospiraceae; genus Lachnospira. The sequence goes on along the minus strand of QRVH01000001.1, from coordinate 19,121 downwards.
CCCTGATTACACATTTTACAGGACCTGCGTCTATAATCTTCCACTCGCCAATATTAATGTCGTATAATCCCATATCATCTTTCAGATATGGTCCTTCAAAATTCTGAGCAGTATAATGTTTTCTTCCATCATCAAGTGTTTCAAATATATTCTGGGAATTATTATTTACTGTAAATGTAACACAACCTGTATCAACTCGCAGTCCCTGCTCAGTCTGAGTAACAGATACTCCTTTTTCTTCATACTTTCCATCAGACTCTTTTTCAAACTCAAGCACTGCGCCCTTATTAGCCGGAATATCAGCAAGAAAATCCACATACAGGTATCTTATGCTTCCATCTGGATGCTTTGATGTAATCTTTGGCTGAACCATACATTTTCTGCCATTCTGTGTAATGGCTATCCTGTCAGCACTCTTTAACTCACCTTCCTTAAAAGGAAGTGCTATGCCTGCCGGTTCCTGCAATCTGTCATACCTGTAAAGCTTGTCAAAATAAATTTTCATTATATGTACCCTCCATTGTTTGTCACGAGCAAATCTGCTATAATTGTACAACAGATTTAAATCATTTGCTATAGTCTTAATATAGCATTCATAATTCTGTAATTCATGTGATAAGATGTCATTATCAGCTAATAATACAGATTTATTGCAACTTTTAGAAAGAAGGTTTATATTATGCATTATGCCGAGATAAAAACCTGCGATATTGCTAACGGACCAGGGGTGCGCACCTCTCTTTTTGTAAGTGGATGCACCCACCGATGCAAGGGTTGTTTTAACGAAATCGCATGGGACTTTAATTATGGCAGGGACTTCACAGACGATACAATTAAAGAAATCATTGATTCCCTTGCTCCAGACTATGTTACAGGGCTCACACTTCTGGGAGGTGAACCATTTGAACACAGCAACCAACAGGGACTCCTTCCACTGCTGAGGGAAGTACGCAGAATATATCCTGACCTGAGTATATGGTGTTTTACAGGATATCTGTTTGACAAGGATATTGTTGGAAGAATGTGCAATGAATGGAAAGAAACTAAAGAAATGCTTCAATACATTGACGTCATAGTTGACGGCAAATATGAAGAAGACAAGAAAGATATGATGCTTCAGTTCAAGGGTTCATCAAACCAGAGGACAATCCTTGTAAAAGAATCACTCGAATCAGGTAACATCGTACTTCTGTACGATTAATAATAAAAAGGAGTTTACACAATGTCACAGAAAGTTAATATTAAGAAATTAAGTCCTAACGCTTGTATCCCAACATACGGAACAGAATTCTCAGCCGGAGCAGACCTCTACTCAGGAATGTCCGAAGCTGTAACAGTTATGCCAGGCACAACTGAATTCATCAAAACAGGAATAGCAATGGAGATACCTGCAGGACTCGTAGGACTCATCTACGCAAGAAGTGGAATGGCATGCAAAAAAGGTCTTGCCCCAGCCAACAAAGTAGGCGTAATAGATTCTGACTACAGAGGTGAAATCATAGTAGCCCTCCACAATCACTCAGATAATCCTGTAACCATAGAGCCAAAAGACAGAATTGCACAGATAGTCTTAGCTCCATACATCACAGCAGACTTCAACGAAGTAGAAGAACTCGACGATACAGAAAGAGGCGAGGGCGGCTTTGGCTCAACCGGCACAAAGTAAAAATAAGCCTCTTGCTTATGCTTTCAGCATGTTGCAAGAGGCATTTTAATCCCATCACATTCCATCTTGCAAAATGCCGAAGGCATAAGCAAGATGGAATTTCTATTCCCGCCACATCTCTCCCAATTTCGCCTTGCACCATGCCGAAGACATAAGCAAGGCAAATTAATGTAGATTAAACGGGCAGCATATTATTATGCTGCCCGTTTTCACTACATAAATTCAGTCTTTCCTTACTTATAAGTCACATTTGCATGATTAATTACGTAATCCTGTGCCTTCTGTACAAGCATAGCCTTTACAATCTTATCTTTGCCATATTTCTCTTCAAATGTTGATTCATTAGAAAATCCATTAGCAGATGCAAAGTCATCAAGTTCGCCCTTATAATCATACTCTCTCATTGAAATATTCTGATCCTTGACGATAGCTTCCATTATTAACTGCTGTGTTACAGACTTCTTAACAAAATCATCAAAACTGATTCCGTACTGCTGCTGACAATACTCATCCTTTGAAAGATTTGAGAAATCAGCATAGAATCCAATAGATTCCTGTAATCTTGATGTGACCTCATCCATAAGAGAATCAGGGTATCCGGTTACCTTGAATGTATCCTGTAATGTTGCGAGAACATCTTCCTGTATAGCATCATCAACCTTTGAATCAATATCACTCTGGAGTGATTCCTTAATTGACTCTCTATATTCTTCTACTGTATCATATCCAAATGTCTCTTTAACATATGCATTAGTTATCATTGGAACATTTGCCTGTGCAACTGTCTGCATTGTAAGTTCAAATACAACTCTCTGTCCTCTATATAATTCTGTACTGTAGTCTTCAGGAATATCAACAATAAGAACCTTAGTCTGTCCTGCAGTCATTCCATACAAAGCCTGTTCAAGTTCATCAAGTTCCAGTCCAAGTGTATCTGTACCAAGAATCATTGTTGTTCCATCTGTATTAGTCAGACCTGATAATGTTGCACCTGAAGATGTAGCTGTATAAGTAACAAGAATCTGGTCAGAATCCATTGCACCTCTGCTTACTTCTGTGTAAGTTGTATTATCTGTTACATCCTGCTTTATCTTCTTCTCAATAAGTTCATTCTCAATAGAAGTTCTGTCAACCTCAACAGCTATATTTTCATATTGTCCAACCTGAACATAATCTTCTACATTATAATCATACTTAACCTTAATATTACTGTTACATGCAGTTGCCATAAGCATTGTTGCTGATAAAGCCACAACTGCTGTCTTCCTTAAAAAACTCTTTCTCACAATAAACCTCCGCTCTTACTTCCTCTTTAGAAGAAAAAATTGACTTTCATACTATAACATATCATAAACATTTTAGCCATATCTGTAATAATTAGTTCACAAAAATATCATACATTTCCAAAATAAAAGGCTGCCGCTTTCACGACAGCCCATTCGTTTATGATATATAATATATAATCAATTATGCAAGCTTAGACTTAGCAACCTCTGCGAGCTTAGCAAATCCTTCTGCATCATTAACAGCCATCTCAGATAATACCTTTCTGTTAAGATCGATATTAGCTAACTTAAGACCATACATGAACTTGCTGTATGAAAGTCCGTTAATTCTTGCAGCAGCATTGATTCTGGCAATCCATAACTGTCTGAACTGTCTCTTCTTCTGCTTTCTGCCCTTATAGCTCTCTGTAAGAGCTCTCATAACTGACTGCTTAGCAACTCTGTACTGCTTAGATCTTGCTCCTCTATAACCCTTAGCGAGCTTTAATACTCTGTTATGCTTCTTCTTTGCGTTTAATCCGCCTTTAATTCTTGCCATTTTATAAATTCCTCCTTAAACTATATCTCTAAATAAATGTTGTTATACCATTAATCTTAGAGATAAGGCATAATCTTCTTCATTGTCTTAACATTAGTTGCATCAGTCATAGCTGCCTGTCTAAGATTTCTCTTTCTCTTAGCTGACTTCTTTGTAAGAATGTGGCTCTTGTATGCCTTCATTCTCTTTAACTTACCTGTTCCAGTTACTTTAAAACGCTTTGCAGCTGCTCTTTTTGTCTTTACCTTTGGCATAATAATCCTCCTAAAAATGTCTGTTAATTGTTATTTATTTTAACGTTTTTCAGTTAAAAACATCATCATGCTCCTGCCTTCCATCTTAGGAGCCTTCTCAATTACTGCTATATCGCTAAGCTTCTCTGCAAAGTCTTCCAGAATATGCTTAGTGGAATCGATATGAGCCATCTCTCTTCCTCTGAATCTTAATGATACTTTAACCTTGTTACCTTTTTCAATGAACTTTCTTGCTGAATTACACTTAGTGTTAAGGTCATTGACATCGATGTTAGGTGATAAACGAACTTCCTTAACTTCTACTGTCTTCTGTTTCTTCTTAGCTTCCTTTTCCCTGCGGAGCTGTTCGTACTTGAACTTGCCATAATCTACAATTCTGCATACAGGTGGATTAGCTGATGGCGAAACCATTACTAAATCTACTCCTGCATCCTTAGCCATGTTTAAAGCATCTCTTGATGCCATAACTCCAAGCTGCTGTCCTTCTTCTCCAATAACACGAACCTCTTTGCATCTAATCTGTTCGTTAATCATTAACTCGTTAATAGCGGTACACCCCCATATAAAAAATTAAAGTGAATAGCACAGCTATCCACTTTCTTTAATCAAAACACAATCCTAATATTATGTGTAATTCTTAAATATCAACCCGAGTCGCCCTGTGCGCTGAGGTGAGAGTGGATACTCTGCTTTGCTTTGCAACTATTGCATGATATCATTCCAGTTAATATATGTCAACCCCATTTTCAAAATTTCTTTAAAAATGTAATAAATCTTATATCTTGGAATATCACTTCAATAATGATATTATAATACATGAAATAAATCAAGAAAGGATCTGACAGTTATGAAAGATTTTCTTATATCAACTGACACAACTGCTGATTTACCTGACAGTTATGTCAAAGAAAACAACATCGACATTCACACTCTATTTTATGCATTTGGTGAAGTCATCTATGGTACAGATAACATTATGCCTGAGAAGGAATTCTTTGACCGTATGCGTAATGGCGACATGCCAACAACTATGGCATGTAATCCCGAAGACTGTAAAACTATATTTGAAAAACGTGTTAAAGAGGGCTTCGATATCCTTCACATCGCATTTTCATCAGCACTTTCAAGCAGTTACAACAATGCCTGCATAGCTGCGAATGAAGTCATGGAAGAACATCCTGAGGCAAGAATCGTTGTAGTAGATTCGTTAGCTGCCTCAATGGGCGAAGGTCTTATCGTATATAAAGCTGTTGAAATGAAAAAGTCAGGAAAATCCATGGACAAAATAATAGATTTTGTCAACAATCACAAGCTTAATGTAGTACATAATTTTACGGTTGATGATCTTAACCACTTATACAGAGGCGGCCGTGTTTCTAAGACTACTGCCATTATTGGTACGCTTGCCAATATCAAGCCAATCCTTCATGTAAATAATGAAGGCAGACTTATTAATATAGGAAAGGTCCGTGGCAGAAAGAAATCTCTCATTGCTTTAGTTGACCGTATGGAGGAACATATCGGTTCATACAGAGATAAGAATGATGTCATATTCATCAGTCATGGCGACTGCTTACAAGATGCACAGTTTGTTGCCGGACTTGTAAAAGAAAGATTTGGTATTGATAACATATGGATTAATTATATATGTCCTACAATAGGAACGCATTCAGGTCCTGGAACAGTTGCCCTTTTCTTTATGGGTGATTCAAGATAGGAGAAATGGCAGGGTGTATTACCACCCTGCCATTTCTCCTATCTGCTCTGCCAATGTTGCAACATCTATGGGCTTTGCAATAAATCCGTTCATTCCATTAGCATGTACATAATCCTTATCAGTTTCAAATGAATTAGCTGTCATTGCTATTATAGGTACACTTCCTCTGCTCCCCTGTCTTATGACTCTTGTTGCCTCCATACCGTCCATAACAGGCATTCTTAAATCCATAAGAATTGCATTAACATTTGTACCATCCTGTGACTCCATGAAATCAACTGCAGATTTACCATCTGCTGCCTCATAAACAACAATATCCTCATCTTCAAGAATATCTCTCACAAGTTCCCTGTTAAAGTCATTATCATCAACTACAAGAACACATTTGTTCATTATTTTCCCTCTGCTTTCTACTGTCACAGTACATTATTCTCTCTTATTTCCGAAACAAGCTTTCTTCTGTATGCCCTGCAGCCATTCTCATTCCAGTATTTTCTCTTTTCAACCTTAATAACTTCAAATGTTGTATGGAATATATCTGTCTTATAGCTTGTATAAGGCTCTCTGCCCGGATAAAATACTGTAATTGAATCAGCACATTCATCCATCTTAAGACCATAATCCTTGGCAAATTTCCGTGATTCATAAGGCTTCTTATCATCTTGATATGTGCATAATATCCTACAAGATAAGCAAAATAGTTCATATCAAATTTATCAAGCCATCTGCCATCACTTGCCATAAATACTATAACAGGGAATGTTCTTTCTTCATCTGCAATCAGTGTTGTAAGGTCATCGTAATCCTTACTGTCTTCAACATATCTTACAGATTCCCTCATTCTTTCCACATCAACAATTCCTATATTGTCTGCAATCTCTCCAAAGAAATTAGGCCTTGAAAACAGGACATTTTCATTATCTCTGTATCTGTCTGCCGGCTCTGCATATCTGTTAGATACCGTGAATTTCAGTCTGTCACCTTCCTTGCATATAACCGCTTCAGATATCCATACTCTTGTCGGTATCTTAGTATCAAGATGTGTAGTTTTTTCAGAAAAATACACATTTTCTGCATCATACGAAAGATTAACTGAATATCCGGGTTCTGCATTAACATAAGTTTCTGCGCTCTCTGGTAAATCTGTGAATACATCCTCATATCTTGACTTAACCCATGAATATATGTACCCTACGGCTTTTCTGAAAGCATCAGTCATTGCAAGATTGCTAAGATCAATATATGTATCTGCCTTGAATACCATATACGAGCCAAGCTGCTTGAAAGGTTCAAACCTTCTTCTCTTGGTAACACTTTCTGTTTCCTGCTTTTTCTCATGCTCTATCTTTGCAAATGCTTCTTTAAGTCTCTCATCCTCCGGACCTATCTGGTTGACTATTTTAACAATGTTATTAACTGTTATTTCAGGTCCCTTATCTCCGGTGTTATCCCAAAGCTGCTTTAACAAAGGCTCTCTCTTAAACTTGTAAAACTTCTTTGCAAGTTCTGTATCATTATCAAATATTTCTGCAATATATGGATGAAGCGGCTCTCTTGTAAACTTAAGCCTATAGTGACATCTTAACATATAGTTCCATTTTCTATCTTTATAATGCTGATGTCCTAAATCTTCAATCAGACCCACAACTGAATCATCACATAACTCCAGTGTTGCAAGAATACTGTTCATCTTTCTTGCAAGCGCTTCATTACCCGTGCCAAAGGCTGAGCCTTTATATCTCATATCATGTTCAATCTCATGCCAGCCCTCAAAAGAATTAGTTCTTACCTGTATCTCAAATGTATCATCCACATAATCTCCAAGCTCAGGATTAACAATGGTCTTGCTAAGATATCCTGGCAGCTTGAATATTCCGTTAATCTTCATTGCCCTGAACTCATATTCATTGGCCTCTGTTGTATTCCACACGCCTGGCATAGAGAATATCGTATCAAGAAAATTCTTAACAATCTCAACATCATCCGCATAATACAGAATAATTCTTATTCCTATAAGATCCTGCATCTTCTTATCCTGATTCTCTGTCCCAGGTCTTCTGTAATCCTTTAATATAAGTTTATCAAGCATTGAATCAGGTGCTTTCACCCTGTATGCAACCCTGTAATAGAATCCTGCTTTCTTAAGCTTTTCTTCTATAATACTTAGCAAATCGTCCTTAACAATATCCGGAACATATATCTTTTCTACATTTTCTTTAGTAAATAATTCATTAACTTCATTCATACCCTAACCTCTGATTCCAGCCACTTTGGCAAACTGTGTATCCACTCTTGCCCTTAAGCGGTTTTTTATTCCCTCTGTTGTAAATGCAGCTTCAACACCATTCATTATCAGCTTCTTAACATCTTTCTTCTCCATATTAAATGTATCTGCAACCAATGCAAGTTCCCTCGCCTCTGTAGTGTTAGAAACCATCATATTATCCGTATTAACAGTAACCTTTATCCCCTTATTCATAAGCTGCTGTATCGGATAATCCTCTATTGTCTCATATATTTTAGTATTCAGATTGCTTGTCGGACATAATTCCAACGCAGTTCCTTTGTCTGCAAGCTCCTGCATAACTAAGGGATTCTCTGTACATCTTACGCCATGTCCTATTCTTACAGCCTGAAAATTCAATGCACATTTAACACTTTCCGCTCCGGCTGCCTCGCCTGCGTGAATAGTAAATGGCACTCCTTTCTGCACTGCATCCCTGAATACATCAGCAAATGTATCAGTTGCATAAAGTCCTTCTGCTCCTGCAAGGTCTGCTGCCACAACACCTCTTCCCTTTTCAGAATATAATGCAGCAAGTCTTACTGTCTCCATATTAGCATCCTTATTATCATCCGAACGCATACAGCATAATATAAGATTGTGACAGGAATATGACTTCCAGTACTTTCTTGATTCATCAAGTCCCTCACATGCTGCTTCAACAATCTCCTGCTGTGACAATCCTTTTCTTGTATGAAACTGTGGTGCAAATCTTATCTCACTGTATATTACTCCCTGTTCTTCCTGCTCCTTAATAAGCTGACACACACTATATTTAACAGCCTCATGCGTCTGTAAAAGCTGAAGTGGAAACTCAAATTTTTCAAGGTATTCATTAAGATTCTTACAATCTGATGATACACTCAGTTTCGCTGACAATTCTGCATCATCACCTGTTTCTATATTCTGCATACCGCAAAGATGTCTTACAGATTCAAGCGACAGTGAACCATCAAGATGTACATGCAGGTCTGTAAGGCAATCCAGTTTTTCTATCCATTCTATATTACTGATATTCAAAAAAACACCCTCTAACATAATAATATCTTACATACACTTCTTTACATTTTAAACTGCATTCAGTATATTTGCAACACCGATAAGGCTTTACATCCATATTTTACCAAGTATTATGATAAATTTTATGATTAATTTATATTCGGCACATTTGCATTAAATATACATGCGTGTTATAATCTATATATCAATATCGTTATAAGTAATCGGGGGATATAATTATGTCAGTTATTCATGAATCAGCAGAAAACTATCTTGAATCAATATTAATGTTAAGTAAAAAGCTTCCTGTGGTTCGTTCAATAGATGTTGCCAATGAGTTAGGTTTCAAGAAATCAAGCGTCAGCATTGCGATGAAGAATTTGAGGGAATCTAATCATATAACGGTAACTAAAGAGGGTTACATATATCTTACAGAATCAGGTAAAGAGATTGCTGAGATGATATATGAGCGTCATCAGCTCCTTACATCATGGCTCATAAGGCTTGGTGTTGATCCTAAGGTCGCTGAAGAAGATGCCTGCCGTATCGAGCATGATATAAGCAAGGAATCATTCAACGCTATTAAGAAAGCTATATCTTAATTTTTCTCATATAATTTCCTTCTCTGAAAGAGCCATACCGGATTATCCGATATGGCTCTTTCTATTTTTTATATTCTTTTTATCCAGCAAATTCCTGTGCCCAGTAATGGCGGTACTCTCCACCGCCTCCTGTACTGTATCCAAGTCCCATCTTTGTAAATGCTGTATTTAATATATTAGCTTTATGCCCCGTTGAGTTCATCCAGCCATCAACAACTGCTGCCGGAGTCGGATACCCTGCCGCGATATTTTCACCACATGTATAAAAACTGATTTTGCAAAATGAAAAAACAGTAAAGCAATCTCTTCCATCCGGTCTTGTGTGACTGAAATTTCCCGAATAGTCCATCTCAATCGCACGCATATTTGCAGCATCACATAACGCTCCGTCTAAAACAAGATGTGCAGCTCCAACTTTGTCTCTCTCAATATTGACAAGTCTTAACACTTCGCTGGCATATGCACTATATGTAACTGTATTAACCTTTGCACTTGCAAGCAGACTGTTATCATCTTTAATATTAACATTTCCGCCTGATGCCGGTGCCTGTGACTCTCCAGGCGCATTATTCTCGTTATTATTCTGATTATTATTTTCTACAGATTCCTGAGTGTTTTTTCCCTCATAATTAGAATCTTCTGTATTTCCATTATTCCACTCATTATCTTCTGCAGCTATATTTTCCTGATCTCCAGTCTCCTGTATATCGCTATCATTCTGAGTCCCGGATACCTCACTGTCTGCAGTAATTACTTCTGTATCCACTTCCTGAGTTTTAGTTTCCAACTCCTGAATGGTGCTTTCTGTTTCTTTTTCGTCCTTTGCATTTGTTGCTTTGGTTTCATTATCTGCAACAGCCTGCGTAGTAAACTGCACATCCTTTGCATTCTGTATATTCTGCGTTGTTTCAACATTATGATTTACATTTTTATCAGCACTTCCGCAACCTGCAAATATACTTCCTGCCATAAGTACTGCCATTAATGTGGCAGCAAAGTCTCTTCTTTTCATTCTCATGTTTCCCCTGATTAATACTCATTTGCATCAAAACTGCTATTTAAAATAATAACATAGGTATAAGAATTTTTCTATATATCTTTATTACCATTTTATACCACATAAGCCTGTATAATTGCTATATTTTACCATATACACCACTAATAATAAGACAATAAAATGTTATTTTTCTTATAGTGCAATCATAAACAGATATACTATGGAGGAATATTCAAATGCATGAAGTCCATAACAGGATCCGTGAATTACGCGAAGAAAAACACATTACACAGATAAGATTAAGTACTGAACTTGGTGTTGCGCAGGAAACAATAAGCGCATATGAACAAGGTCGCATATGCCCAGTGTATCCACACTTATTAAATTAAGCAGCATATTAGATGCCAGCATGGATTATATTATGATGAAATCTGATACCAGAAATATTATTGAAGTGCAGTCTTTATCAGACAGTGAAACAAGACTTTTAGGTTTTTATAAAAGATTAAATTCATCTGGAAAAGAAAAAGCGCTATCTTATATAGAGGGGCTTAATGATGGATTAAGATCATATCACAAATAACAATCGTATAAAAGACCTCCCTGAATCTGTGGGAGGTCTTTTATCAATATCTTATTTTTCAAGATATCCTGTGTATTCTGCTGTTCTTAATATATCATTAGCTCTTGCTACCTGTTCCTTATCAGGTGGCATTACATCAGAAAGTGTATATGGAATTCCTAACTCCTCCCACTTAAATACTCCAAGTGTATGATATGGAAGCACTTCAAATCTCTTAACAGTCTTTAAACCGGCAACAAAGTCCCTTAACTGCTCAAGATCTTCCTGTGCATCTGTCACTCCCGGAACAAGAACATGTCTTATCCACATATCCTTATTGTGGTCAGACAGATACTTTGCAAGGTCAAGAATATTCTTATTAGTCCAGCCTGTAAGATCCTTGTGCTTATCATCATTAATCTCCTTAATATCAAGAAGAAAAAGGTCTGTAACAGCCATCAGCCTGTCAAACTTTTCAAGATATTCCGGCTCCATCTTAAAAGGATTACCTGACGTATCAAGAGTTGTATGCACGCCATTCTTTTTCGCAATTTCAAAGAGTTCTGTCACAAATCCCATCTGAAGAAGCGCCTCTCCACCACTTACAGTGATTCCGCCACCATTCTTCCAGTAATTTCTGTAACGGTAAGCTTTATCGAACACTTCCTGCGCTGTTTCTAATGTTCCGCCTTCTTCTTTCCATGTCTCAGGATTATGACAATATCTGCATCTCATATGACAGCCCTTAAGAAATACAATATATCTTACCCCTGGTCCATCAACTGAACCAAAGCTTTCTACCTGATGAATTCTACCTTTAATACTTTCACTCATAGCATTTTCCTCTTCCAATAATTATTACTTTATAAATGTATTATCACTTAATAACGATAATTTACTCCAAAAATGTCTACATTTTATAAAAACATATATTTGGTGCATTAAATATAACATATCCCCTATATATTGTCAGTTCGAATTGCTTATGTTCGCATAAAAAAGCAAAATGTAGACCTTTTTATCTCCATTTATCTGCTTTATAGCGCATTCTTTCCAGCTTATTTATCTCGTAACATTTTTCACACATGCCAAATCTGTGATTCCATTCCAGTCTCTTCCCACAGCGTTTACATTTGTTGAAGAATTCACCATTAGTAAGTTCTCTTACTATGCGTTCTGATATCTCCTCTTTAAGCATTCTGATACGCTCATCATATTCTGATATATTAAGAGCATTACAGTATGAATTAAGCAGATCCATCTTCTTATACAACTGTTCAAGGTCATCCAGCTTCATGGCTTCTATATCTTCAGATTCAGTATCTACATAATACCACATCCTGCTTACCGGTTCACCGTCAGCTGTCATATCAACAAGATCCTGCCACAAATATTTAAGTTTCTCGTTATTCTCATCAAATGGAATGTTAATAAGACTGTATTCAAGATCTTTATTAATCTTCTCACCATGTTTTTTCTCAATGTATTCAGCAAGTTTAATCCTGTTCTTTAAGTCAGCAACTGAAAAGCATTTCTTTTCAATCGTCTTTAACCATATCTTAAATATCTCTGAAAGGCTGTATGGCATATCCAGAACTTTTCTTGGCGGCTGTATAACGCAGCTTGTTATCTGCTCATATCTTCCATGAAGCAGTTCACCTATCTGGTCCCTGTCCTCTATTGAGTTGACATACCCCTGGTCATACATTCCCTTTCTTCCTGCTCTTCCGGCAATCTGCTTAACCTCACTCATGTTAAGAAATCTTTTGGATTTGCCATCGAATTTTTTCGACTCAGTAAATATTATTCTTCTTATAGGAAGATTTACTCCCATTCCAATAGCATCTGTACATACTACAATTCTGCTCTCTCCATTTAAGAATCTGGCAACCTCTGCTTTTCGCACACTGTATGGAAGTGAACCGTATATAACACTTACTTTATACCCTTCCTTCTTTAGAAGAGTTGCGAGCATAAGAACTTTTCTACGTGAAAATGATACTAAAGCATCTCCATCCCGTATATCATCCGGAAATATGAAATCATGATCTTCAACTATAAGTCTTGAATTCCTTTTATGTCTTATATCCGTATATGTATCTCCACACATTTTTATAAGCATTTTAACAATATGTATTGCATTCGGCGACATGCATACATGTACAACATCAGCATTAACGCCAAGAATTGCCTCTGTCCACGCCCAGCCTCTGTCTGAGTCGGCTACCATCTGTGCCTCATCTATTACACAGACATCAAAATGTCTGCTCATATCCATTTTCTCAACTGTACAGGATAAATGTTTTGCACCATCTCTTATATCCTTCTCCTCGCCTGTCGTCAACGAACAGTTAATTCCTCTTGCAAGACTCATCTCCTGAATCTCAAGTGCAAGAAGTCTCAGGGGAGCAAGATACATTCCTGAACCGGCATTATAAAAATCTTCTAGTGCATCATGTGTCTTTCCTGTATTAGTCTCTCCTATATGCAATATAAAATGTCTCTTTATATTTCTGGCTTCAGGATACAGCTGTGTTATATCCTCAGGAATACTCTCCATTAATGCGGTCTTTATCTTAAGTTCCTTAAGACTTGCCAAATCTTTAGGTACGAATTTCTTCTTTTTCTTTTTATAGTAATATCTTGCCATTTATTTTCCTATTGTTTTCTTAAATATAAACAAGAAGCATGACAATACATAAAACATTACATATTGTCACGCTTCTTTCTGTAAGGTCAGTCTGATTATTTAGCTGCTGCAGGATTATTCTTCTTAGTAGCAATCTCATCCTTAAGCATTGCAACAAATTCGTCCTTAGATACTGTAGTTGACTTCTGCTCTCCGTGAAGTCTGTAACTTACAGTTCCATCTGCCGCTTCATTCTTACCAAGTACAATAAGGTAAGGAATCTTCTTAACCTGAGCTTCTCTTACTCTGTATCCAAGCTTTTCTGCTCTCTCATCAATCTCAACTCTGATTCCATTATCTGCAAGATAATCATAGAGACCATGAGCATAAGCATTTAACTCTTCATCTTCATTCTTAACCGGAAGAATTGTAGCCTGTACAGGAGCAAGCCATAATGGAAGGTTACCCTTTGTCTCCTCAAGTATATAAGCCATGAATCTGTCAAGAGAACCAAGGATAGCTCTGTGAAGAACTACAGGTGTCTTTCTCTGTCCATCTTTATCAATGTATGTTAAGTTGAACTTAGATGGAAGACAGAAATCAAGCTGGCATGTTGATAAAGTATATTCATTACCGATAGCAGGCTTAACATTTACATCAAGCTTAGGTCCGTAGAATGCAGCCTCTCCGATTTCCTCTGTGTACTCAATTCCGATATCATTAAGAACCTTTCTTAATGCGTTCTCAGCATTGTTCCACATTTCATCATCATCATGATACTTTACCTTATCCTCTGGATCTCTTAATGAGAGAACACAGCGGTAATCTGTAATATTGAAATCCTTATACGTCTCAAATATAAGGTCTACAACCTTGGCAAATTCTGACTCAATCTGCTCTGGTGTTACGAAAAGGTGGGCATCATTCTGGCAGAAATGTCTTCCTCTCTCAATACCCTTTAATGTTCCACTTGCCTCAAATCTGAAGTCATGTGCAATCTCACCGATTCTTATAGGAAGATCCTTGTAAGAATGCATTTTGTTAGCATATATCATCATGTGGTGAGGGCAGTTCATTGGTCTTAAGACAAATGATTCGCCTTCAACTTCCATAGCTGGGAACATGTTTTCCTTGTAGTGATCCCAGTGACCTGATGTCTTGTAAAGATTAACTGTACCAACACATGGTGTCATTACATGAAGGTATCCAAGCTTTCTTTCCTTGTCCTTAATGTAATTCTCAAGCTCCTGCCATACTGTATATCCCTTTGGTAAAAACATTGGAAGTCCACGACCGATTAAGTCATCTGACATGAAAAGTTCCATTTCCTTGCCAATCTTTCTGTGGTCACGTTCCTTTGCTTCCTCAAGAAGCTTAAGATGTTCTTCAAGCTCCTCAGCTGTTGGGAAACATACACCATAGATTCTCTGCATTACGTGATTGCTGGCATCGCCCTTCCAGTATACACCAGAATATTTAACAAGCTTGAAGTTCTTGCAAAGCTTAGTATTATCGACATGAGGTCCACGGCAGAGGTCTGTGAAATCGCCCTGGTCATATACTGTAATGTTGCCATCTTCAAGGCCGTTTATAAGGTCAAGCTTATACATATCATCCTTGAACATCTCAAGGGCTTCTTCCTTAGAAACTTCTCTTCTGTATATCTTCTTGCCTTCCTTGCAGATTTTCTTCATTTCTTTTTCGATAGCTTCAATAGCTTCGTCATTGATTACATTATCTCCAAGGTCTATATCATAATAGAATCCCTCTTTAACTACTGGTCCAACCCAGAACTTAGCATGTGGATATAAATGCTTAACTGCCTGTGCCATAACATGTGCACATGAATGATTAAGAGTATTCAGTCTTTCATCTTCCTTAAAATTAACCATGATAAATCTCCTTTTGTGTTAATATTTTTGTTCCTATTCTCATCGCTGCTTGTGCTCGTAGCTCATGTTCCAGAGCTTCGCTCTGTCACTGTCGCGGCGCTCCTCGAATATCCATGCAATGTCCACACCCTGTGCAAGCACAGCTGTTGACTTTCCCTGTATATTCTCATCGCTACTCGCGCAAAAAAGCCCCTTATACAGTGGCTTTCCAGCTTGCTGTATAAGGGGCGAATATTCAATCCGCGGTTCCACCCTTATTATTCTCTCAATCAGGAGAACATCTCATTATGATTATAACGGAATCACCGTGCCGTATTGGGGCCGCTCGGAGGTGGTTTTCCCATATCCGTATTCTAAAGCACTTCCACCATATATGCTTCTCTCTGTAGAACCGTAACATAGTACTCTTCTCGTCAACGCTTTAGTAAGAAGTATATTTCAAATTTTACATAATGTCAACCTGTTAATCATTGATTTTTGTATTTAAAAATGCTATTATTTCTATATTAATTTTCGAACAATTTAATATTATTTTTAGGGAGGAACTAATGGAAAAATTACATTCACACAACTATCTTATTGTTTTAGTTGGAACAATTGCATTATCAGTTATGACATTTTTTTCAGAAGGGATTAATATCCGTGCATTTATCGGAATTGGCATAATGCTTGCCAGTCTTATTGCTGCTGGTATTGGTAAGTTCTTAATTCAGAATCATTTTATTAAAGCTTTGCTCATTAATCTTACGCCTTCAATTGCTACATTTGTATATGCTTTTGTTTTAGGCGGCAACTCAGTTGCATTTCTTGCCAATTTTGTATTTCTATCAATGATGGCATTATATTTTGATAAGAAGTACATTATATATTACTCTGTTCCTGTTGCTAATATTGCACTTATATGTACCATATTTTTCCCATTCGTTATTGATGGGGCTAATTACGACAGAGTAGATGCCTTTACAAAGGTATTCCTTTTTGACCTTGTTGCTATTATTTTATACAAAGCTGTTGACAGAGGACGAGAGCTTCTTTCTCAGAGTGAAGAAACACTATCTACTATTAACAGCAACTCACATGCAGCCAATGACATAGCCATTAATCTTAATTCAGCTATCGAAAATTGTAAGAACGGTCTTGATAACTTATCTGAACAGGCAACTAAGGTAAATGAAGCTGCTTCTCAGATGAATACCGTTATTGACGATACAACCAATGCAACTATATCTGTAACTGAGAGAATTCAGGATGCCACCGATGAAATCAATAAGAATTATGAGCTTTCCAAAGAGCTTGATGCTGGCTTCGAAAAAGTTGATACATCAGTCAGAGCCGGTAATAACGAAGTAAATGTTGTTAAAAACACTCTTTCGGAGATGGCAGAAACTGTTGGCTCTGCCAGAGGAGCTATGTCTGAGCTTATGAACGAGATGTCTAAGATTACTTCAATTCTTGAAGAAATCAACGCAATTGCAGCCCAGACTAATCTTCTTTCTCTTAATGCCTCAATTGAAGCCGCAAGAGCCGGTGAACATGGTAAAGGATTTGCTGTAGTTGCAGATGAAATCCGTCATCTTTCTGAACAGAGTTCAGAAGCTGCAGACAATATACACAAAATCATTAACGGTCTTTCAGGTATGACAGATGAAGTTTCTAACCGCGTGAATGCAGGTGCTGAATCAGCTAATGATGTTGTTTCCAAGATGGACACTCTTGTCAATGTCCTCACCGGAATTAATGATTCAACAGAAGTTGCACACAATCTTGTAAGGGAACAGTATAAGGTAATCGAATCTGTCAGGACAGCTTTTGACAACGTTAACTCAGACATTCAGACGCTTGTTGCTACCTCTGAAGAGAATGCTGCAATGATATCTAATATTTCAGAGAGCATCCGCCAGCAGGAAGAAGCCGTTTCGAATGTTGACGATGGCATCGAGCATGTCTTAAAGCTTTCTGGTGAATTGAAAGAACATTTTAATTAATATGCATATAAAAAGTGGCAGTCTTTAGGAATACCTGAAGTCCTGCCACTATTTTTAACATAAACCTGTCTTTTTATCCAATCTAGTTTCTCCAATTAAGTTCCCCCAATCAAGAAAGCTTCATATCTCCATCTTTAACCCAGCCAATCCTTTTAAGAAGCATATTAATAAGCGGACATATCACTGCCGGAAGAATGAATGATATAAGTATCAATCCAGCCCAGTCAAATCCTGTAATTGCAGTCTTTGTTCCATTAGCAATATCAGCTACCCAACCGGAATATACACCAATCTGTCCAACAAATCCGCAAGTTCCCATACCAGATGATACCGGAGTGCCATTCATCTGCAACTTGAACAGGCATGTTGCCATAGGACCTGTAATTGCAGACGTAACTATTGGTGCTATCCATATTCTCGGATTCTTAATTATATTTCCCATCTGAAGCATAGATGTACCAATTCCCTGAGAAACAAGTCCTCCCCATCGGTTCTCCTTAAATGACATAACTGCAAATCCAACCATCTGCGCACAGCAGCCCGCAACTGCTGCTCCGCCTGCAAGCCCAGTAAGTCCAAATGCAGCACATATCGCGGCTGATGATATAGGAAGTGTAAGTGCAATTCCAACAAGAACTGATACTGCAATTCCCATAAGGAAAGGCTGAAGATTAGTTGCAAGCATAATAAGTTCGCCAATCTTCATTGCCGCTTTTCCCAAAGCCGGTGCAATAAGAGCCGCTACTCCTGTTCCAACACCTATAGTAACAAGCGGTGTAACAAGAATATCTATCTTAGTTTCTTTAGAAATCATCTTACCTGCTTCTGCTGCAATAATGGCAACAAAATATACTGCAAGCGGGCCACCCGCACCGCCAAGCGCATTAGATGCAAATCCAACAGTTATAAGTGAAAACAGTACAAGTGGAGGGCATTTCAGTGCATAACCGATTGCCACTGCCATTGCCGGTCCGCTCATTGCTGACGCAAGCCCTCCAACTGTATAATTGACACCGCTCACTGTTGCCACAGTATTAGTAAGAAAACCAATATGCAGCTGTGTTCCCAATGTATTAAGAATTGTTCCTATAAGAAGTGAGCAGAACAATCCCTGCGCCATCGCACCCAGTGCATCAATTCCATACCTTTTAACTGAAACTTCAATATCCTTGCGTTTCAGAAATGACTTAAATTTCTCCCACATAATAAACCTCACTTTGTAAATTTTCATTATGATAGCATATTATGGAGGGATTGTGAATATAGCAATTTTTACTCACCCTATATCATCCAAATTGGTACGATATAGTTATCCTTATCAATTGCACCAAGTGAAGGCTTCATACAGACAACTGCTCCTTTAGAGCGCAGTGTTGGTGCCTTGTCAAGCAATCCAAATACCTTAATTAATTCTGTTCCTGGATTTGAAGTTTTCTTAATTTCTATTGGATTCAATATTCCATCATGTTCTAATGCAATATCAATTTCTTTGGTATCCTTATCGCGGTAATAATACCGAAACCAAACACTACAGTTGTAACTTACCATCTGTCTTTATAAATTAATATGAAGTTATCATTGGTTTTATCTTTAAGTCAACCTGGCACCACACTTATTCAAATCAAATATCTATCAAATTTTCTGTGTAAAAAAATATATATTTTTCTGTCATATATATAATGTCCATTTTAAAAAGTATCAGATTACTGA